>NZ_JAWDIW010000003.1:0-492271 GCF_032464805.1 Rhizobium sp. 10PS4 | reverse complement strand
AGAGGATCGGCGGATTCCGCTACGATGCCACATGGACCAAGCGCTGGAGCATGGTTCGGATGATACGCTACATCCTCCAGCGCCTGTTCGGCATGATCGTCGTGATGTTTCTCGTCGTCACGATCGTCTTCGTCATCGTGCGCGTGACCCCGGGCGATCCGGCCGCCGTGATGCTCGGGCCGGATGCGACGCCGCAGGATATTGCCGACCTCAGGGCCCGGCTCGGCCTCGATCAGTCGCTCGGCCTGCAATATGTCTATTATATCGGCCAGATGCTGAGAGGTGATCTCGGCCAGTCGATCTTCCTCAACATGCCTGTCACCTCGGCCTTGCTCGATCGGGCCGAGCCGACCTTCTTCCTGACACTGTTCTCACTTGCCATCGCCAGCATCATCGCCTTGCCGATCGGCATCTATGCCGCCTATCGGCGCGGTTCCTTCATAGACCAGGCAGCAACGACGCTTGCGATGTTTGCCGCCAGCATTCCGAGCTTCTGGCTCGGCCTGATCCTGATGCAGTTCTTCGCCGTCAGGCTCAACCTCTTCCCGGTCTCGGGTTATGGCGGTCCGGGCTCGACCTTTTTCGAGCGCATGTATCACCTGACGCTGCCTGCCTTTGCGCTCGGCATCGTCTCCTCGGCGCTGATCCTGCGTTTCACTCGCGCGTCGATGCTCGATGTGCTCGGCGACGATTATATCCGTACGGCCCGCGCCAAGGGGCTGATCGAGCGTCGGGTGATCCTCAAGCACGCGCTGAAGAATGCGCTGATCCCGATCCTGACGGTGATCGGCCTGACGACAGCGGTCCTGATTTCAGGCGCCGTCGTCACCGAGACCGTCTTCGGGCTGCCCGGTGTCGGCAACCTCGTCGTCTCGGCGGTGCTACGCCGCGATTATCCCGTCATCCAGGGCGCGCTGCTCGTCATCGCCGCGCTCTACGTGCTGATCAATTTTGCGATCGACATGCTCTATCTGCTTGTTGATCCGAGGGTGCGCTACTGATGGCCGATATCGCAATCAAATCAGTCGAAGGTGAGGGCAGCAAATTCGCCAGGCGCCTGCTGAAGCGCAAGACGGTCGCCTTTGGCCTGCTGATCCTGACAATTTTCGTGCTTCTGGCAGTCTTCGCGCCTCTTGTCGCGCCCTATTCGCCGTCGAAGCTTTCCATCGTCAACCGGCTGAAACCGCCGAGCGGCACCTTTGTCTTCGGCACCGACGAATTCGGCCGCGACGTCTTCTCACGCACCATCTTCGCCGGCCGCCTGTCGCTGCTCGTCGGTGCGGCTGTTGTGACCTTGTCGGCCGTGATCGGAGTGACGCTCGGCCTGCTTGCCGGCTTTTTCCAGAAGCTCGACACGCCGATCGCCCGATTGATCGATGCGATGATGGCATTCCCCGATATTTTGCTGGCAATCGCGCTCGTCGCCGCCCTCGGCCCGTCGTTGACGACGGTGATCATCGCGCTGTCGATCGTCTATGCGCCGCGGCTTGCCCGCATCGTGCGCGCATCGACGCTGGTCATTCGTGAACTCCCCTATGTCGAGGCGGCGAGGGCGCTCGGCATTTCGACCTTCCATATCATGACGCGGCATGTGCTGCGAAATCTGCTGTCGCCGATCCTCGTGCAGGCGACGTTCCTATTCGCCAGCGCGATGCTTGCCGAAGCCGGCCTGTCTTTCCTCGGCCTCGGCGTCAGCCCCGAAATCCCGACCTGGGGAACGATGATTGCCGCCGGCCGCCAATATATCGGCCAGGCCGACTGGATGACGCTGTTTCCGGGTGTCGCCATCATCCTCTCCGTGCTGTCGCTGCAGATGGTCGGCGATGGCCTCAGGGACATGCTCGATCCAAGACTGCGCAAGGATCTTTAATCCGCCGACCAAGCGTCGGCCCAATCGAAATTCGCCTAATCGAAAATTGCATGACAGGAGTTTGCGTGAATCAGTTTCCTACCGCCGCCGGCAAAGTCGAGAACTCGCCTTACGAACGGCTTGCGGCCCTCGGCATAACGCTTCCGCCGCCGCCGCCGCCGATCGCCAATTTCGTGACGCACGTGATCGAAGGCAATATGCTCTATCTCTCCGGGCAGGGCCCGCGCGAGGCCGACGGCTTCATGCATGCCGGCAAGGTCGGCGGTGGGGTCAGTGTCGAGCAGGCCTACGGTCACGCGCGGCTGACCGGCATCAATCTGCTTGCCGTCATGCAGGATGCGCTGGGCGATCTCGCCCGCGTCAAGCGGGTGGTCAAGCTGCTCGGCATGGTCAATGCCGTGCCTGATTTCGAGGATCATCCAAGCGTCATCAACGGCTGCTCGGATCTGTTGATCGCAGTCTTCGGGCCGGCGGGCGAACATGCCCGCTCGGCCGTCGGCTTCGGCTCGCTGCCCGGCAACATCACCGTCGAGATCGAGGCGATCGTCGCCTTGCACGGCTGACGGGAGTTCGACACAGTTGATCGACCGCCCCATGTTTCGTTTTTCGACCCAGAATCCTGGAGATCTCCATGTCCACTGATATCCGCCCATCGCTTGACCTTCGCCCTGTCATCAATGTATCGGGCACGATGACCAGCCTCGGCGCCTCGATCGTCGTTGCCGAAGCGATCAGCGCGATGGCATCGATCCTGCCGCACTTTGTCGAGATCAACGACCTGCAGCGCAAGGCAAGCGCCGTCATCGCAAGGCTGACCGGCGGCGAGGCGGGCTTCGTCACCGCCTCCTGCTCGGCCGGCATTTCGCTTGCCGTCGCCGGCGCAATCACCGGCAATAACCTGCTGGCGATCGAGAAGCTGCCGGATGTGGTGTCGGAGAAGAACGAGGTGCTGGTGCAGATGGGCCATGTCGTCAGTTACGGCGCCCCGGTCGACCAGGCGATCCGGCTTGCCGGCGGCAAGGTCGTGCTTGTGGGGCAGGCGACCTCGACGCACCGCTTCCACATGGAAAACGCCATCACCGACAAGACCGCCGCCGCCGTCTATGTCGTCTCCCACCATGTTGTCGACTACGGCCTGCTGAACCTCAAGGAATTCGTCGAGATCGCCCATGCCAAGGGCGTGCCCGTCATCGTCGACGCGGCCTCGGAATATGACCTGCGCATCTTCCTGGAGCAGGGAGCCGATATCGCGCTCTACTCCGGCCACAAATTCCTCGGCGGCCCGACCTCGGGTATCGTTGCCGGCAGGAAGGAGCTGGTGCGCCATGCCTTCCTGCAGAACATGGGCATCGGCCGCGGCATGAAGGTCGGCAAGGAGAGCATCTTCGGCGTCATGGCGGCACTCGAAGCCTGGGAAAACCGCGACCATGCCGGCATCCGGGAACGCGAGACCGGCTATCTCAACCTGTGGAAGCGCACGCTCGACGGCCGCACTGGCCTCACCGCGCTGATCGAGCCTGATCCGACCAACAATCCGCTCGATCGGCTGCGCCTGATCGTCGATCCCGAGCAAGCCCATATCACCGCCTGGGATCTGGCCGATGCGCTTGCCAAGGGCAACCCGCCGATCATCGTGCGCGATCATGAGGTGGAGCACCGCTATTTCTATCTCGACCCGTGCAATCTGCACCCGGGCGAGGAGACGATCGTGGCGGAGCGCCTGGCGCAGGAACTCGACAAGGCGCGCGCCTCCAACGAGATCATCGCAACGCCGATCGAAAACCGCAGCAGGCACCGTTTCGACGGTGTGCTGCGCTGGCCGGATTGAACCGCCGCCGCTCATCCGCCGCAAGAGGAACAGTAAATGGCCAGCGCCCAAACGAAACCGATCCAGACGACGACCGACGTTCTTTCCGTCGACAGGCTGACGACCTCCTTTCTGGTGGACGGCGTCTGGAAACCGGTCGTACGCGATGTTTCTTTCACGGTGGCGCCAGCGGAGACGGTGGCGATCGTCGGCGAATCCGGTTCGGGCAAGAGCGTCACCTCGCTCTCGATCATGCGGCTGCTGCAGGCGGATACGAGCCGTGTCGAGGGCCGCGTCATGCTCGGCGGACGCGACCTTCTGGCCTTGTCGGAAAATGCCATGCGGCAGGTGCGCGGCAACGAGGTGGCGATGATCTTCCAGGAGCCGATGACATCGCTCAATCCGCTCTTCACCATCGGCGACCAGATATCCGAGGCGCTGCTCTGCCATTCCGATATGAGCAGGGCCGATGCCAAAGCCGAGACGATCCGGCTCTTGGAAAAGGTCCGCATCCCCTCGGCTGCCTCGCGCTTCGGCGAATATCCGCATCGTTTCTCCGGCGGCATGCGCCAGCGGGTGATGATTGCCATGGCGCTTGCCTCGCGGCCGAAATTGCTGATCGCCGACGAGCCGACGACGGCGCTCGACGTCACCATCCAGGGCCAGATTCTCGACCTGATCAAGATGCTGCAGGATGAGGAGGGGACCTCCGTTCTCTTCATCACCCACGACATGGGCGTCGTCGCCGAGATCGCCGACCGGACGGTGGTGATGTATCGCGGCGAACAGGTGGAAAGCGGCGCCACCGCCGATATTTTTCACCGCGGCAAACATCCCTATACGAGAGCGCTGCTTTCAGCCGTGCCGGTGCTCGGCTCCATGCAGGGCAGGCAAAGGCCGCTGCGCTTTCCCGTGGTCAATACCGCAACGGGTGAATCGGATATTCCCGCCGAGGTCGCCGATACGGTGGCAGCGACGCCTGTCCTACAGGTGAAGAACCTCACCAAGCGCTTCGACATTCATTCCGGCCTGTTCGGCCGGCTGACCAGCAGGGTGCATGCGGTCGAAAACGTCTCCTTCGATCTTCATGCCGGCGAGACCCTGTCGCTCGTCGGCGAATCCGGCTGCGGCAAGTCGACGACCGGCCGCGCCATCATGCGGCTCATCGAGCCGCAGGCCGGTTCCGTTCTGGTCGAGGGCAGGGAGGTGCTCGGCCTCGACCGGAAGGATCTGCGCGACATGCGCAAATCCGTACAGATGATCTTTCAGGATCCCTTTGCCAGCCTCAATCCGCGCATGACGGTTGGTGCCGCGATCGCCGAACCCTATCTCGAACACAGGATGGGTAATTCGAAGCAGGCGAAAGACGTCGTCGCCGATCTTTTGGTGAAGGTCGGCCTGTTACCGGAGATGGCCGCGCGTTATCCGCACGAGTTTTCCGGCGGCCAGCGCCAGCGTATCTGCATTGCCCGCGCGCTTGCCTTGCAGCCGAAGGTCATCGTCGCCGATGAAAGTGTCTCGGCGCTCGACGTCTCGATCAAGGCACAGGTCATCAACCTGATGCTCGACCTGCAGCAGAGCCTCAACCTTGCCTTCCTGTTTATCTCGCACGATATGGCGGTGGTCGAACGCGTCAGCCACCGTGTGGCGGTGATGTATCTCGGCGAGATCGTCGAGATCGGCCCGCGATCCGCGGTCTTCGAAAATCCGCAGCATCCCTATACGAAGAAACTCATCGCGGCAGTGCCCGTGCCCGATCCGGACCGTCGCCATGAAAAGCGGATGGTGGCGAATGACGAAATCAAGAGCCCGATGCGCGCCGTCGACTATCAGCCTGCGAGCACGTCTTATCGCGAAGTCGGGCCGGGCCACCTGGTCATGGCCGATCGGTAGACTCGCCATCGCGTTTCGGATCTGACGAGCGCTATTCCATCGCCAGGATCATGTTGCGCACGACCGGGTAGATTTCCCCCTCCCAGCGGCGGCCGCTGAAGACGCCGTAATGTCCGACATTGGCCTGAAGATGATGGCGCTTCAGATGCGGGCGCAACGAACGACAGAGATCGTGCGCGGCCGACGTCTGGCCGAGCGCGCAGATGTCGTCGCGGCCGCCCTCGACGGTCAAAAGCGCCGTGTTGCGGATCTGGCCCGGGTCGACCTTGCGGCCATGGTGGGTGAGGTCGCCGGTCGCGAGTTCCGCCTTCTGGAAGACGCGTTCGATGGTTTCGATGTAGAATTCTTCGGTGAGGTCGAGCACGGCGAAATATTCGTCGTAGAACTTCTTGATCTTGCCGGCTTCGGCCGTCTCGCCCTTCGCCAGATGGTCGTAGAGCCTGCGATGAGCGTCCTGGTGGCGCTGCATGTTCATCGACATGAAAGCGACGAGCTGGAGGAAGCCGGGATAGACCCGCCGCCCGGCGCCCCGATAACGCCAAGGAACGCCCGTGATCAGCGAGTTCTCGAACCAGGCGAGCGACTTCGATACGGCAAGTTCGTTGACCTTCGTCGGGCTTTCGCGCGGATCGATCGGCCCGGCCATCAGCGTCATGGTCCGCGGGGTGGCGGGATGCCGCTCTTCCGACATCACGGCAACGGCGGCCAGCGCCTGTACGCAGGGTTGGCAGACGGCGAGGATATGAGCGCCGGGGCCGATTTCCTCCAGGAAATGCATGATGTAATCGACATAGTCGTCCATGCCGAAGCGTCCGGCCGACAGCGGCACGTCACGGGCGTTGACCCAGTCAGTGATGTAGACGTCGTGGTCGCGCAGCAGAGTCTGCACGGTGCCACGCAGCAGCGTGGAAAAATGGCCGGACAGCGGTGCGACGACCAGCACCCGCGGCCGCTTTGCATCGGTGTCCGTTGCAAAGTGCAGCAGCGTGCCGAAGGGCATGTCGAGTACGGTCTCGACGGTGACGGGCACCACGCGATTGCCGATCATGACCGAGTCTATAGCGAAATCCGGACGCTGGTGGGTGATCTCGAAGCGTGAGATCATCTCCAGCGCGGCGGCGAAGTGCCGTCCCATTTCGCTGCCGGATCCCCAGAGCGCTGTCGCGGAGAAGATCTGCAGGCGCCGCGCCAGATCGCGGAGCGGCGCGATGAGATCATCCTGGAACTGATAGGCCTGGTAGAGCATGGCCGAAATCTCCCGCACTGCCGCATCGATGCGGCGGTGCAAAAAATGCTAGTGGAATATGTTCTGCCATGCGAGAAGATTATCGAGGAAGAAGCAACATTGTCCGACAAGGATACGAGCCCGATGTCGCAAGCTGCACTGACGATTTCCTCGAAGAACTACTCCTCATGGTCTCTGCGCGGCTGGCTGCTATGCCGGATGGCGGGGCTGGATTTCACCGAAGTCCTTGTGGAGATGGATGACGAGGCGCGTCAGGAACTGCTTCTGCTTTCACCATCGGTTCTGGTGCCGAGGCTGACCCATGACGATGTGACGGTCTGGGACACGCTGGCGATTGCCGAATATCTCCACGAAGTGACGCCGACTGCCGGGCTCTGGCCCGTCGAGCGGGCGGCGCGCGCCCGCTGCCGGTCGGTCTCGGGCGAGATGCATTCGGGTTTCCATAACCTGCGATCAGCATTGCCGATGAACCTCAAGGCGCGGCATGCGAGCTTCAAGATATTTTCGGGCGCGCGGCCCGATGTCGAGCGTGTCAAGGCGATCTGGACTGAATGCCTCGACGCGAGCGGCGGGCCGTGGCTTTTCGGGACCGCGCCGACCGTGGCCGATGCGATGTATGCGCCGGTCTGCACCCGCTTCCGCACCTATGCGGTGGAGCTCGAACCGCAGCTCGAAGTCTATGTGGAAACGGTGCTGTCCTGGCCGCTGATGCGCGAGTGGACCGAAGGCGCGATGGCCGAGCCGGACGAGATCGTCGAACTGGAAGTCGAGTTCTGACGGAAACCCGGCCGGGCGGCTCCCCATCGATTTTGACGGGCCGAATTAAGAGTTGCCTGGACGATGAGCGGCGCATAAAGCAGATGCAGTGCCACATGCCGCGAAGCCTGGACCGATGAACAGAGATTATTATTCCAAACTCGGCGGATTGCCGCCGCAAACCGAGCTGCTTTCCAGCAAGGCCGTCTTCACCACAGCCTATGCGGTCATCCCGCGCAGCGTCATGACCGACATCGTCACCAGCGTCCTTCCGCATTGGACGGGGACACGGGCATGGGTTCTCTCCCGGCCGCTCTCCGGTTTCTCCGAGACCTTCTCGCAGTATGTGATGGAGGTTCAGCCCGGCGGCGGAAGCGATCGGCCGGAGCCCGACAAGCGGGCCGAAGCGGTTCTGTTCGTCGTCGAAGGCGAGATGACCGTGGAGCTCGGCGGCAACAGCCATGCGCTGCGCGCCGGTTCGTTCGCCTATCTTCCGGCGGGCTCGGTCTGGCGCCTGAAAAATAGCGGTTCGACTGCGGCAAAATTCCACTGGATTCGAAAGGCTTTTCAGGAGGTCGAGGGGTTGGAACCGCCGCCGGCGATCGTCACGCATGAGGACCAGCACCCCATCTCGGCAATGCCCGATACCGATGGACGCTGGGGGACGACCCGGTTCATCGATCCGGCCGATGTCCGCTACGACATGCACGTGAATATCGTGACTTTGGAGCCGGGTGCCGTGATCCCATTCATGGAAACCCATGTCATGGAGCACGGTCTCTATGTGCTGGAAGGCAAGGCCGTCTATCGGCTGAACCAGGATTGGGTCGAGGTCGAGGCTGGCGACTTCATGTGGCTGCGCTCCTTCTGCCCGCAGGCATGCTACGCCGGTGGCCCCGGCCCTTTCCGCTACCTGCTCTACAAGGACGTCAACCGTCATATGACGCTCTGGTAGGAGCGATGGTGAGGGACGATGCAACTCGAAACTGAACGCCTGATTTTGAGGCCCTGGCAGCAGCAAGATCGCAAGCCCTTCGCTGCGATCAATGAGGAACCCGACGTTGTCAGATATCTCAATCCTCTGACCGACGAACAGTCGGATGCGATGCTCGACCGTATCGACCGGCACTTCGAGGATCATGGCTGGGGATTTTGGGCGCTGGAGGAGAAGGCAAGCCGCCAGTTGATCGGCATGTGCGGCCTCGCCAAGGTTTCACCTGCTTTGCCATTTGCCCCGGCAGTCGAAATCGGTTGGCGGCTTTCAGCCTCTCGGCACGGCGCCGGATATGCACGTGAGGCCGCGGAACGGTCTCTCGACTTTGCGTTCAACGAGCTGAAGCTTAACCGCATCGTCAGCTTCACAGTGCCCGCAAACAGCAATTCCTGGGGTTTGATGAGACGACTGGGGATGAACCGGATCGGTGAGTTCGATCATCCCAATTTGGCCGAAGGGCATCCGTTGCGCCATCACGTGCTCTACGAGCTACGATCATCAAACGGGGACATTTCAGCCGAGTGCCTTTAGGCAACTAAGAGGAGATTTTGCTAATGTTGGCAATCTATGATTGCGAAAGTGGCGTAATCTATGTTATGGAACAGATGGAACTATGGACGTCTGGGCTTATGGCCATCAAACCAGCCAGTTTTCGACCTGCAAGGCGCGGATCCGCATGAACTCGCCGATGTTCGCTGTCACTAGAACTGCTCCGAGCGCAGAGGCGTGGGCGGCGATGAATAGGTCATTCGGACCGATAGGCTTGCCAGCGGCCTCCAGTTCAGCGCGGATGCCGCCGTATGCAGCATCGGCAGGCACATCCAGCGCAAGCACCGCTACGCTGCCGAGGATGGCTTCGATCTGTGCTAGAAGTTTCGATGATCCCTTCTTGGCGCACCCGTAGCGCAACTCCGACGCCGTGATAATGCTGACGCAGATTGCATCGGGCCCAACTTCGGCGATGCGTTGGGCGACTACGCCCCTGGGGTTTCGAGCAAGCTCCGACACGATATTGGTGTCCAGCATATAAAGCCTGCTCAAAGGTCAATTTTCTTCACAGGAAGCAGGGTATCGTCTACATCAGGAAACTGATCGTCAGGACCAAGCGGCTCCAAACCGGCGAGAACCTCCAGGAGGTTTTTGCGGTACACAGGCTCAATAATGAGCCGATCGCCATCGCGGTGGATCATCACTCGGTCACCGGGTAGCTCAAAGTCAGCTGGGATTCGCACAGCCTGACTCTTGTTGTTTCTGAAAAGCTTCGCCTCCCGCGGGGGGATAGGCTCTTGATGTCGGGAATAGGCCACATCAGACTCCTGTGTATATACATAGGCATATACAATACGTCGGCGAAGATTTCAACCAAGGTCGAGCCTTGTTGATCTCCTATCTGATAGAACCGGAAGGTGCTTTGCCAACCTCGCAGCCGATCTTGTCGGTTTCTCGGTCAGGCCGTTCGTCCAAGGGTGGAAAGTGCGTCCTGCAGTCTGAGCGCTGCCAATGCCTCGGTTGCCTCATCAGAAGACCATCCCGCTTCCAACGCCGCAGACAGGACCAGCGATTCCGTTTGAAGCTCGAGCTTCTCATAAAGCGGCTCGATGGCCTCGCGCGCTGTTACCACGTGCTGGTCCGGTGGGGTGATGGGTGTCGCGGCAACCGTAGGCATGAAATGCTCCTCCTATTGAACGCTAAGGTTCGAAACCCGCTAGGGGCATCCTTGTTCCATTCATATCGCCTTTTCGGTCTTCGAGCGGCGATGCGAAAGATGACGACGCCATATATGGCGAAATTTCCTCCATCGCAGGAACGCGCGAATAATGATTGCCGGCGGGATCTTCTTGTGGTCGCCGACAGTTCCCTGCCTGGTGATAGATGCGTTCGGGTCGAGCAGAAAGGCGACCAACGTGCTTGCACTCTGCGCCTCTACTTCGAGCTTGTCATCAGATAAATGCAGCCCCTGCTCCCCTTCTGCAAAGGTCTGCGTCTCGACCACAACGAAACCGCTAAAGACATAGAAATAGAGCTCTCGGCCGTGTTTCTGCGGGAATTCCACTCGTATGCCTGCGTCTAGCCGGATATCGAAGACGTCGATCGCGCTGCGGACATAGAAGGGGGCGCTCTCTCCTTCAGGCCCGACCAGGTGTCGCCAGACGTTGGCCGCGGCACGTGGCATCGGCCCATGCTGGATCCTTGGCTCCAGATCGACCGCATAAGGGCGGACGAGGATCTGCAGCATCCGCAGAGGCGGATCGGATGCCAGCGTCTCTTCGGAATGCCAGAAGCTGACCCCGGCATTCATCACCATCAGATGATCGCGGTCGACCACCAAGCGGCCAACGGCCTTGTCGTCGTGGCGCATGACGCCTTCAGGCACCCAGGAAATGATCTCGTCGTTCCGGTGCTCGTGCATCGCGATCAGGCGGCCGGGATCGAGGATGGATTCAACGACCATGGCGAGAGGGCCCTGGCCGTGATCGGTCGGCTTCGGCTTCAACCAGCCCGGCATATTGACATGTGCGACGAAGCCGCCCGCATCCCGCACCACGAACGTTCGTGCGCCCTTGATCAGCATCGCATCCTCCATGCTTGCACGGCAGTGACGGCACCGGACTATTAGCCATCTGCTGGAAGGGCGCGTCAATGGAAGGGATGTTTGTCGAACCACGATTGACGCCAGGCAGGAAATCCGCTGAGACGTACCGTCCTAATCAGGAACCATGGTCGACGCATTCGTCCAGGCGAGTGCTGCAGCGTCCTTTGCGCGTCCAAAAAGACGCGGCGCTGTAGTGGCAATTTGAAAAATATCGGGCGCAATCGATTCTTTGACGGGATCTGCAATGACCACCGAAGCACGTAATTCGCATCCCATCTACTTCATCGGAGCTTTTGCCACGGGTGGACTCCTGACTTTCATGGTGCACCTCAACGGCGAGTTGGCCCGTTATGGCAATCCCCTGTTCTCATCCTGGACCGCACACGGCACAGGCATCATCGCAGCCGTCATTCTTCTCCTGGTGGTCCACCGCCGGCGCATGCCGTTGGTAGAAAAAGCCCCCAACGCACCTTTATGGTCCTATCTCGGTGGGATATCCGGCGCTGCAACAGTCATTCTGACCTCGACCGCGGTCAACTCACCGCTCGGGCTCTCCGGCACCTTGGCTTTGGGTTTGGCAGGCCAGGTCGCCTTCAGCCTCGCGGCCGACAGTTGGGGACTGTTCGGTCTGCCAAAGCGGCGCCCAGATAGACGAGACATCGTAGCACTCGGCTTGGTCGTAACGGGGGCCGCACTCATTATACTGTTTGGGCGAGGTGCGGCATGACGGTGTTCATTCTCCTGGCGTGCCTGGGCGGTGTGCTCGTCGGCCTCAGTCGTCAGCTCAATGGACGGTTGAGCATATCGACGACGCCACTGATCGCATCCTTTTGGAATCATGCGATAGGCTTTGCTGCCCTCACCTGCCTGGGTCTCTTTGTCGGAGGTCTGCTTCCTGCGGGCGCTGCCGAGGCGCCTTGGTATGCCTATCTGGGTGGTCCTATCGGCGTCATCTTCGTGGCGGCGGGCAGTTGGGTCATTGCTCGAATCGGAGCGGTGAATTCGGCTCTGCTGATCATCGGTGGCCAGATGGTGACAGGGGTAGCGTTTGATTATATCAGCGCCGTTCCCGCATCATTTTGGGCGAACGCGGCCGGAATTGTTCTCATCGTCGGCGGAATGATGGTCAGCCGGCGACGACGCAAAGCCGGCGGTCCGCAATAACCAAGCGCGCCGTGCTGCGATTCAGGTGCCGCCGACGACCGACAATTTCATCGGCCGGTCGCAAGCCGCGGGGACGGACGGCGGAAACTCACCGCATCTGCTCTTTCACTCAGCCGTTAATTGCCGGGCCACATTCATAAGCATCCTGTCGGCGCTCCTTGCGCCGAACAAGGAAAGCGAAACATTTCCCGCGCAATTGACAATGGGGAAAGCCAGTTGTGGGCAACCGCCAAGGCCCGAGAGACACAAAAGCTTGATGCAGGCGGAACGAAATGCGGCAAAGCGTTCCAGTTCTGCATCGCGCCTTGGCGGGTTCATGGCCAAGGTCGGAAGAGCGACAACCACATTTTCGCAAAACAATCGGTCGATCTCCGCGGAAAACAGCTTGCGGATCCTGCCTGCCTCGCGCACTTCCTCGTCGTCCAGGCGAGATCCTGACAGAAGACGCGCCGCAATATCGGGCGCAATGGCTTCAGGGCTCCGCTCGAAGAGTGTTCTGTTGCTTTCCCAGGCTTCCCTTTGCAGGATGGTGATGAACGCCAAAGCAAGATCGGAAAGGCAGAACGAGGCGATAGCATTGGTCCTGCGAACAGGCATGCCCGTTGATCGAAGGCTCGCGATCATCTCGTCGGCGACCGCGCCGTCAATGGTTGCGAAAATATCCTCGGGAACGAGAATAGATGGTGGTCGGTCATTTGCCGCAGGCATGCCGACGGCGCTCATCAGCGCGGCCATTGGTTCCAGGCTTCTCGTCATGAAGCCCGGCACGTCGAAGCTTGGCGCCAGCGGACGCAGCGCCCTGTTGTCGAGGCTTCCATGTGTCGGCCGCCAGCCGATGAGGCCGTTGACGGCGGCGGGCAGACGGATGGAGCCGGACGTGTCTGTTCCAAGGCCGATATCTGCGAGGCCAGCGGCAACCGCAACGGCCGAGCCCGACGACGATCCGCCGGGGATGAGGTCGGGATCGCGCGGGTTGATCGGCATGCCGAAATGGATGTTGCCGCCGATCAGGGAATAGGCGAGCTCATCCGTATTGGTTTTGCCGACGAAACAGGCGCCGGCATCGAGCAGCGTTTGGACCAGAGGCGCCGTCGATGTCTTGATGCCGGAGCCTGCGAGCACCGCGGCATTGCCGGCCGCGGTCGGATAGCCGGCAACATCGAAAAGGTCTTTGACCGCCAGGCGAAGGCCGGAAAGCGGACCGATGGCCGCGTGCCCGACATCCGCATCCGGATAGGGCATGAAAGCGTTCCATGGGTCGCGCATTTGCTCCCGCTCCCTAGATCTTCAGGTGTTGCAGCACACGGCCGCGGCTATCTGGATCATTGAGACTTTCGTCTTCGATCGCTCCGAGTTTGAGAATGGCCCAGCGGTCGGCCACCGAAAGGGCAAAATCCAGGTTCTGTTCGACGAGCAGGATGGTCGTGCCACGCGTTTCGCGATCGTCCCTCAATGCTTTGGCGATGTTCTGGACGACGGAGGGCTGCAGGCCTTCGGAGATTTCGTCGATCAGCAGCAGTTTTGGCCGCAGCATCAGCGCCCGCGCGAGGATCAGCATTTTCTGCTCCCCGCCCGATAGCGTGCCGGCCTTCTGCGGCAGCCGGTCCTTCAGGAACGGGAAATAACCGTAGACCCGCTCCAGTGCGGATGCCAAATCCCGATCGCCCTTGAGCGCCAGGCGCAGATTGTCGCGGATGGAGAGATCCTGAAACAACGGCAATTCCTGAGGAGCGTAGCCGATGCCGGAAGCGATCAGCTCGGCAGGCTTGCTGTCGGTGATAGCAGCACCGTCCACCTCGATCTTGCCTTTGCCGACACGCAGGAAGCCAAGGATCGTCTTCAGCAGGGTCGTCTTGCCCATGCCGTTCTTGCCCATGAGAGCGAAGATCTCGCCCGGCCGGATGGCGAGCGACACGCCATTGACGACATCGACCGCGCCATATCCGCTCGATACGCCGCTGAGCTTGAGTTTGAACGTATCAGCCATGGGCGCCTCCCGCGTAGATGGTGCGAACCGTTTCGGAATTGACCACGTCATTCACCGTGCCGTCGAGAACGAGCTTGCCCTGGTGGAGAACCACGATGCGGCTCGATATGTCGCGCACGAAATCCAGATCGTGTTCGACCAGGATGGCGGCGAAACCCATTTCGTCCGTCAGCTTCTTGAGGATGGTTCCGATGGTCATGCGCTCGGCCTTGGTAAGACCCGCGGTCGGCTCGTCGAGAAGAATGATGCGTGGTTCCAGAGCGACGACCATCGCCAGTTCGAGAGCCTGCCTTTGACCGTGCGACAGCAGCGACACCGGCTTGTCCAGCATATCCGCCATGCCGGTGAGCGTTAGGATCTCGGCCGCCGCTGCGGGCAGCATGATCTCGCCAAGCGATCGCATCGGGTTGGGTCTCTCGCGGCTGAAACGCGCCATCTTCAGGCATTCGCCGATCGTCATGCTGTCGAAGATGCTGGCAACCTGGAATTTCCGGCCGACGCCGAGGGCGACGATCCGTTCGGGTGCACGACCGGCAATATTGGTACCGATGATGTCCACTTGACCTTCGATCTGCTGGGTACCGTCCGACAGACAACGCATCAGCGTGGTCTTGCCGGCGCCATTGGGGCCGACCAGGCTGACGAGTTCGCCGGCGCCGATTTCAAGGTCGATGCCCTTGAGGACGGCGAAGCTGCCATAGGACTTGCCGAGACCGCGGATCGACAGAAGGCTTTTGCCTGCCAACGCACCATCCTTGGCGACGATGCGCGTCGGCAAGGATTTGAGAATGCTGCTGGAGTTCGCCGACTGCAGGAAACGCGTCACCAGGGAAGCGAGGCCGCCCGGCAAAAGGATGATCATGGCGACGAAGAGCGCTCCGATGATCAGTTGCCACAGGAAGGGCAGATCGCCCGAAAGGCTGGCACTCAGATAATCGATGCCGATTGCGCCGAACAACGGTCCGATAATCGTTCCCCGGCCACCGAGCGCCGTCCAGACGACGAGTTCGGTTCCAAAAACGAAACCGGTGTTTTCAGGAGCGACGACACCGGACGCGTTGGCAAAAAGGAAGCCCGCCAGGCCGCATACCCCGGCCAGAACGCCCGTCAGGGCGATCTTCAGCCGAGCTGGATTCATGCCGAGGTAGGCGATACGGGCTTCATTATCGCGGATTGCAACGAGCAGACGGCCGGCGTCCGACCGGACGAAGACGATGGCAAGAACGGCCAAGGCCAGCAGGCACGCGCCCGACAGGCGGAAATAGCCGGAAAGCCCGAGCGGGAGAGTTTCGTAACCGACGAGGCCGCTCGAGGAACCGGTCCAGGTGCCGCCCGAAAAGACGAGCTGTGTGACGACGATCGGCACCACGAGCGAGATTACTGTGGCATAGAGCGGTGTCGATCCGTGATAAAACGACAGCCAGCCGACGGCGAGGCCAAGCACGAGCGGAACGAGCACGGCGGCGACAAGTGCGACGACGAAAAGCGCCGGGCTTGCACCGATATGGGTGAGAACCATGGCGGTGGCATAGGCGCCCACGCCAAAGAATGCCGCCTGCCCGAAGGTGAGAACACCCGTGTAGCCCCAGAGCAAGTCGACGGTGATCGCCAGCATGGCGTAGATCATCGAGCGCGTCAGCACGTTGAGGCTGAAGCGGCCGAGAAACATCGGTCCGAAGACGATCAAGAGGAGAGCTGTGAGCGCCAGCGCCAGAAGAAGGACAAGCCGGAGTTTTTGTCTGTCACGCACGGGCAAATCCCTTCGGACGTATGCGCAGTGTGATTGCGCAGAGGACGGCCACGGTGATGCCGCCGAGGATTGGGCTGAAATAGGTGCTGACGAGCACCTGAGCGGCCCCGAAGATGAGGCAGGCGGCAGCAAGCGCAGTGAAAGAAGAGCCTGCGACCATCACCAGCATGAAGGCGCCTGTCAGCCAGGCGACGCCCATATTGGGATCGACGCTGGTCAGCGGCGCGAGCAGTACGCCGGCAAGGGCCGCAAGGCCGGTACCAATCATGAAGGTCGCGAGCCGCACCTTTTCGGTATCGATACCGAGTCCGCGCGCCAGCGTTTCATTCATGATGACTGCGCGGGCGGAAAGGCCAAGCCTTGTCCCATCGAGCAGCAAGGTAAAGCCGAGACCCAGACCGATCGCCGCGACGATCGCGAAAAGACGGTAGGACGAATAGCCGGTGCCAAAGAGATCGAAGGTGCCAGGCAGCAGCGCCGGCGTGAACTGCACGTCGCGGCCAAACCAGAGCGTGATCAGCTGGCCGATGACGATGCCAAGGCCCCAGGTTGCAAGAATGGCGTCGAGCGGGCGGCGATAGAGAGGCCGCACGATGAACCGCTCGGCAATACCGCCGAGGATCGCTCCGACCAGAAACGCGAAGGGAATGGCAAGCCACGGATTGAGGCCGACCCCGCTGACGACGACAGCGCAGTAAGCCCCGATGGTCAGCCATGCGCCATGCGCGAAATTGATGATCTTCAGCACGCCGAAGATCGCAAGCAGCCCGGCGGCAACGATGAAGAGAATGGCCGCAGTGCTGACAATATCAAGAAAGAGCGTCATTTCTAGAACTCCGATGCTGGAGGCGGGGCGCCCTGCCCCGCCACGCTGGTTTCAGAGATTCGGGCACTGATCGCCGGGATCGACGTCCTTGAAGCTATCGACGACTGCAACGCTGCCATCGTCCTTTACCTGGCCAAGATACATCGTCAGCGGCGCGTGATGCTGTTTGTTCATGGAGATCTTGCCGCGCGGACCGGTGAAGGATACGTCAGGAAGGGCTTTGAGCACGTCCGCCGTATCCGTGCTGCCGGCCTTTTCGACGGCTGCCTTGTAAAGGTAGATCGCTTCATATTGCGGTACCGAAAGATCGTTCGGTGTGCGCAGTTCCTTGCCGAACTTCTTGTCCATGGCCGAAAGAAAAGCCTTGTTTTCCGGGCTGTTGATGCCGGTGACGTAGGATGCGGAGAGGAAAATGTCCTTGGCATCCGTGCCCATGCTCTTGGCGGTGCCTTCGTCGACCGCGAGATTGCCGTAAGGCAAGGTGACGCCAGACGAGCGCAACTGCTTGGTCAAGGTCACGTTCGGTGCGCCGCCGGCCGTCGAGGTGATGATGGCATCGGCGCCGGAGGAGCGGAGCTTGGAGATGATCGCCGTCCAGTCGCTGCCATCCATCGGCAGATATTCCTCGCCGACGATCTGAGCGCCGGCTTTTTCGATATAGCCCTTGGCGAAGGTCAGCATGCCGCGTCCGAAGGCATAATCCGAGCCGATCAGGAAGAACTTCTTTGCGCCCTGTTTGGTGATGAAATTGTCGACGACAGGCGGCACCTGCTGTTCCGGAACCCAGGCATCGACGAAAAGATTGGCGTTGCAGGATTTGCCTTCGTAGAACGACGTGTAGATGTATGGCACGTCACCCTTGGAAATGATCGGCAAGCCGGCATTGCGCGCAGCACTCGTCTCCATGGAGATGACGACGTTCACCTCCTTCTGGAAAACCAGGGAATCGAAGGCCTTTTGCGCGCCGGCCGCACCTGACGCGTCGTCGGCGATCTCAAGCTGCAGAGGCCGCCCGAGCACGCCGCCTTTGCCATTGATTTCTTCGACGGCAAGCTCCGCAGCTTGGACGACGGACGGCGCGACCACGCTGTTTGCGCCAGACAGCCCGACCGGCACGCCGATCTTGATCGGATCCTCGGCGAAAGCTGCGGTGGCGAATGCCGCAGATGCCAGCGTCAGCATTATGGTTTTCATTTGCATTTTGTTCCCCTTTCTTGAGTGGGTCGATGTTACCCGTAGACATCGGCTCGGCGATCGCCGAGCAGATGATTGAAGCTGTTGAGCGTGCGGGTTTCCGTCACGCTCGACAGATCGATTTGCGCAAGGAGGATTTCCTCGCGATCGGCACTGGCCGGACCGGATATCGGCCAGCCCTGTGGACCGACGATAAGGCTGCGGCCGATGAAGGGCTGACCGCGCTCGATGCCGATCCGGTCGGCGCAGGCGATGTAGAGGCCATTGGTGTGGGCGGCCGCCTTGTGGAGGATATTGGCCATCGGCTCGGGAGCGCTTTCCGCGCCGGCCATCGGTACCCAGTTGGTGGGGACGCAGACCAGTTCGGCGCCGGCCATCGCCAACTGACGAAACGTTTCCGGAAACCAGCCGTCGTAGCAGATAGCGATGCCGATACGGCCGAAGGGCAGGTCGAATATCGGCAGCCCGAGATCACCTTTTCTGAACAGACGGGTTTCGTTGTTCCACAGATGAAGCTTGCGGTATTTGCCGATATAACCCTCGGGACCGCAGAGAAGAGCGCTGTTGTAAAACCGGTCTCCATCCTGCTCGGCAACGCCGCTGACGATGTAAAGGCCAAGCTCTCCGGCAAGGCGGCAGAGCGTCTCGGCACTCGGGCCGCCGGGTACCGGGCCGGCCAATGCGGCGATCTCGTCGTCGTCATGGAAGTTATAGCCGCTATCGGCGAGTTCCGGCAGAACGACGATCTCCGCGCCTTGGGCCTTTGCCGTCCTCGCCAGCCGCTCGATAGCCGCGAGATTACCGGCGCGATCACCGACGATCGGTTCGAACTGGACGGTTGCGACGGTTACCGTCCGTGCGGCTGAGGTCTTGACGGTCAATCTTGTCTCCAAACGCAAAAAACCTCTGGCACGGAATTCAATCCGTGAACCAGAGGCTACATAGCCATGATGTGAATGCGGCAGCCCTGCCGCCGAGCAAACCTGCTCGTTGTCTTTAGGCTTGCACGAAAGAATGTGACCGTCAAGCCGCTTCAGCAGGCATTTTCAGGGGGTAAGAGTTGGCGACTTAAGGTTGAGTTTTTGCGCTGATGGAAAGTCCGAGGCTTTTCATGGTGTCTTGCGCGGCAATGATGGATTCGGCGATCGTCGCCATCGGAACGCGTTTTGACGTCGCCTGATCGCGCAAGAGCTTATAGGCCGCCTCCTCGTCGAGACCATTCATCACCCGCAACGCTGAAACGGCTTTTTCGACGAGCCGGCGACTTTTCAAGGTTTCCTCGAGTTTCTGCACCTTGCCGGCGAGCCGTTTTTCGTAGCTATGCCGATAACGTGCAAGCGCAAATTGCGTCAGAATGCCGAGCGGCCGCAATGGTTTGCTGATAACGCCGTGGGCATTGAGATCGATGATAGCCTGGAGAGCGGTCGGGCTCTCGTAGGTGACGATCGCGATGATCGCCGTCTGCTGGAGGTCGATGATCTGCAGCGCGTGCTCGACATGCACATCCTCGACGTGCAGGAAGACGGTGTCTACGTCAGGAGGCAAGGCTGGCGGTAGCGGCCAGGTGGCCCGGACCTCGCAGCCAAGGCGCTTGAGGTGGGCGATGAGCACGTCGCCGTCCTCGTCGCGAGGATGAACGACCAGAACGCGTGCTCGCCGCAGATCCTGAACGATCCTGCTCGGTCCCGCCATCTCAGGCCTCCAGCCAAACGTCTTCGAACCGCGAAGCCGTCAGGTAGGGATCCGGCCGGATCGGGCCAGGCGCCTGCCAGGCAATGTCGAAAAGTCCATCGGCGCGCGCCACGCCGATGCGGGGATGCAGCCAGAGATGACGGGTATCGGCGTCGAAATTGATCCGGCCTTCCGGAGCCAGAAAATCTTCCAGGAGAATTTCTTCGGAAATGCGATGGGTTTCGAGCGAGCCGGCCCGAGCAAGCGCGCGGGCGAAAAGGTGAACCTGCGCATAGGCCGGCTGCGACCAGACGCTCGTGGTAAAGTTCTGGCCAAAGCGGGCTTTGAATGCTCCTACGAAGCGCTCATTCGCCTCGTTCTCGACCGTCTGGAAATAGGTCGCCGAGAGAATATGGCCGGTGCAAGCGTCGGCTCCGATCTCGCGAATCTCGCTCTCGGCCATGGTCAGACTGGCAATCGGGACGCGCGTTCGATCGATCCCGGCCTCGGCATACATGCGGTAAAAACGCTGCGCCGGCCGGCCGATGATCGTCGAGAAGATGGCATCGGGCTTGAGACGGACGATATCGGAAATAACCGAACGCAAGGTCTGTTCGTCGGCATGAAGAGGAAGATATCGCTCGCTGACGACTTCACCGCCCTTTGCCTCGACCACATCCCGCATCACCCGATTGGATTCGCGCGGATAAATATAGTCCGCGCCGACGAAGAGGATCCGGCGTCCGTGGTGGCGAAGAAGGTATTCCGCCAGCGCGAAAGTGTTCTGATTGAGGGTGGCGCCGGTATAGACCACATTCTCCGAATATTCGAAACCTTCATACATCGACGGATAAAACAGCAGTCCATTGTGCCGCTCGACGATCGGCAGGACCGCCTTTCGGCTGGCCGACATCGACGCACCGAAAATGATGTTGACGTCGTCGTCTGCCAGAAGGCGCCGTGCCAGATTGCGATAGGCGGTTTGATCCCCGCCCGGATCATAGGCAATCGGAACGATGGGCTTGCCAAGCACGCCCCCCGCCGCATTGACTTCCTCGATCGCAAGTGCGGTGCCAAGAAAGTGCTCGGTTTCCGTAATTTCGCTAATTCCGCTTCTGGAAAACAGCACTCCCACCCGCCATTCGGAGCTTGTCATCTTTGCCTTTTCCGAGGTGTTGGAGGTTCGAAAGCGGTGAAATGCCTCAGTTCCGCGCTTTCGACTTCCATACCCTTAGTGCTTTTTCATGGGATCCTGCAAGCGGGTGCGATGCAGGTCGCTGTCACAATAGACGGAGACGGAACTATCTGCTGTGAACCGATGCAGGCATCACATCTTCGGGTATCGGGCACACATAGGCCTTGCCGCTGGTCTTTTCCCGCCACTCGGCCTTCGCGGCTGCCAGGAGATCGGATGACGACATCAGGGCGAAGCCCGTCGTGGCAAGCGTCTTGGCCGCATGCGCCATGGCTTTGTGTGCGGCCGGGCTTTTTCCCTGCGCGACGACCTGCCAGGTATGGGGATTGGTGCCGATTGCCCAGGCTGGCGCCCAGCATTGCGCGGTCGGCGTCACCCAGCTGACATCGCCGACATCGGTCGATCCGGCCCGGAAATGCGATTGTCCCTCGAAATCGCGCAGACCGGTGTGCAAGGGCGTCGAGCCATCGACCTTGGCGTTGGAGAACACATCGCCCTTGATCTGATAGAGGCGGATGCTGCTCCGGATCGCTTCGGGTGTGAAGGTATCCTGGATTTTCTTGGCGAAGGCGATGTCGGCCTCGTCGAAGGCTATCGGCCCGAGCGCGACCATATTCTCGTGCATCGCCGTTTCGAGCGTGATGTTGGGAAGAAGGTTCGTCGAGGCCGTATCGAACACGATCTCGACCGCGGTTTCGGTCATCATCGCCGCACCGCGTGCAACTTTCTCGACGCGCCCGGCAAGCTCAAGCGCCTGCGGCATGTCAGGCGCCCTGATCAGATAGAGAACCTCGGCGCTGGCCTGCACGACATTGGCGGCCCTGCCGCCGGCGTCGGTGATCGCGTAGTGAACGCGACAATCCTGCGGCATGTGTTCGCGCAGGAAATTGACGCCGACATTCATCAGTTCGACCGCATCGAGCGCCGACCGGCCGAGATGGGCGCTGTTGGCAGCATGGGCCGCGACACCCCTGAAGCGATAGTAATATTCGAGAACGGCAAGATTGTTCGTCGAGCGAACACCGTTGAACGGAGCCGGATGCCAGGTCAGCGCGGCATCGACGTCATCGAACGCGCCGGCGCGAACCATGAAGGTCTTGCCGGAACCACCCTCTTCTCCCGGGCAGCCGTAATAGCGCACCGTTCCGGGCAGGTTGTTGTCCTTGAGGTGGCGGGCAAGCGCAACCGCTGCCATCAGCGACCCGACGCCAAGCAGATTGTGCCCGCAACCGTGACCGGTTGCTCCTGCCGCCTCGGGAAGAGGCTCGGCCACATCGGCGGTCTGGCTCATTCCGGCCAGGGCATCGAATTCTCCGAGGAAAGCAATGACCGGCTTGCCGCTGCCGGATTGGCCGATGAAGGCTGTTTCCATGCCTGCGACGCCGCGGCGCACGGCAAAGCCGTTTTCCTCGAGTGTCCTTGCCAGCAATTGCGACGAGCGCCGCTCCTCGAACTTCAACTCCGCGAAATCCCAGATACTGTCGCTGAGGGCGATATAATCCGGCTTCATCTTTTCGACCGTCGCGGCAATGGAGCTGATCGCGTCAAGATTCATGGCATTTCCTCGCTGTCTATCCTGCCGCCACAGGAACGTGTTGCACCGGACCCGGCAGGACTGCCTGCCGGATCTCCTGTTGACTGTCGAAACGGAATGGCGGCGCCCGAACCATCCGGGCGCGGCAGTTCAGGATCAGTTGTCGAGCGAAACTTCCCAAAGACGGGCATTCGATTGCCAGACCGGCTGGCCCTTCAGCTTCTTGGTGGCACCCCAGACATCGACCATGTCATAGAGGAAGATGCCCGGCATTTGCTTGAGCATCAGCGTGTGAAACTCGTCGAAGATCGCCTGACGCTTCGTCTGGTCGGGTTCCGCATAGGCGGCCTTCATCAACTCGACGGCCTTCGGATCATCCCACATCAAAGACGCATTCTTATCCTTGTTGCCGACATAGAAGCCGTACATCAGCGCCGGATCGAGCCGCGGCGCGACCGATTGCGAGATGATCTGGTAGTTGCCGGACCGGCGGCGATCGACCTGCGTCGCATAGTCGAGCACCTCGATCTGCACATTGAGACCTGCCTGCTGCATCATGGCCTGCGCCATCACCGCGGCCGGGAAGCTTGGCACGTTGCTGCGCTTGTTGGCGATGATGGTAATCGGCTCGCCTTTGTAGCCGGCCGTCGCAAGCTCTTTCTTCGCGGCCTCGATGTCGTAGGGCAGACGCTGCTTCTGGACATCCTCGAAATAGAGCGAGTCTTGCGAAACCATCGAACCATTGGCTGCGCCGGTGCCATTGGAGGCGGCCTCGACGAGCTGGTCGAGATCGAGCGCCATCGCCATGGCGCGGCGCACGCCGGGATTGCTCAGAACCTTGTCGCGCGTCTGGATGTAGAAGAGGTTTTTGCCGTTGTTGCGAGCCACGATCAGCTGCATCGTGTCGCTCGTCTTGAATTCGGGAATGAGATCCGGCGAAATCTCCGCGGTATCGAGCACGCCGGACTGAAGGCCGGCCTTTACGGTCGAGGCATCGGGAATGACCATGAACTTGATGCCATCGACAAGAGGGCGCTTGGAACCGACCATGCCGTCGGGCTTGCCGTCATTCTCCGGCGAGACATAATCATCGAACTTGGCGAGATGGATATACTCGCCCTTCTTCCATTCATCCCATTTGAAGGGACCGGTGCCGATCGGCTTGATGAAGCTTCCGTCCGCGCCGACCGATTCCGGGGAAATCATCCCGGTGTAACCACATTCAGGGCGCGACATCAGGCCAAGGAAAACTGCGGATGGCTTTTCCAGCGTGATGGTGACGGTTGAAGTATCGGCTGCCTTGACCCCCGTAACATGCACGCTGCCGCTGCCGTCGAAATCGGGAAGGCAGGTCCATTTCGTTTCGGGCTTCAGATAGCGGTTCCAGTTCCACACGACGTCATCGGCGGTCAATGTCTTGCCGTTGTGGAATTTGACGTCGTCCCGCAGTTTGAAGCTGTAGGTCAGCCCATCCGCCGAGACTTCGAAGGTCTTTGCCAGCAGCGGCTTGACCTCGCCGTTGTTGGCATAGCCGACGAGCCCCTCGACGATATGCAGGATGACGCCATCGGTATTGCCGTCGCGATTGACGCCCGGATTGTTGCTGCGCAGATCGGAACTTTGAGCCACGACGATGTCGCGGGCGTCGACCACGCCGGTCATCGCCATCAACATGGTGCCTGCAAGAAGAAGCTTATGCATTGTTCTACCCTCTTTTATGGATTGTTAGGATCGGAGTTCATCCCAGCAGGCGCGTGAAAGCCTGCCGATGGTTTCAAGCGCGACCGTGTAGCCAGGGGTGCCGTCCGGCATCTCCTGCGGCACGTCGTCGGTATAGGCGGCGATGATGTAGAAGGGGGACCCGTCGCGATAGACGATACCGGCATTCATGCGGCCGCGTTTTCCCGTGCCGCCCTTATGCGCGACGAGCACACCGAAGGGCAGCCTGGAGGGAATGGCATAACGCAGGATCTGGTTCTTCAGGGTTTGAAGCGCGTAAGCGCTGAGCGCCTGCGAGCAGCCGAGCCGGTCCGCGGCTTCCTGCGAATCCTGCGCATCCAGGATGGTCTGCAGCAGATAGACCTGATCCCGCGCCGTCGTCGTGGTGACGGCCTTCAATGAATGGTCGGGCGACAGCGCCAAGGGAGGGATGAGGAAGCGATGGTTGGTGCCCGTCATGCCGATCGACTTGCAATAGCCGTCGACCTCTTCGAGCGTCAGCCTTTCGAAGACCATCTTGGTGCAGACATTGTCGCTCAGCACCATCATGCCGGTGATGGCATCGCGCAGCGATATGACGATACCGGGCGTCAGATAGCGGAACATCCCGCTCGCCACTTCCTCGGCGAAACGTTTTTCGTAGGTGATCCGTTCGTCGAGATCCAGGCGGCCTTCATGCGCGGCCTTCAGGGCCGCCATCATGATCGAAGTCTTTCGGGTGCTGGCGGAGGGCGTTTCCTCGTCGGCGCCCCTGCCGATCGTTTCGCCGCTGCCAAGCGCACGCACCATGAAGCGCGTCACGAACGGCTGGGCATCGCAGATCGCGTTCAATCGCTCCGCGAGCTTTCCGGATTCAATCATCGTCGTCATATCTGTTCTCCAGGCGCCATTTGAGGATCACGCCGCCCTGAGCATTGTGGTCCAGAGCGGGGATGGCCGAGAGAAGCCTTTGCGTATAGGCCTCCTTCGGGCTGTCGAAAACCGTATCGCGGTTGCCCTCCTCGATGATCCGGCCGTCCTGCATGACGACGACGCGATCGGCCACCTGTTCGACCACGCCGAGATCATGGCTGATGAACAGGCAGGAAAAGCCGTAGCGTTTTTGCAGATCAGACAGGAGTTCGAGCACCTGCGCCCTGACCGTCACGTCAAGCGCCGATACCGGTTCGTCGGCGATCAGGAATTTCGGCCGGCGCGCAATGGCGCGGGCAATCGCCACGCGCTGCCGCTGGCCGCCCGAAAGCTCATGCGGGTAGCGCCCGGCATAGTCGGACCCAAGACCGACTTCCTCCAGCGTCTCCAAAGCACGCTTGCGCTTAGCCATGGCGTCGAGATCGGGAACGAGCCGCAGCGCTTCCTCCACAAGTGCGAGGATGGTCATGCGCGGATCGAGCGAGGAATAAGGATCTTGAAACACCATCTGGCAATTCAGCCGATAATCCATCCAGTCGTCGTCGCGGCTGCGTCCCTTGAACCGGATATCGCCTTCGCTCTCGCGGACCAGTCCGGCAATGGTGCGGCCGAGCGTGGTCTTGCCGGAACCAGAACCGCCGACCAGCGCCACTACTTCGCCCTCGTGGATATCGATGCTGACGCCATGCAGCGCCCGTTTCGGCGTTGCCTTCTTCATCAGCGACCGCCGGCCCGGATAATCGACGACGATATCCCGCGCCGAGACCATCGGCGCCTTGGTCTTGTCGATCGTCCGCGTCTCTCCGCGGAACGGCAGGGAGGAAAGCAGTTTCTTCGTATAGGCACGCTGCGGTGCGTCGAGCAGATCGGCGGTGCGTCCTTCTTCGACGATCACGCCCTTTTCCATGACGACGATGCGGTTCGTGTAACGGGCAACCATCGGCAGATCATGGCTAATCAGCAGCACGGCGGTGCCTTCCGCCTGTGTCAGTTCCACCATCAATTCCATGACATCGCGCTGGATCACCGCATCGAGCGCCGTCGTCGGCTCGTCGGCGATCAAGAGCGCCGGTTTCAGCAGCATCACCGATGCCAGCATGATGCGCTGGCGCATGCCGCCCGAGAATTCATGCGGATAGGAAGGGAGCGCCCCGGCGGGATCGCGGATCCCGACCCGGTTCAGCATGTCGAGGATCCGGCTGCGCCGTTCCTCCTTCGAAAGTTTCGTATGCAGCTGCAACCCTTCTTCGAGTTGGCGGCCGACGGTCATCGAGGGATTGAGCGAGGTCATCGGCTCCTGGAAGACGACACCGATTTCCGCACCACGCAACTGGCGCAATTGGGCGCCGTTCATGGAAAGCACGTCGCGTCCCTTGTAGGCAACGGAGCCGCCGATCACCTTGATGGGTGCCGGCAGCAGCGAGATCAGGGCGCGTGTTGCCAGCGTCTTGCCCGATCCGCTTTCTCCGACGATGCCGAAGATCTCGCCTGGTGCGATGTCGAAGCTGACCTCCTTGACGACCTCTACACCGGTTCCAGCGACCTGGAGCGACAGGTTGCGGACATTCAAAAGCGTTCTATTGGTCATTTCAGCCCCCTCATCCGTGGATCAAGCTTGTCCCGAAGAGCGTCGCCCAGAAGATTGATGCCGAGGAGCGTCAGGGCGATCGCCAGGCCCGGGAAGAGACCCAGCCAGACAGCCTGCTCGATGAATGGCCGGCCGGCGGCCAGCATGTTGCCCCAGGTCGGCGCCGGTGGCGGAACGCCGAGGCCGAGAAAGCTGAGCGCGCTTTCCGAAAGGATCGCCCAACCGAACATCGAGGTCGCAAGCACGGTGATCGGGGCGATGCAGTTGGGAAGAATATGGCGGAACATGGTGTAGAGCTCGCCATTGCCCATCACCTTGGAAGCCTCGATGAATTCCCGCTCGCGCAGCGACAGGACGGCACCCCTGACAACGCGAGCCATCGAGGGAGAGTAGGCAATGCCCAGCGCGAAGATGATGCCATATTGGTTGGCGCCGAAAACGGCGAGCAATCCAAGCGCCAGAAGAATGCCTGGAAAAGCGAGAAGCGCATTGTTGACGGCCATGATGACTGCATCGATCCAACCGCGGGCGTAACCGCTGACGAGACCGATCAGCGTGCCGCAAACCGTCGCGAAGGTGACCGTCAAGGTGCCGATCCAGACGCTCGCCCGGGCGCCGACGATCAGGCGGCTGAGAACGTCGCGGCCGAATTCGTCGGTTCCGAGCCAGTGGGCGCTGCTTGGCGCCGCCAGCCGTGCGGTGAAGCCGAGCTTCATCGGATCATAGGGTGTCCAGAAGAGGCCGATCGCAGCCGAGATGAGTAATGCGGCAATAAGAGTGCTGCCGATGAAGCCGTTGAACGTGACGTTTTTCATTCGGCGACTACCCGCGGATCGAACAAGGGATAGAGCAGGTCGACGACCAAATTGACCAGCACATAGGAAAGCGAGACGAACAGCAGGCAACCCTGGATCACGGGGTAATCGCGGGCAAAAATACTGTCGACCATCAGTCGCCCGAGCCCCGGAATGGTGAAGACCGTTTCGATGACGGCAATACCGCCGAGCAGATTGCCGAGGATCAGACCGATGACTGTCCAGGTCGGGCCGAAGGCATTCTTGAAGGCGTGCCGCCAAAGGACGGCGCTCTCGGAAAGCCCCTTGGCCCTGGCGTGGGTGATATAGTCGAGACGCAGCACTTCCAGCGTCGAGGCGCGTGCCATGCGGATCAACACACCCATCTCGTGAATGACCAGGGTCATGATCGGCAGGACGAGGTAAAGCAGGCCGCCGGTGACGTTGCTGCCGATCGAGACATAGCCGAGGACCGGTAGCCAGCTGAGTTTCAAGCCGAAGAAAAGCAGAAGCAGGAGGCCCAGCCAGAATGTCGGGATCGACAGCAGGATCGTGGCGGTGCCGACCAGCGCCAGATCCGTCAGACTATTCTGCCGCCAGGCTGCGATGACACCGGCCGGCACGGCGATGAGGCTCGCCAAAAGGACGGCGACGACGACGACTTCGGCGCTGACCAGAAAGCGTGATGCGACGAGCGGCAGAACCGGCTCGTCATTGACGATCGAGCGGCCGAAGTCACCCTGGACGACATTGGCGGTCCAGATCAGGAACTGTTCCGGCAGCGATTTGTCGAGGCCGAGTTCCGAGCGCATCGCCGCGATCTGATCGGGCTCAGCCATATCGCCCAACATCAGCGCCGCCGGATCGCCGGGTATGAAGCGGATCAGCGTGAAGACGGTCACCGAAACGAGGACGATCGTCGGCAATGCCATCAACAGGCGGTTCAGAACGAATTTCAGCATTTTTGTTCCCCGCGATTGGCGACGGACAGTGCCCGGCGCCATCGGTTTCGTTGCCACAGACTATGATCGAATGAAGAAATATCCGCAATATTATGCGATTCCGTCATAAGTCTATGCGGAATACGACCGCAACCAAAGCGGCTGCATTGGGGTAAGAGCTCAGGCTAAAGGTTTAATTTCAAATATCTTTTTGCGAAAGCTGGATCTGTCGCTTCAAAGCATCACTCAGAGCGTGAGCGGCAATCGACAGCGGCGTCCCGACTGCCCTCGCCAATCCGAACTCCTGCGTCGCGCGTGGCACGAAAGGACGGTGAACCACCGGCAGGTGGCGATAGAGATTCGCATAAAAGCTGCTGATGATCGTGACCCCGAGGCCATGCGCGACGTAGGAACAGGCGGAACTGTTGGTATGCGTCTCGATCTTGACGATCTGCTTGACGCCAGCCCGCCGGAAGGTCTGGTCGAGCGCCATGCGGTTCGGCCGTTGTCGGCCAATCAGAATGAGAGGCACGTCGCGCAAATTTCTGACCGTGATTTCCTCCAGTTTCGCAAGAGGATGATCCTTCGGAACGACGCAGACGCTTTCGCCGGTGGCGACCCGCTCGACCTCGATGCCCGGTCCGCTCTCGCCTTCCATGCGCAGAAAGCCGAAATCGATAACCCTCTGCTCGACGAGCTTGTTGATCGCGGTCGTCGTCTCGAAAAAGGTTTCGATCCGCACACCTGGGAAATCGCTGATGTAATCGGCCAGCATTGCCGGCGCGAAATGCTCCCACATGCTGCTAGGTAGGCCGACACGGACGATCTCCGGGCCGGCGGCGCCGCTTCTTAAGTCCTCCGCGTGGCCCGACATCCGATCGACCGCGAGCAAGATGTTTTCAGCATCGCGGGCAAGAAGCAGGGCCTCGGGGGTGGGGATGAGACGGCCTTTGTCGCGCACGAAAAGCGACATCGAAAGGTCCCCCTCGAGCTGCTGGAGAAGGCGGCTGACGCCGGATTGGCTGAGCCCCATCGTCTTTGCCGTGGCAATCGTCGACCCCGTCGCCAGAAGCGTGCGCAGGACTTCCAGTTGCTTGATATTCATGCGTTTGCGATCCCCCGGGACAGTTCAGGCGCCGTCATCATGCCCAGTACGAAATGCTTTGAAGGAAAAGGCTGGCGGCCTTGGGCATCGGAAATTTCTCTCCGCTGATCAGCGCGTAGGCAACCGGCAGTTCGGGTTCGAGCGGAATGAACTGCAGCGGCAGCGTCGCATATTCACGGGCGATGATCTCGCCGACCAGCGCAATGCCGAGCCCCTGCGCGGCCAGCGCGCAGGCACTCGCCACCGAATGTGCCTCGAGCAAGGGGCGTTGACGGATGCCTGATTTGTAGAACAACGCCTCCAACTCGTGGCGAACCGGTCGCTCCCTGTTCAGCATGATCAGATCCTGCCCCTTCAGGTCGCCGACCGACAATAGGCGGCTGCCGGCCTTGGGATGATCATTGTGCAGGGCGCAAATGATCCGCGACGACAGGATCTTCTCCTGTTTCAATCCCGGGCTCATCAGCGGCAGACGCGCGAAGCCGAGATCGGCCTCGCCATCGGCCACCATCCGTTCAATTGCCAGATAGCTGCCGGATGCGACCTCGACGCGCATCGGACCATTCGCCGCGAGAAAGTTCTTCACCAGCTTCGGAATGAGCGTCGAGGAAAGGCTGGCGGGAAAGGCGAGCCGCAGCATGATCTCGCGCGATCGGCCGCTCTCGAGCTCCATCGCCGCCGTTTTCAAGGCGCGTAGCCGGTCGGAAATGGCACGGATTTCCGGGCCGAGCTGCAGCCCCTCGCGGGTCGGTTGAAGCCGGTTCTTTTCCCGGTCGAAAAGCCGGACGCCGAGATAGTCTTCCAGTTGCTGTAACAAGCGACTGGCGTTGGATTGCGAGATCCCAAGCTCGACGGAGGCGGCGATCGTCGAGCCCGTCGCGGCGATGGCGTCATAGGCCTCGATATGCTTCAGGCTGATCGCCGCACTCGTGTCTCGCGCCATTCTATCTCCAATGTCGATAGCCCTACCCGCAAACCGCATAAGATTGCGGAGCTGCGGAAAGTTGAACATTTTCCGCTGAGAACCAAACTCACGGAAAGACTTTCGTCAATGGCCACCATTCTCCGGAAGATCGCGGAACAGGTCCTGTCGCGCACGACGTTCTCAGACCTCGCCATGGACCGAGCAAGAGATGCTGCGGTGGATACCATCGGCTGTATGATTGCAGGCAGGGGCGATGACAGCGTTGCCGCACTCACTCGCGCCTTCGACGGGGAGATCGTCGGAGGCGGCGAAGCGCGGCTCGTCACCGGCGGCTCCGCCTCGTCCTCTTTGGCCGCACTCATCAACGCAACGGCGGCTCATGCGCTCGATTTCGATGATAATTTCCATCCGGCAAGGGCGCATGCTTCCGCGGTGCTGGTGCCGGCGCTGCTGGCGGTTCTGACGCGCGGCAAGGCAACAAGCGGAAGACGGTTTATCGAGGCTTACCTGGCCGGGCTGGAAGCGCAGGCGGCGGTCGGCTTCGGCGTCAATCCTTCTCACTACAACAGAGGCTGGCACGCAACGGCGACGGTCGGCAGCATCGGGGCCGCGGCTGGCGTGGCACGGCTTCTCGGCGCCGACGAAGAGAGCCTAATCGCGGCGATGAGCCTTGCGACGAGCTTCGCCTGCGGCCCAAAAGGGCAGTTCGGCACGAGCGCCAAACCGCTTCACGCCGGCATTGCCGCGCGCAATGGCGTGGACGCGGCGCGCATGGCGCTGGCGGGCATGGGCGGGCGGCCGGATATCCTCGAACGGCCGCAAGGCTTCGTCGATCTTTTCGGCGGCGATGATGCCAAGGGCTGGGAAGACCTGACATTCGACGAGGAGCATATCATCGAAAGCCGGGGCGTGGTGACCAAGCGCCATCCCTGCTGCGCCTCGACCCATCGCGCGATCGATGCGCTTCTGGATCTGAAGCAGGAGCATGGGCTTTTGGCGGACGACATTGCCAGGATCGAGACGAAAGTCGGCATATCCGCTGCCCGAAATCTCGCTTATCCCGATCCCGCCGACGAGATGCAGGCCCGCTTCTCAATGCAATATTGTCTGGCGACAGCTTTGCTAAAAGGCTCCCTTAGCCTTTCGGACTTTACACGGCAGGAGATTGGGCGAGCGGAAATCCGGGAATTCATGCCGCGCATCGAAATGCAGTCCTATTCAGCTGATGAGGAAAAAGGCGTGGAGCGCCTCCCGCATGTCGTCACGGTCACGATGCGCGACGGGCGCATTTTGGACAAGTCCCGCTTGCATGCGAAGGGATCCCTTGAAGCGCCGATGAGCGTTCATGAACGTAAGGTCAAATTCATGGACTGCTTGCGCTGGGGAAATCGGGATGTGTCCGACGCCTCTTTCCTGCAGCTTCGCAGGCTTGCCGATTCTGAAAACCTGTCCGGCGACGATCCCTTCTGGAGCCTGATCGGGGACCGTCAGTCGCCTTGACAAGCCGCGGGACGGAAAAGCGGCAGGGAATGGCTCCCCGCCGCAGCTCGTTCAAGTCCGGCCTTCTCAGGCGAGGTATTTCGTAAACCAGTCGACCGTCCGCTGCCAGGCGAGCTTGGCAGCCGCTTCGTCGTAGCGGGGTGTGGAATCATTGTGAAAGCCGTGATTGACGTCAGGATAGACGTAGGCCTCGAATGTTTTTCCGGCGGACTTCAGCGCAGCTTCATAGGCCGGCCAGCCTTCGTTGATCCCCTTGTCCAGTCCGGCATAATGGAGAAGCAGAGGCGCCTTGATCTTCGGCACGTCTTCGGCGCGCGGCTGCCTGCCGTAGAAGGGCACGGCTGCGGCAAGCTCCGGATAGGCCACCGCCGCAGCGTTGGCGACGCCGCCGCCATAGCAGAAGCCGGTGATGCCGACCTTGCCTGTGGTGAGATCGTTGTTCATCAAAAATTCGACCGCCGCGAAGAAGTCGTTCATCAGCTTTTCCGGGTCGACCTTCTGCTGGAGTTCCCGCCCCTTTTCGTCGTTGCCGGGATAGCCTCCGACCGATGTGAGGCCATCCGGCGCAAGGGCTATGAAACCCGCCTTCGCCACGCGCCGCGCCACATCCTCGATATAGGGGTTCAGGCCCCTGTTCTCGTGAACGACCACCACGGCCGCAACTTTGCCGGTCGCATTTTTGGGGCGGACGAGATAGCCGCGGACATCGCCATTTCCCTTTGGCGAGGGATAGGTGATGTATTCGGCTGATATATCGGGATCAGTGAACTCGACCTGGGTCGCCAGCGCATAGTCAGGGCTCAGCGATGAAAGAATGGCAGCTGCCGTAACACCACCGACGGCGAATTTGCCGGCCCGGTCGAGAAACTCGCGCTTGGTAATTTTCCCGTGCGCGTAATAATCGTAGAGTTCGAGAAGTTCCTGAGGGAAATCCTTGGCTGTCATACGGGTCATGATGGCTCCTCCGTGCCTTCGGGTCTCGCATCATCCTACACACGTAAACTCGCGGCTCTTTTCAACATTTCGCGAGTTCCGCGTGAGCTTGCCGGGGCGATCGTCGGCTGCGCCACAGTCGCTGAATTCGATGCCTCGGCGTCAAGAGATGCGCCCTATTCGCTTTGGCAATCCGCGTCCGGCTGGTCGCAGCCAGCAATCGACCGCCGGCTATCGATCTATGAAAATTAATTTCATGCTTGCGCTTCGATGCCCGTTTTCTATTGACGCCTCCCGATTTTTGTCCCAACTTAAAGAAAATAAATTACTAAATGGGAACTTGATCGGCATGAAAGTGGGAATCATCGGGCTAGGATTCCGGCTCGGCTATCTCGGCTATGTTTTCAAGGCAATCGATAACAGCTTCGACATTGTCGGCTATGTGGATCCGGAACCCGCCGGACTTCCCGGATTGACGGAAAAGGGAATTTCAGTCGGCAAGGCCTATGGTTCGCCGCAAGAGCTCCTCGCCTCCGAAAAACTCGATCTGCTGATGATCGGCTCCCCCAACCACCTGCATCTCGACCATATCAGGCTCGGACTTCAAGCCGGTCTCAAGGTCTTCTGCGAAAAGCCGATCGTCACGACGATCGCCGAAAGCATCGAACTCGCCCATCTGATGGCAAAATTCGGCCATGAGCGACTGATGGTCGGTCTCGTGTTGCGCTATTCTCCCCTTTATAAGGATCTCCGCGCCATCCAGGCCGAGGGCAAGCTTGGTCAGATCGTGTCGATCGAGGCCTCCGAACATATCGAGCCTTATCACGGCGCCTTCTTCATGCGTGACTGGCGCCGCTACGAGCGCTATTCCGGCAGCTTCATGCTGGAGAAATGCTGCCACGACCTCGACCTTTATAACGGCGTCATAGGCGCACGGCCGGAGCGCGTCGCAAGTTTCGGCGGCCGCAAGAGCTTCATCCCGGCTAACGACCCGGCGCGCGAGGGCATCAACGACCTCGAGCTTTTCCACCGTAAGCCGAGCGGATGGATGGGATCGGACAAGGTCTTCGACAGCGATGCCGATATTATCGACTATCAGGTGGCGATCGTCGAATATGCCAATGGCGTCGGCATGAACTTTCACACCAATCTCAACGTGCCCGACCAGTTCCGCCGTTTCGCCATCATGGGTTCGCGCGGCATGGCCGAAGGCGATTTCGTTCGCGGCTATCTCGACGTTCACGAACAGCTGACCGGCAACAAGGTGGTCGAAAACAAATATGCCGCGACCGAGCTCTCCCAGCACTACGGCGCCGATGAACAGATGGCGAGCGACCTGCTTGAAAGCGTGCGCACCGGGCTCGAACTTCCTGTTTCCACCCTGAATGCGCTCGAAGCCGGCATCCTCGCCTTGGCGATGGACGAAGCGAGGATGAAGAAAGCGGTCGTCGATCTCAGACCCGTCTGGGACCGCTTCGACGAAGCCCTTCACGCGAGAGCGGCTTGAGGGGGGCGGCAAGATGAGTGTTCAAAGAAGCACCTTCATCTTCGCTTGCATCCTTCTTCTTCCGGCTGTTCTCTATGTTCTGGCAATCGTCGCCTATCCGCTGGTCGATACGTTCATTCTCTCCTTCACCGACGCGTCCCTCAGAAAGACCACCAACTGGGTCGGCTGGGCCAATTACGAAAAGATCTTCAATGAACGGTTTGCGGAAGTGATCATCCGCACCTTCGTCTGGACCTTCTTCTCCGTTGCCCTGAAAATGGTGATCGGCACGTTCGGCGCATGCATGCTGAATGCCGCGGTCCCCGGCCGCTCGCTGTTCCGGCTTTTGACCATGCCGCCGTGGATCGTGCCGATGGCGATCGGCATCTTCATGTGGGGCTGGATGTATAACGGCCAGTTCGGGATGATATCAGGCTTGTTGCAGCGCTTCGGTCTCGTCGACGGACCGGTCGCCTTCCTCGCCTATGGAAACACCGCCTTCTGGGCAACGATCATCACCGACGTGTGGATCGGCGTGCCGCTGGTGACGATCTACTTCCTGGCGGCGATCCAGTCCATTCCGAAGGATCTCTACGAGGCCGCCTGGACCGACGGCGCCGGCCGCTGGTACCGCTTCCGCCGCATCACGCTGCCGCTGATGGTACCGGCGATCATCACCATGTCGATGCTCTCGCTGATCGCCACCTTCAACTCGTTCGACATCATCTGGATCCTGACGCAGGGCGGACCGAGCGGCGAGACGACGACGATGATCATCGATACCTATCAGACCGCGATCGGCTCGAAGAAATACGGTGAAGGTGCAGCGCGCGCCGTTTTGATCTGCATCTTCCTGTCGCTCTTCTGCTTCGCCTATTTCCGCGTCACCCGCCGCCTCAATCCGGAGAAGCGCGCATGAGCAACGCAGCCATGATCGACCGTTACCGCTGGTGGGAAATCATCCTGATCTATTGCGGCATCGCGCTGTTTCTTTTCTTCGTGCTGTCGCCCTTCGTCGAAGGTTTCCTGGTTTCGCTGAAGCCGCTCAGCCAACTCTTCTCCTCGCCCTACCGTTTCTGGCCGGAGAACGGCTCGTTCGAAGCCTACCGGACGATGTGGATCAGCGTGCCGGGCTTCGGGCGCTATATCTTCAACTCGTTCTTCATCTCGATCATCGTCACGCTGATCGTGCTTTGCCTCGTCATTCCGGCGGCCTATGCCTTCGCGAAGTTTGAGTTCAGGGGCATGGGCATCCTGCTCGGCGCCTTCCTGACGGTGAACATGTTCTCCGGCGCCGTGCTGTTGATCCCGCTCTTCCGGCTGATGCGCAGCATCGGCGTGCTCAACACCTATCTCGCCATGATCGTGCCGGGCGTCGCCTTCCTGATCCCCTCGGCGATCTGGCTGCTGCGTACCTACATGATCCGTATCCCGCAGGAACTCAACGAAGCGGCCTACATGGATGGCGCCAGCCATTTCTACACGCTGCGCCGGGTCATCCTGCCCATTGCGATGCCGGGGATTATCGTCGTCGCCATCACCACCTTCATCGGCGCTTACGCCCAGCAATTCATCTTCGCGCTGACGTTCAACTCGAAGACCGAATACATGCCCTTGCCGGTGGGGCTCTTTGCTTACTTCGGCAAGCAGGAGGTCATCTGGAACGAACTGATGGCGGCTTCCTTCGTCGGTATCGCGCCGGCGATGGTCGTCATCTTCTTCCTTCAGCGCTACCTTGTCGGCGGGCTGACCGCCGGTGCGGTGAAACAATAAGACCAAAAAACGAGTGAACAGCTAACACAAGAATGGGAGTCACGACGTGAGCATATCAATCAAGACAGGCCTTATGGCGCTCGCCCTGCTCGGTTCGACGGCACTGACCGCCGTCACTGCCCAGGCCGCCGACAAGGAAATCAGCTGGATCTATTGCGGCGACACGATCGACCCGGTCCACACCAAATACATCAAGCAATGGGAAGAAAAGAACGCGGGCTGGAAGGTCGCCCCCGAGGTCGTCGGATGGGCGCAGTGCCAGGACAAGGCAACGACGCTTGCTGCCGCCGGCACGCCGGTGGCGATGGCCTATGTCGGCTCGCGCACGCTGAAGGAATTTGCGCAGAACGACCTGATCGTTCCGGTGCCGATGACGGACGACGAGAAGAAGACCTACTATCCGAACATCGTCAACACTGTGACCTTCGAGGGCACGCAGTGGGGCGTTCCGATCGCTTTCTCCACCAAGGCGCTTTACTGGAACAAAGATCTTTTCAAGCAGGCCGGCCTCGATCCCGAGACGCCGCCGAAGACTTGGGCTGAAGAAATCGAGATGGCGAAGACCATCAAGGAAAAGACCGGCATTCCGGGCTTCGGTCTCTCCGCCAAGACCTTCGACAACACGATGCACCAGTTCATGCATTGGGTTTACACCAACAACGGCACGGTGATCGATGCGGACGGTAAAGTTACGCTCGACAGCCCGCAGATTCTCGCCGCGCTGAAGGCCTACAAGGAGATCGTCCCCTACTCCGAAGAAGGCCCGACGGCCTACGAGCAGAACGAAGTCCGCGCCATCTTCCTCGACGGCAAGGTGGCGATGATCCAGGCCGGCTCGGGTGCAGCCGACCGCCTGAAGGCGACGAAGATCAGCTGGGGCATTACCACGCTGCCGCTCGGCCCCGACGCCAAGGGTCCCGGCACGCTGCTGATCACCGACAGCTTGGCGATCTTCAAGGGCTCGGGTGTCGAGGACAAGGCGACGGAATTTGCCAAGTTCATCACGTCGCCGGATGTGCAGTCCGAATATGAACTGCAGGGCGGCGCCGGCCTCACACCGCTGCGTCCGTCGCCCAAGGTCGATGAATTCGTCGCCAAGGATCCGCACTGGAAGCCTTTGATCGAAGGCATCAGCTACGGCGGCCCGGAGCCGCTCTTCACCGACTATAAAGGCTTCCAGAACTCGATGATCGAGATGATCCAATCCGTCGTGACAGGCAAGGCCGAGCCGGAAGCCGCGCTCAAGAAGGCGGCGGGCGAAATCGAAGCCTTCAAATAAGCCCCTCGGGCTCTCTGGGATCGCGGGATGTGACATCCGCGATCCCTTCCCTGACGATGAACGCCCGACCAAGGCCGCCGGTGGAGACAGATTTTTGGGACAACTCCTTCTCAACAAAGTTCAGAAATTTTATGGCGATTACGAAGTTCTGAAGGGCGTGCAGCTCGAGGTGCGGAACGGCGAGTTCGTCGTTTTCGTCGGACCGTCGGGCTGCGGCAAGTCCACGCTCTTGCGCATGATCGCAGGTCTCGACGCGACGACCGCCGGCGACATCGTCATTAATGGCGTCAGGGTCAACGATCTGCCGCCGGTCAAGCGCGGCATCGCCATGGTGTTCCAGTCCTACGCGCTCTATCCGCACATGACGGTCTTCGAGAACATCGCCTTCCCGCTTCGGGTCGAAAGAATGGAAGAGGAAAAGCTCAAGGCCAAGGTGGAGAACGCGGCGCGCATCCTGCATCTCGAACAGCGGCTGCAGCAGAAACCCGGCATGCTGTCCGGCGGCCAGCGTCAGCGCGTCGCGATCGGCCGCGCCATCGTGCGCGAGCCAAAGATATTCCTGTTCGATGAGCCGCTGTCCAACCTCGACGCTGCGCTGCGCGCCGACATGCGTATCGAGCTTGCCAAGCTGCACAGGCAGTTGAAGGCGACGATGATCTATGTGACGCACGACCAGGTCGAGGCGATGACCATGGCCGACCGTATCGTCGTGCTGGATTCCGGCGACATCTCCCAGACGGGCGCGCCGCTGGAGCTTTATCACAAACCCGCAAACCAGTTCGTCGCCGGCTTCATCGGCAATCCGAAAATGAATTTCCTGCCCGTAATCTGCAAGGGCGTCAGCGCCAATGGCGTCGAGGTGGATTATCAAGGCCAGACAGCCGTTCTGCCGGTGACGCCGCGCGACGGCATGGCCGGCAAGGCTTTAACGCTCGGCATCCGGCCGGAGCATATCCAGCTTGGCGGCGGCGATATCGTCTTTACCGTGACCCCGACAGTCATCGAGCGCCTCGGGGCAAATACCGTCGCTTACGCCTCGCTCAACGGAGAGTCCGAGAATTTCTGCGCCATGCTGCCGGGCAGCGTTGGCATCCGTGCGGACGCGCCGGTCGCGACCGGCATCAATGCCGCAGATTGCCACCTCTTCGACGAGGCGGGCATAGCTTTCGAGCGGCGCGTTGAGCTGACCGAAATCGATATGAACGTGATCAACCCGACGGCGGCTTGAACCGACTGGCTCCGTTTCAGAGGTTCGGGCGTCGGCAGTATGGCGGCGTTGCGCCTCTCGTTCAGCGATTTCTGGGTCGACATGTTACGAACTTAGGAAAGGCCAGCCGCGCCCCGAAGCATTCGGACCGTTTCGCGTGACTGTCATCAACCGAGCCGCGCCCGGCGACGAGCGCTTTAGTCCGCAACCCGCGCGCGTAGGCGGGGCAATATCCAATCGAGGAAGCAGCGCACCTTCAGCGACAGCGGATCGGCTGGTCCATGCATCACGTTCACAGGTAGCGGTTCCGGCGCGAACTCCGTCAGCAATTCCTGCAGAGCGCCGGAGCGCAGCTGATCGGAAATCTGGTAAGACAGTACGCGGATAATGCCGATACCGGCCATTGCAGCTTGAATGGCCGCCTCCGTCGTGTTGACCGCGAGTTTGGGGTGCGGCTCGATGGCGAAGGCCGGACCGTCGCGGCGGTAGCGCCATTCCGGCGCGGTCGCAAAGCCCTGGAAGCTTATGCCGTCATGTCGTGCGAGGTCTTCCGGCTGACGCGGCACGCCTCGCCGGGCCAGATATTCGGGGCTGGCGCAGATCACCCGGCGGACACTGCCGACGCGTGTTGTGATCAGGGCACTGTCCGTCAGGTGGCCAATTCTAAGAGCCACGTCAACCTGCTCGTCCGCCAGATTGATCTGCCGATCGACCAGCGTCAGGCGCAGGTTGATATTGGGTTGCTCGTTCAAGAATTGCAGCGAGATTGGCAGCAGATGACGCTCGCCGAAGGCAACAGGTGCGGTCACATGGAGCCCGCCACGCAGCGCCCCATGGTCGCCGCTCGCCTGCCGCTCCGCCGCGTCCAGCTCCTCAAGGATACGGCGTGAGGCGGCGACAAAGGTGCGCCCCTCTTCGGTCAGCGACAGGCCCCGGCGAGTGCGCAGCACCAAGGGCACGCCGAGGTGTTTTTCAAGATCGGCGACCTTGCGGCTGACCGTGGCAAGGGGGGCACGCAGTTGCCGCGCCCCGGCAGAAAGGCTGCCGGCATCGACCACCGCCAGCAGTACCGACATCGCGTCAAAACGATCCATGCAATCCTTCCGCTATCTGAGAGGAATGTTCTCAAAATGGCAGGATACCGTACTGTTTGTGGATATCATAGCTTCACGTCGTTCACCGGCGCTGTTCGGTTTCCCGTATTGCCAATGATCAGGAAGGACGTCATGCCCACACTTTCGCGCCGTGCCTTTGCAAGCGCTCTCCCACTCGGCTTGCTTGGGGGAAGCCTTTTCGGCGGAGGAATGATTGAAGGCGCGTCCGCGCTTGCCGCGACACCGGCTACGGCCAAAGCGCCGGTCAGCGTTACGCCGCTCGCGCAGATCCGCATCGGTCGTTTCACGGTGACGGCGTTGACGGACGGCTATGCGGATATGCCCTATGATTATTTTCCGGGGCGAACCGCGGCGGAGGTCGAACAGGCGGCAGTCGCGCAGTTCACCGCCCGCGCGGGCGGGGTGCGGTTCCTGTTCAACCAGTATCTCGTCGAGGATGGCGAACGCCGCATCCTGATCGATGCCGGTGCGGCAGGCTCGATCGGCCAGACCGGCCAACTGCCGCAGGCGCTCGCCGCGCTCGGCCTGCAGCCCGACCAGATCGACGCGGTGATCGTGACGCATATGCATCAGGACCACATGGGCGGTCTGATCCTCGGAGGCAAGAACAACTATCCCAAGGCGGAACTCTATATAGATCGCCGCGACGTCGCGCATTGGACTGATCCGGCCAAGCGCAGCGGCGCACCCGATTATCTGCAGACCAGCTTCAAGATGGCCGACGAGGTCGTGCGCCTCTATCCGAGACTTCAGGCGATCGACGGAGAGCGAGAAATCGTGCCGGGCGTCTCAATTGTCGACCTGACCGGCCATACACCCGGCCATATCGGCGTGCGGGTCCAAGATGGCGGACAGAGCCTCATCATGGTCTCGGATATGATCTTTCCCGTCGTTCATCCTGGGGCGACCGACGTGTTCTTCCTGTTCGAGCAGGATCCTGCCGCAGCCAAAGCCATGCGCGACCGGTTCTTTCCTCGCGCCGCTTCCGAAGGCGCCCTCATCGCCGCCACGCACATGCCCTTTCCAGGGCTCGGCCGTGTCGTTGCCGACCATGGGCAGATGCGTTGGCAGGTAGCGGATTGGGCCCTGCAGAACTGAGGTCTGCTTGGCGGTCGCAAGAGTAGTGATCGCCATGACCCCTTCCGCGGGGCTGCACCGCGATTAAGCCATCCCCGCGGGGCCGCGACATCCTCGACGCTGCGCTGCGCGCCGACATGCGTATCGAGCTTGCCAAGCTGCACAGGCAGTTGAAGGCGACGATGATCTATGTGACGCACGACCAGGTCGAGGCGATGACCATGGCCGACCGTATCGTCGTGCTGGATTCCGGCGACATCTCCCAGACGGGCGCGCCGCTGGAGCTTTATCACAAACCCGCAAACCAGTTCGTCGCCGGCTTCATCGGCAATCCGAAAATGAATTTCCTGCCCGTAATCTGCAAGGGCGTCAGCGCCAATGGCGTCGAGGTGGATTATCAAGGCCAGACAGCCGTTCTGCCGGTGACGCCGCGCGACGGCATGGCCGGCAAGGCTTTAACGCTCGGCATCCGGCCGGAGCATATCCAGCTTGGCGGCGGCGATATCGTCTTTACCGTGACCCCGACAGTCATCGAGCGCCTCGGGGCAAATACCGTCGCTTACGCCTCGCTCAACGGAGAGTCCGAGAATTTCTGCGCCATGCTGCCGGGCAGCGTTGGCATCCGTGCGGGCGCGCCGGTCGCGACCGGCATCAATGCCGCAGATTGCCACCTCTTCGACGAGGCGGGCATAGCTTTCGAGCGGCGCGTTGAGCTGACCGAAATCGATATGAACGTGATCAACCCGACGGCGGCTTGAACCGACTGGCTCCGTTTCAGAGGTTTGTCCTGCCAGGGATCGGTTGCGGGCAGGAAATGACACGCGAGGTGATTGCAAACAACGGTTTGAGGGAACAATGACCAAAAGCTGCCGTTAGGGGGACAAGGCTAGCGGAGGTAGTCGTGATCCACCATGTCTCGGTTGGGACGAATGATGTTGCGCGCTCGAAGCGCTTCTACGACGCCGTTTTACCCATCGTCGGAATTGTGCCGATGGCCGAGGACGAGGGTGGACTTGGTTACGGCAGTGGTACGTTTCATTTCAGCGTCCAGGTTCCGATTGATGGAAAACCAGCGACCGTGGGCAATGGCACTCATATCGCCTTTGCTGTCGAGGACCGTTCGATGGTCAATCAATTTTACGCAGCAGCACTAAAATATGGCGGCAGCGACGATGGCGCTCCGGGCCTGCGGCCGAGTTATGATGCGAACTATTATGGAGCGTTCGTCCGCGATCCGGACGGTCACAAGATCGAGGCCGTGACCTACTCCGCAAAATGACTCGCTCACGGAGGCGCGCATGCCGACCCTTCCCTATGCAATTCTCGAAGCTCCTTCCACGCTGGGCTTGGCGACCGAAGGTGTGGAGCACTTGCCCGACCGACTACAGGATCTCGGTCTTGCAGAGCGCATCCATGCGCACCGCGCCGAGCGTCTGGCGGTGCCACCGAAGGACCCTATGCCCGATCCCGAGACCGGTATCCTGAATGCCAGGGCAATCGCGGCGTGGTCGCCCAAGCTCGCCGACGCGGTGGAAGCGGTGCTTGACGCGGGCAGATTTCCGGTTGTACTCGGCGGCGATTGCACGATCCTGATGGGCTCGATGCTCGCCTTTCGACGGCGCGGCCGCTACGGCCTGTTCTTCATCGACGGCAACGCCGATTTCTTCCAGCCCGAGGCGGAACCCAATGGTGAGGGCGCCTCGATGGATCTTGCCTTGGTCACCGGCCACGGCCCGTCGCTCTTGACCGACATTGAAGGTCGCGGTCCTTTGGTCCGTTCCGAAGACGCCGTCGCCTTCGCATATCGCGATCATAAGGATCAGGAGGAGTACGGAAGCCAGCCGCTTCTCAAGGAGCTCAAGGCGATTGACCTTCCCGCCGTGCGCGCGATGGGCATCGAGGCGGCCGTGCGCGAAGCGGTCGACCACCTGACGCGAGAGGAATTGGATGGCTTCTTCATCCATCTCGACGCCGATTGCCTCGACGACGGCATCATGCCGGCTGTCGATTTCCGCGTGCCGGGCGGGTTAACATGGGACGAGCTAGAAACCGCGCTTCGGGTTGCCTTGGCGAGCGGCACGGCAGTCGGTATCGAGATCACCATCTACAATCCGCGCCTTGATGAGGACGGCAGCGCCGGGCGCGGCCTCGCCGACCTACTAGCCGCAGCGCTCGGAACAGCGGCGCACTGAACACGGCGAGCACGTCTGTTTTCCGCCGCGGACACACTCGCATGGCTGACCTCGCTACCGGCCGCTCTGGCCGGCAAGGCCGGCGGAGACACTGCCTAAGAGCAGACGTTCACTCCGAGGCAAGTTTCCCGACCCCGCGCTACTCGCCCATCTGGAGAGCATTCATCGTGCTGTTCCACCTGCTCCGGCAAGCGGACGCCCCGACGGCGTCCGCAAACAGTGCGCCCGGCAGTCGTAGTGCAAGGCTGCTATATCCGAGCCTGCGAGCTTGCGCTCGCCCAGCAGCTTGAACGGTGCACTCAAGCCAGGCTCGAATGTACGCACGCCCTCACCCAACACGACGTTGCCCACCAGAAGGTGAAACTCGTCGACAAAGCCATGTGCAAGCAAGTCATTGAAGAGAATGCGGCTGCCAAAGATCAGCAGGTCGTCACCGGCCTGAGCCTTGAGTTCAGCGATCCGCGCATGCACGCGTGTCCTGCTCACCACCTCGGTGCCGGCCCAAGGCGACGTTTTTGCCAGAACCAGCGTGTCGCTGGCGACGAGCTTGCGTGCAGCGTCGACACGCTCGGCGATCTCGCTTTGCACCGGGTCGTTGGACGGACTGCGATCGACATTCGGCCAATAGGCCTCGAACATGGGGAACGTGACTGCACCGAAGAGCAGCGTGCCCGCGTTGCGCAAGAGTTCAAGATTGTGGGCGTCGAACGCCTCCCCCATTGGCAGCATGTCAAGCCGGCCATCCGGGCCGGCGCAGTAGTTGTCGAGGGAGCTCAGAATGCTGACGACGAGCTTGGCCATCGCGAATGTCCTTCTGCTGAACGAGTGATGCAGTCCCGAACCTTTCGGGCCTGTCGTTCCCTTAGAGACATAGCGATGCGGAAACTCATCGCTCCGTGGCGAAAATTCCTAGTGAAACTCGTCGCGCATTCCGAACCGGCTGCAGACTGCAGGGTCAAGAAAGCTGTCGATGGCAGTAATGTGGCCGTCGTACACGCTCAGCAGCACGACGCCACCCGGCCGGAAGCGGTCGTCACCAGCTTGCTTCAGATAGCAGGCGAATCCGGGCTGGCCGTTGCCGCGTAAAGAGTGGAGCCGCCAGGGAGTCTCGAACACGCGTTCTGCGAAGAATTTTCCGACAAACTCGCGACCACTGAACCATGCCGGCAGCGGCGGCATTGTGAAGCGGACATCATCGGCTAGTAGGTTCACCATTGCTGTGACGTCGCGGCGTTCCCAAGCGGATACGAAGGCATGCAGCAGGAGTTCGAGCCCCTGCGCATCAACTTGCAGCATCTCGCCCGACTGCACGGTTGCGGGCTTCTTCGCCCTCACCGTTTGTCGAGAGCGCTGCAGCGCACTGTTGACTGAGGCCACGGTGGTTCCAAGGATGTCGGCGGTCTCGGTGGCCGAGTACCCAAGCACCTCGCGTAGCAGCAGTACGGCGCGCTGCGTGCCGGGCAAGTGCTGTAACATGGCAACGAATGCAAGTCCTATGTATTCGCGACGCAGCAGTATCGCTGCTGGATCTTCGTTGGGCGCACTCCCGTACAGCAGTTCGCTATCCGGCATTGGTTCCAGCCACACGGGCCCCTGCACCGGCTCGCCCAGTTCGGCTGTGGACCGAAGCGGCGGGGCGAGATCGCCTGACGCTAGACGCCGAGGGCGTCTCGAAATCATGCGAAGGCAAATGCGCGTGGCGATGCTGTTGAGCCACGTGCCGAGCGAACTGCGTGCCTCGAAAGACCCTAGGCCACGCCATGCACCGAGTAGTGTCTCCTGCAGAGCATCGTCGGCATCAAAGGGCGAGCCGAGCATGCGATAGCAATGCGTGTGTAGCGGCTTGCGATAGGGCTTCATGAGCTGGTCGAATGCCGATGTGTCACCAGCTCTTGCTTGCTGCAGCCACTCGCTTTCAGCTGGATCGGCCGCGTTCTTTACCACCACCTGTCGCACCGTGTGCTGTGACATGTCGAAGACCATGGGTTGGGCGCGCTATGGCCAGAATATTCGCTCTCCGAGGGGCACCTTAGTCTGGACGTTCGCTTCCGAGAAGGTACGTATCTTACCGCTGCGAGCTTCCCCGACCGGCACATGACGTCACGCTTGTCGCTATTTGGACGCCAGGAGCCGCCTGATCGCGAGTAATTCATCGACAGCCGCGGCCTTTGGCGATCAGGGCCATTTCGCCCTCAGCCGCAACCGCCTCCTACCAGACGAGACCGCGGGCCGCGACATCCTCGACGCGGGTGACGATGCCGCCCCGATGGAAGACCATCGTGTCGAACAGATTGGACACCACGCAGGTGTGGTTCGGGATGATGAAGAGCTTCTGGCCGATTTGCGGCCGGGGGCCGGTGCAATTCGAAAGATCGATCACGCCGTGTTCTTCCGAGAGACTGCTGATCCGCGCCTCGGGATAACCGACGATCAACCCGTAATCGCTAAAACCCTGAAGATCCGATGTCAGCGCCTTCGACCCGGCATCGATGACGGCACGGTCGGCGTTTGGCCGCGACACGACGGTTGCCAGCACGTGCATCGCGCAATCGTCCTCGGTGCAATGGCCCATGCGCACCATCTGGCGATCATTGTAGATATAGGTGCCGGCGCGATGTTCCGTGGCTGAGATGACGAGATGCGCCTCGAAGAGGCTTGGCGTTCCGCCATTGCTGACGATCGGGCAGGTTAGGCCTTCCGTTTTCAGCTGTTTCAGCGTCTCGGCGGTGAAGGCTTCCACGGGGGCCGCCGATTGCGGCTTCGGATAGGTCACGATGCCGCCGAAGGTGAGGCCGTCGGCAGCGGCGATGCGTCTGGCGAGCGAGGCCGCCTCCCCCGGTGTCTGCACGCCGCAGCGGCCGCCGCCGGTATCGCATTCGACCAGTACGTTCAGCGGCTTGTGGCCGGAGAAATGCGCCGCGAGCCCGTCGACCGTCACTTCGCTGTCGGCGACGACCTTGAGGGCCGAAATTCTCTCGTTCAACCTGGCCAGCCGCTCGAGCTTCTGCGGTCCGAGGATATTGAAGGTGATGAGGATATCCTCGAAGCCGGCTTCGGCAAAGACTTCGGCTTCCGTCACCTTCTGGCAATTGATGCCCTTGGCGCCGGCGGCAACCTGCGCGACGGCGAGAGCCGGGATCTTGTGCGTCTTGATATGCGGGCGGAAGTTCAGCCCGTGCTGATCCATATAGGATTGAACGCGGTCTATGTTTGCCGCCAGCCTGTCTTCGTCGATCACAGGACGCGGCGTCGACAGATCGGCGATTCTGTCGCCTGCCTTGGCGATGACGGCAAACCGGTTGTCATGCATCTAGGCGGCTCCGCGTTCTGGTCCGTGTGGATCGGCGATGATCGGCCATATGGTCTTCGGTGCCCGCCGGTACGGCGTCGTCGCCGGATTATTGGGATAGGGCGTTCCGGCCGAGCAGTAAAGGATCTCCGCCGCGATCTTCGAGAAGGACGCGAAGAAGTGGTTGGTGGATTTGATCACCAGGATCTTCTGCCTTGCGGGGTCGATGCCCATCGCCGAAAAAAGGCTCGGATCGAAGCTTTGAGCGCGCGTCGAATTGAGGATAATGTCGATGCCGTCAAGCACGATATGTGCGGCATCGCCGAAAGGTGCGAGGCTCTCGCCGAACTGCATCTCTGCATTCTTCACCAGCTTGACGATCTTGACGGTGCCGTCGACGGGATTGCCGGTGCCGGGCGCCGACTTGGCGCCGAAGCGCAACGGAATTTCCGCCCCCTCGCCCGCCGCAAAACAAATCTGGACGGCCATCGGATCCCAGATGGTGCCGATCGCAGCACTCGTGACGCCGCGGGCCATGAGCTCCCCGAGGATAACAGTCGCATCCCCTGCTGTGCCGCCGCCCGGATTGTCCCAGACATCGGCGATAACGACCGGCCATGCGGTGGCAGTCATCGCGCGCGCGACGGCTTCTTTCTCGTCGATCTGCGGAACCATGAAGGTGCCGCGCTTCGAAAACAGTTCAAGGCCGAGTTCGCGCGCCAAATCCGCGCCCTTTTCCGGCTTATTGTCCGTCACGACAAGCAGCTTCGTTCCCATTTCGGGAACGTCGCCCACCATGAAGCCGTGGATCACCGAAATCGACAGGATGTCCGGATCATCCTTCTCGATCTGCATGATCTTGTCGACGAAGGAACGCATGGGCTCGCGTGATGTCGGGAAAACGTCGATCATCTTGCAGTCGAACACCGACATATCAGGCCTGACGCGGCTTTCGAGCGTCTCGACCGCAATGCGCCAGAGGTCCTCGGCGCGGTCGACGAAGTCCGTGTGCGGAAATTCTTTGAAATAGACGGCGAAATCGAGAGCGGCGACGCGTTTTGCGGTGAGATGGCTGTGCGGATCGAGCTCGGCGCAGATGAGGACATCGGGCCCGACGATCTCGCGGATGCGTGAGAGAAGATCGCCTTCCGTATCCTCGTATCCGGCTGCCACCATGGCGCCGTGCAGGCCCATGACAACGGCGTCGACAGGCATTGCCGCGCTGAGTTGCCCGAGGATTTCGTCACGCAATTCCTCGTAGGTCGCCCGGTTGACGAGGCCTGCGGGGTCTGCCCAGGTGGCGGTTCCCTCAATCAGTTCCCAACCCTTTTCCCGGGTGACGCGCCTTCCGACGGTGATCGGCGCAGTGCACAGCGTCGGCGTTTCGGGATGTTGACCGGGGGGCGCATAAAGCGAGGCTTCGAATGCGCGGCGATCCACGCAGATCGGGGAAAAGGTGTTGGTCTCGGTCGCCAGTGCCGCCGTGAAAATGCGCAAGTAAGTCGCTTTCGTGTTGTCGGCTCTGCTCTACCCCATCGGGTTCGGCAGGTAGCCGGTGAAACCTGAGATTTTCCAGCGTCCTTGGTGAAGCCTGCAATAATAGAGCGTCTGCCATTGCAGGACGTCCCGGGTATCGTCGCTCTTGGTAATGCCGCCGTCGAATTTCTTGCGAACGAGGGCCATTTCGCCCTCGATTTCGATATCCTCAAGCGTCGTCGTGGTGAAGATCGCCATGCGCGCATCTTCTGCGAAACTCTGCTCGGCGAAATCGTTTGCCTGCCTCAGCCATTCCTGGCGATAGGCCGACAGCGTCGGAAATGCCAGACGCCACCTGTCGGGGCTGACCTGCTTCTGGGCATCGATACCGATAAAGCCCTCTTCGACGAAGTCATGTTCCACCATCGACCAATCGGCCGCCAGAAACGCATCGATATCGCGCGCAACGAGCATTTCCCAGATGGCATGCCGGGCGCTGTCGGACGGGAATGGATTCTGGAAAGGATCGCGCATATCAGCCCCGGATTGAAATTCTTTTCATAAATCGCGTTTTTCACTGGTCAAATTCTGCTTTCTATGGTCACTTGTCAACTTATCAAGAAAATAATTTGCAAGGACTCCAGCATGCCGATCAAGCGCTATGGCACTGTTCAAACGGGCGCCGGCGGCAAGGCGCTGCCTTTCGCACGTGCGGTCGAAGCCGACGGATGGCTGTACGTTTCCGGCCAGGTTGCGATGGAAAATGGCGAAATCATCGACGGCAATATTATCGCCCAGACCCACAAGACGATTGCCAACATCCTTTCGATCCTCGATGAGGCCGGATACGGCGTCGAGGACGTCGTGCGCGTCGGCGTCTGGCTCGATGATCCACGCGATTTCTGGACCTTCAACAAAATCTATGAGGAGTATTTCGGCGAACATCCGCCGGCACGCGCCTGTGTGCAATCGTCGATGATGGTTGATTGCAAGGTTGAGATCGACTGCGTGGCCTATAAGAAGAAGGACGCATAGCGAGCCATCGGGGGGACGGGTTTGGATATCTTTTCGACGTTGCAGGAAGATAGGGGTCGGCTCTCTCCCTCCGAGAGCCGCATCGCGGAGATCATTGTCAACGACTTCGAATTTGCCGTGAATGCCTCGATCATCGAGCTGGCGGAACGGGCCGAGGTATCGCCGCCGACCGTCACGCGCTTTTGCCGGCGGCTCGGTTGCGAGAGCTTTTCCGACTTCAAGGTGCAGCTTGCCCGCACCGCCCATATCGGCGTTCGTTATCTGAAACCGGAATCGAAAAGCACCGATCCGGCCGATGTCGCCCAGGATATCATCACCAAAGCCCAGAACGCGCTCTTTCTCCTGCACCGGTCACTCGATCTTACCGCGATCGAAGCCGCCGTTTCGCATATCGCCAAGGCCGATATGATCTATGCGTTCGGGTCGGGCGGCAATTCGTCGATGATTGCCGACGAGCTCCAGAACCGGCTCTTCCGTCTCGGGCTTCGTATCACCGCAAGTTCCGACCACAGCATGCAGCTGATGATGGCTGCCGCGGCAAGACCCGGCGACGTGTTGATCGGCTCGTCCTTCTCGGGGCGCAATATGGAGCTGGTGCGCGCCTTCGAGCTTGCCCGCCAGACCAAGGTGAAGACGATCGCGCTCACCCAGACGGCCAGCCCGGTTGCCAAGGCGGCCGAAATCGTCGTGGCGATCGACCTTCCCGAGGGCCACAATATCTATCGCCCGACCTCGACGCGCATCGCCTACATCGCGACGATCGATATCCTGTCGAGCCTGGTCGCCTATGCCGTTCAGCCGAAGGCGACGACCACGCTTCGGCGTATCAAGCAGCAGCTTGTCATTCACCGTGACGGCGACGACCGGCAATTGCTTGGAGATTGAGGTTCATGAACGGGAGCTACGGAATGACGCAGTCGATAGCCATCGTTACCGGCGCTGCAGGCGATATCGGCGCGGCGATCGCCGCACGGCTCGCCGATGACCACGACGTCGTGTTGCTCGCCGACATCGATGCCGCGGCCGCAGCTGCCGTGGCATTGAAGCTCGGGCCGGACAATCGCTTCATCGCCGTCCAAAGCGATGTGACCAGCGAGACGAGCATCGCCGAATTGGCAAGACGCGCTGCCGACGTCGGCGTGGTTCGAACCCTGGTCAACAATGCGGGTGCTGCCCGCGCGACCAGCCTGCATGAGACGACGCCCGAGATCTGGCGGGCGGACAATGCGCTTAATCTCGAAGCGGCATTCTTATGTTTCCGCGCATTCGAGCCCATGCTGAAGGCCTCGAGGGGTTCGGTCGTCAACATCGCCTCGGTCAACGGCATGCATGTCTTCGGACACCCGGCCTATAGCGTCGCTAAGGCAGGCCTTCTGCATTTTACCCGACTGGTCGCCGTGGAATACGGCAAGTTCGGCATCCGGTCCAACGCCGTCGCGCCCGGTACGGTAAAAACGCAGGCCTGGGAAGCACGCGCGGCAGCCAATCCCAACGTTTTCGAGGAAGCGTGCCGCTGGTATCCGCTGCAGCGCGTCGTCGATCCGAAAGATGTCGCCAATGCCGTGGCCTTCCTCGCCGGTCCCCTGGCCGCAGCGATATCAGGCGTCTGCCTGCCTGTCGATTGCGGCCTCACGGCCGGCCAGGCCGAACTCGCGCGGACCTTTTCACAATCGGAACATTACTGAAACCCTGAGGAAGACAAGAGGGGCAGGTTGTGAAGCCGGCTTACGTCTGATCGATGACCGCATGAGCCGACTTTTTCCCGACGTCTTCCGCAATCCGGCGATCCGCGCCTGCATGATCGCCATTTTCACCTTCGGGATGGCGGGGGCGATGACCGCACCCTACCGCTCGATCATCGGCATCCGCGAATTGGGCTTGAGCGACGGCCTCTATTCCTTCCTGAGTTTCGTCTCCGCGGCGGTGAACGTCGTCATCAGCATTCTGCTCGGCAATCTCGCCGACCGGCTGGGTGAGTACCGATCGACGATGATCGGCGCCTGCCTCTTCGGCATCGTCGGCTACGGCATGGTCTACGCCTCTCCAACCGCGGCCGTCTTCGTCATCAGCGGCTTGCTGCCGCTGCCGATCTACGGGGCGCTGAACTCGCTGCTGTTTGCCAATGCGCGTGCGGCGATGCACGGCATGAGCCGAAGCGAGATGGTGACGGCCAACGCCGGCGTGCGCGCCATGATCTCGCTGTCCTGGGTGCTGATCCCCGGCATCACCGGCCTGCTGCTGTCTGGCGCATCGAGCATGCTGCCGGCCTACCTCTTTGCCGCCATCTCGTGTCTGCTCTGCCAGGGCATCATCCTGTTCGCCTTGCCGAAGCGGGCGGCGACGGAGATGGCAGCAGTTCATCATCTCACCTATCTCGGTGCGCTTCGCCAGGTGGTCTCGCCGCGAATATCCGCGCATATTTGCGGGGTGGCGCTGATCACCAGCACGCTGCATCTCAATGACGCCCTGCTGCCATTGATTGTCACCGGTGCCGCGCATGGCAGGCTTAGCGATGTCGGCATTCTCGTCGGCATCGTCGCATTGCTGGAGGTCGTCTTCATCATCATCTGGTCGCGGATCGCCCGGAAAACCGGCCAAATGACGGCGCTTGCCGCCGGCACCATCATCTACGCCGTCTTCCTCAGCCTTCTCGGCCTTGCCTCTGAGCCGTGGCATCTCTATGCGCTCACCGTGCTCGCCGGCATCGGAGCGGCGGCGATCATCAGCTTTCCGATCACCTATCTGCAGGATCTGATTGCCGACCGACCGGGGCTCGGCAGTGCGCTGATCTCCGTCAACATCTTTGCCAGCGCCGGCATCGGCGCGCTGGTTTTTGCCGCCGGCACCTATGTGACCGGCTATTCTGGAACCGCCATCCTGAGCGCCGTCACAGGACTATCGGGGATAGCGCTCCTCGGCTTTCTGCAGAGACACCATGCCCATTGAGCCGATGCCACGGCAAACAGGACGTGACGAAGAATGGAGCTTTCATCAGTGTTCGTCTTGTGACAAGGGTGATGCTGCATTTCCTTTGAAGGCGACATGAAGGCAATCTCCGGCACGAATCTCGAGCAGGCCAAGTCTCACAACCGGCGTGTGGTGATCGAGGCTGTCCGCACCAACGGTCCCTTGTCGCGCGCGGCAATCGCCCGGATGACGGCGCTGACTGCTCAAACTGTTTCGAATATCGTCGAGGAACTGGAGAGATCGCACCTTCTCGTTCCGTCCGAGGCGCAGAAGCTGGCGCGCGGCCAGCCGATCATCCCTTACACCATCAATCCGCGCGGCGCCTATTCGATAGGCCTCGAACTTGGCCGCCAGCGCGCAAGCGGGGTCCTGACGGATCTCTCCGGCGCCGTTTGCGCGCGCATCGAACGCCACGTCGAACATCCCGATCCGCAAAGGGCGATGCCGGCTCTCCAGTCCATCGTCGAGGATCTTCAGCAGGCCTTCACATTCGACCGGAACAGGCTGCTCGGCGTCGGGATGGCCCTGCCCGGCCGCTATGCCGATGGCGGCACCACGTCGCTCAGCCCGCAGAGCCTGCCCGGCTGGCAGGATTTTCCTGTCGCGCTTGAGCTCGAACAGCGGGTCAGAGTGCCGGTGCTGGTCGAAAACGATGCGACGGCAGCCGCGATTGGCGAGCGTCTTCATGGCGTCGCCCGCGGTTTGGGCAGCTTCGTCTATCTGTTTCTCGCAGGCGGCGGCGGTATCGGCGCCGGAATGTTCCTCGACGGTCACCTCTACAAGGGCAGCCGCAACAATGCCGGCGAGATCGGGCATATCATCGTCGAACCGCATGGCAAGCTTTGCAGCTGCGGCAAGCGCGGCTGTCTGGATCGCTATGTGTCACCGGCCGTCGCCTATGAATTCATGGGCATTGCCAATGCCGAGGAGCTGTCGTCCGACGATCTCGATGCTCTGATCGCCAAGGGCGGCGAAGGTCTCGACGCCTGGCTGGATCAGGCCGTCCAGCCGCTGCGGCAGACCGTCGATTTTCTGGAGCTTGCCTTCGATCCGCAGACCATAGTGCTCGGCGGCAGCATATCGACATCGCTGATGCGGCGGCTTGCAGAGCGGCTGGAGCCGCTGCATACCCCGATCGACCCCAATCAAAAGCGGACGGTACCCCGCGTGATGATCGGCATGACCGGCAAGGATACGGCAATCCTCGGCGCCGCCGCCCTGCCGATCTTTTCCGAAACCAATCCGCGCTTCGACGTCCTGCAAAAGCCGCTCGGCTAATACACCTCGGCCCCTTATCCGCCTGCCGGCAGCCTCGCATCCGACTGCCGCGGCCGACGGGCTAGAGGTCGCGCAAAGATGACCACGTTGCCGAGAAGCGTCAGCGCCAGGCCGATCAGGCCTGGACCACTCCAGTGGTAGCCCTCGAAGACCGTCGACAACGACAGGGCGACGATCGGGAACAGGACGGTGGCATAGGCAGCGCGTGAGGAGCCGATGCGGGACACCAGCATGAGGTAGGTGGTGAAGCCGATCACCGATCCGATTGCCGCGAGATAGAGCAGGGCGGCAAGATAGGTGATGTCAGGCGGCGCCACGATCGGCGTTCGCGTCACGGCAATCAGGAAGAAAAGGACGATCGTGCCATAGGTCATGCCCCAGGCATTGGCGGTCAGCGGTGAGATTCCGACCGCGCTGTTTCGACGCGATGCCATATTGCCGAGCGAGAAAAACAGCGTGCCAAGCGCTGCGAGCCCGATCCCTTTCAACGTGCCCATATCGAAATCGACGGCAACGTCCTGTCCGAAAAGGAGGAGGAGGCCGGCTGCTCCGAGCGCCGCTGCGAGAAGCGTGCGACCTGTAATGCCGTCGCCGAAGAAGAGGCGCGCATTGACGGCATTATAGATCGTCGCGAGCGAGAAGATCACGGAGATCAGCCCGGACGGGATGAAGGCGGCGGCGTTGTAGAAACAGATGAAGTTGAGGCTGAACAGGCAGAGCGCTTGCGCAAGGATGAAAGGTTGATCGCGCAAGGCAGGGAACTTGAGCCGCTGCATGACAGCCAGGATGGCGACGAGGATCACGGCTGCGACCGCAAATCTGTAAAAGACCGAGACCAAGACCGGCACGGGACCGACCTGCATCGCAATGGCGATCCAAGTCGTCCCCCATATCAGGACGGTGGCGATGAAGAGAGCGGCATTTGCCATGGCGTGATCCTCGTTTTCGCGACCAGTAGGCGAACCGCGAGCAGGTCTCTTGCAGATTCTTGCTATGAAATCGATCTGCCCGGACTTCCCCGCTCGCCATGCGGGTCGTCCACCGGTACTGTTCGCAAGGCGTGGCCTTGTGTGGGGAAGAATTGGTGAAAGATAGCCGCCTTTCGGTTTTCAGGTTTCTGTCCGCATCCCCTACTGCACGGATGTCACAGTCCATCGATTTGGGTTTCGGGCGATCGGCGGCCATCTGGAGCAATGCACACGACAGGATGAGCTATGAGCGGCCGAACGGTCATACGTTCAGTCTTTATCTGAGAGGCGGCGCCGGAACGCGTCGTCTGGATGGCATTCTCGGCGCGCGCGGCCGTCCGGGGGTCCTGTGCATCATGCCACAGGAGCACTCGTCCGAATGGGAAATCACCGACTTCTCCGAATTCGTCCATCTGTATGTTCCCGACGACCAGATGCGCCGGATGTTTGCGGAGACGTTTGACCGCGATTCCAGGCTCATGGCACTTCCCGAATTGACCTTCGCAGATGCACCCGCCTTGGCGCACACGCTTCGGCGGATGACGAAGGCGATGTTGACGGGCGGTCATCTGCTGGCTGAAGAAGCGATGACGCAGGCGATCAACGACTTCTTCGTTGATCCGCGTTATGGAGCGATGCGTCCCTGCGTGATCAGCGGCGGCCTCGCTCCTCATGTGCGGCGCCGGAGTCTGGAGTATATCGAGGCCCATCTCGGCGAGACAATCCGCTTGCAGGATCTGGCGGCGATCGGGCAGCTCAGCGCCTTTCACTTTCAGCGGATGTTCCGAGCAAGCTATGGTGTGTCCCCGCATGGCTGGGTGGCCCACCGGCGTGTCGAGCGCGCCAAATCGATGTTATCAGGCATGGACCCAATCGCGCAGATCGCTTCGGCCTGCGGCTTCAGCAGCCAGAGCCACATGACACGGGCATTTAAATTGGGCACAGGCGTCACACCCTCTGCCTACCGGCAACGACAGTGAAGCGCCTTCGCTCGACACGTGTTTGTTCGCTGTGAGCGGGGCGGGAGGGCAGCCTTGATCTCTTGACCGATAACGCCGGCGCTGGCTCAACCGGGAAGTTTGTTGAATTTCCGGAGGCTCTTGTCGACGAAGGACTCGGGCAGGAAGCGGCGGATGAAACGCACCTGTCCTGCTGCTTTCCCGGCTGTGTAACGTCTCTTGGGCGAGGCCGCATTGGCAGCCCGGATGACGGTTGCGGCGACCACTTCGGGCGCATCGCCCTTTGAGATGATCTCGCGCATCAGCTTCTCCGCGTCGGCGCGCACCGCATCGTAGACGGCAAGCGGCCGGTCCGGCCGCGTGATGTTCTCCTCGAAGGAGGTGCGGGTGATGCCTGGTTCGACGAGCACGACGCGGATGCCCTGCGTGCGCACTTCATGATCGAGGGATTCCGAATAACCTTCGATCGCGTGCTTAGTCGCTGCGTAGAGCGCGTTGAAGGGCGCCGGGATCAGCCCGAGGATCGAGCTCAGGTTGACGATCCGGCCGCTGCGCTGCCGCCGCATCACCGGCAGCACGGCATTGGTCATACGCATCGTGCCGAAGACGTTGACGTCGAACACGGCTTTGGCCTGCGCCGTCGTCGATTCCTCGGCGCCGCCGAGCAGGCCGATCCCGGCATTGTTGACGAGAAGATCGATCCGTCCCGTGCGTTTCAGAACCTCGTCGACGACGCTCTGCACGGATTGATCGTCGATGACGTCGCAGACCAACATGGTGATGCCGTCGGCGGTGTCGGCCATCGGCCTTCGGCTGGTGCCGAACACCCGGTAACCGTCGCGTAGCAAGGCCTTAGCCGTCACCAGCCCGATGCCGGAGGAGGCCCCGGTGACCAGGGCAATGCCGCGTTCTCTTTTGCTCATCGATGTCTGCCTTCGTTTTTGTCATGGAACATCCATGCGCACTCTGTTACTATCAAAAAGATAGCAAGTCACTACTAAAAAGATATCGACATGAAGAATCTTTCCGAACAGCCCTGCCTGATCGCCCGCAGCCTGGCGCTCGTCGGCGATGCGTGGAGCATGCTGATCATGCGCGACGCCCATGCGGGGCTGACCCGTTTCGATGAATTTCGCAAAAGCCTCGGCATCGTCCCGACAATGCTGACGGGGCGGCTGTCATCGCTGACCGAAGAAGGATTGCTGGAAAAGCGTCGCTATTCCGAGCGTCCGCCGCGCGACGAATATGTGCTGACGGAAGCCGGCCGTGACTTTCTGCCGGTGCTGTTTGCAATCGGCGCCTGGGGCCGCAAGCACCGCGGCGGCGGCGCAGTCACCCGCTTCTTTGACGCTGAAACAGGAACCGAGATCGATCCCGTCACCATCGACTGCGCGACCGGCGCGCCTATTGGAACACGTCCTATTCGTATCGCCGCACCCGAAGGTCAGCTGCCCACGGCAGATGACGCGGCACCTGACAACACCCCTTGAAAGCGATGTCCGTATCCTTGCCATCACCGCCTCCGGCGATGGCAAGGGGGGATCCTCACATCAAAACCCGCGGCCCAATCCGCGCGCTACGACTGCTGCAGCCCGTAGAGCAGCGGCATCAGTCCCGCGAGCGCCCTGAAGCGCTCCCACGACTTGGATGGCGGCTTCGTCCAGCCGGTTTCGGCCAGTGCGGAAAGGCGCGGAAAGACGAGGCGGTCGAAAACGGCGCGATCCGTCATCGGCTCGGACCAGATGCAGGCCTGAATGCCGAGGAGTTTCTGTTTCTGGCTCGCCGTCCAGCCGCCGGTGGGGTCGAAATTGTAGAGCTTCTCGGCATCCGAAGTCCCCGCCCAGCTGGCGCCCGGCTCGTCCCAGTCGGGCCTGAGCGCCATGTCGAGGTAGTAGACCTGCCCGGGGCAGACGACGATTTCGTAGCCGCGCTCGGCAAGTTCGGCCGAGACCTCGACATTGCGCCAGCTGCAGAGATAGCTCTGCGATTTGTCGATGACATCGCCGTGGGCCGCCTCTTCCCAGCCGCCGGTGATGCAGCCCTTGCTCGCAAGGAAGCGCTGGACGCGGCTCAGGAATTCCGCCTGCAGGATGGCGGCGCCCGAGCCGTGGATGTCGTCGGCGCCATGGGTATTGGTCACGACGTTCAGCCGCTTGGCATGCGCATCGGCAACCTCGTCGCCCGCCACGCTACGCAGGCGTTCGAGCGCTTCCGGCGAGCCGGACCACGCGCCAAGCGGAACTTCGTCGGCGCCGAGATGGATGATCTTGAACGGAAAGAGCTCGATGAGTTCGGAGAGGATCGTCTCGATGATCTCATAGGTCTTCTCGCGGGCCGGATTGATGCAATTGTCGGGAAAGCCCTGAACCGAATAATAGCTGCCGATCTCGGCCGGATCGCGCAGCTCCGGTATTGCCTGCTGCATGGCGTAGCAATGGCCGGGGACATCGATCTCCGGCACGATCTCTACGCCGAAGCTCTTGGCATGGGCGACGATCTCGCGGATGGCAGCCTTGGTGTAGTAACCGCCGGTGCGGGCCGGGCTCGAACCGAGCAGCGGCGGAACGGCCAGACCGTGGCCGCGCCAGGCACCGACCGCGGTCAAATCAGGATAGGCGTCGATCTCGACGCGCCAGGCTTCGTCGTCGGAAAGGTGCCAGTGGAAGCGGTTGAGCTTATTCCAGGCCAGCACCGCCAGCAGCTTCTTGACTTCAGCCGCGCCATAGAACTGGCGGGCGACGTCGAGATGCAGGCCGCGCCAACCCATCGACGGCTCATCGACGATCTCGCCGGAGGCCGGAAACCGGAAGACCTCGGGATGCAGCCTTGCACCGCGCCAGATCTGGCCGAGTGTGACAAGGCCATAGAGGAAGCCGGTCTGGCTGACGGCCTCGATGGTGATCGCCTCACCCTCGAAGCTCAGCCGATAGGCCTCCGGCCCGAGCCCGGCGGCATCCTTCAGGGCAACCGGAACCGCGCCTTCCGCCTCGCTCCGCACAATGCCTTCGACGGCGAAGAGATGCTCGACCAGCGCTGCGAAACTGCGTGTTGCCGCCTCCCCTGCAGCGCTCTGCGCCTGCGGCGCAAAACCGGCCGGCAGTGGCCGATGCGAGGCGACCGCCACATGGTTCGGCCAGGGGATGATCGACACCTGAACAGGCGCATTGACCGGCACCGGATAGATCTCGGCGCCACGCTTCAATGGGGCGTTGCTGACCGAAGATCGCGTCGGCTCTATGGTGAGCACGATCGTGCTGCCGTCGGAAAGGGCGAGATAACCGCTCGTCGCGCCATCCGTCCAGTGGCGGAATTGCCAGCTCAGCGCGTAGACCGAGATCGTCCACGTCTCGCCGGCGCCGAGAACGAAATTGGCCGGCGGCTGGAATTCGGTGAAATTCGACAGCCGCTGCGAAACCGTGGCGCCTTCGACGCGCCCGGCCGGATCGACGCGACCCGGACCGCTGACGCACAGCGAGAAATTCGAAAGCGGCTCTGTGCCCAGATTTTTGAGGCGCAGGACGTAGGAAAATTCCTTGCCATCCGCAGGCGGGTTCCAAAGGGTTTCAAGCCGCAGGGCTTTTGGTCGCGGTGTGGACATGGTCACTCTTTCCTCTTGAAGATCGGATCATGCGTATTCCGGCGCATTACCGGGAGCGGAATTGGGTATGGCGCCAGCGGCCTTTTGGTAGAAGGCGGCGGGTGGAAATGTTGCCGATGATCGCGTGGCCAAGCCCGATCGGAGCGGTTGCTTCCGCAAAGCCGGCTTCGATGCAAATGGGCGGGGTGCATCCTTGCTCAACCTCATCCCGGCGATCCCGTTGTTTTTGATGTCAATCAAATTGATTTAAGATTGATAGTCAGTTTCCCGCCGACACGTCAATTGCCGATCGGAAATTTCTGCAGCGCCTCCGGATCGGCTCTCAGCGACGCGCACCGAACTGCAGGAAGACCTCGTCGGGGCGCTCTCGGATTCCATCGAGTCGGGCATGGGACGGCTGGTTCGCGTTGGTGACGTATTTGTGTTGGCAGATCCCTATCCCTTCCGTCCTCATCCGAACTATGGTGTCGGCGTCGGCGGAATTGCGCTCCACGTCTTTGTTTGCGGCATGCCGTCTCGATCGTAAATAGGATCGGCCTTAGTCTTCGCACCCTGGGTGGAGAATGCAGCGCGCGGGATCATCGCATGTCGGAACGACTTGAATCTGCCCGCCCTGATGAAACACCGGCCATCGTCTGGCTCGGCTTCATGGCGATGTGCGTCGGCATGTTCATGGCGATCCTCGACGTCCAGGTGGTGGCGACATCGCTGCCGACCATCCAGTCGGCGCTGGGTATCGATCCGGATCAGATGAGCTGGATACAGACGGCCTATCTCATCGCCGAAGTGGTCGCGATCCCGCTCACCGGCTTCTTGACGCGGCTTCTGACGATGCGATGGCTGTTCGTTACCGCCATCAGCCTGTTCGTCGCAGCCTCCGCCGGTTGTGCGATGAGCGGCAGCTTCGGCGAGCTGGTAGCCTGGCGGGTGCTTCAGGGCTTTTCCGGCGGAACCCTGATCCCCTCGGTGTTTTCAGCCGTGTTCATTCTCTTCCCGAACGAGCGCCAGGCACTTGCGACGACGATCGCCGGCGTTCTCGCAGTGTTGGCCCCGACCGTCGGACCGATCGTCGGCGGATGGCTGACGCAAACCTACTCCTGGCACTGGTTGTTCCTGATCAACATCCTCCCAGGCATTGCCTCGGCAATCCTGGCGGCACGGTCCTTGCCGAGGCAGGCGACCGATCCGTCCGAACTCAGGCATCTCGACGGTCTGTCGCTTCTGCTGATGGCAACCGCGCTGACGAGCTTGGAGCTCAGCCTGAAAGAGGCGCCGACGAGCGGCTGGGGCTCAGCCTATGTGCTCAGCCTGCTGGCGGTCTGCCTTGCATCGGGAGGTGTCTTCATCTGGCGAACGCTGCGCAGAAACCGGCCGATCGTCGATCTCGGCAATTTCGGCGATCGAAACTTTCTCGTCGGCTCGGTTCTGAGCTTCGTGCTCGGCATCGGCCTCTTCGGCTCGGTCTACCTCATGCCGGTCTTTCTCGCTTTCATCAGGGGACACGACGCCCTCCAAATCGGCATGACGATGCTGGTCACCGGCGTCGCGCAATTGATCACGGCGCCGATCGCGGTGGCGCTGGAGAAGCGGATGGACGCGCGATTGCTGTCGGCGGCCGGTTTCGCGCTGTTTGCGGTCGGTGTCGGGATGAGCGCTTTTCAGGATCCTCGCACCGATTATGACGCGATGTTCTGGCCGCAGGTCGTGCGCGGCGTCGCCATCATGTTCTGCCTACTGCCGCCGACGCGGCTGGCGCTCGGCACTCTGCCACCAGACCGCATCCCCGACGCGAGCGGACTTTTCAATCTGATGCGCAATCTCGGCGGGGCGATCGGCATCGCTCTCATCGACACCATCATCTACACGCGCTCGGAGCCGCTGGGACAAGGCCTCTGGACCCGTCTTCAAGCCGGCGACGTCGAGGCTGCGACATTCGTCGGCGCACCTCTTCAGACCATATCGGGGCATAGTGGCAGCTTCGACGCGGATACCACGGCACTGCTCGATCCGCTGGTCCAGACCGCGGCAAGCGTCCAGGCGATCAACGAAGCCTGGATGGTGATTGCCGTCCTGACCGGCTGCGCCCTGCTCTCGGTGCCCTTTGCCAGGCGGCCAACGTCAACGTGAAAACCAGGGTTGACGAGACCTACCCCCCGCGATCCTGAGATGGAAGCCAACGCATCGGCCAAACGGCTTCTAGGCTAGCTTAGCACTGCGCGTCTCGGCATCGATGAAATAGGCTGCAGCACCTGCCAACAGCAGCAACGCAGCGAAAATCCCGATGACCAGGCCGAAATCTTTAGTCACAAAAAGACCGATCAACGATGGCGCAAGCAGCCCTCCAAGCCGAGCCATAGCACCGGCGGCACCCATTCCGGTTGCCCTGGAGGCAGTAGGATAAAGCTCTGGCGTATAGGCGTAGAGTGCACCCCACGTACCAAGCAGCGCGAAACTCATGATGAGCAGTGACGACGCTACCAAGAGTGCGGATGAGCCGACGACAAACAAAATGGATCCCATCGCGGAAAGGATGCAAAATGCCACAAGCGTTGGACGCCGCCCCCACTTTTCGACGCCGTAGGCAGCGAGCGCATACCCGGGGATCTGGGCAAGCGCGATCAGCACAAGAAAACCGTAGCCTCGAACGAAGCCAAAGCCGTCCCCGGCAAGTTTCGGAGGCATCCAGGTGAAGACACCATAGTAAGAAATGGATACCAGAAACCAAACCGCGAGGATCAGAACGGTTCGACGCCGCAGAGCGTGGGAGAATATTCCGACACTACGCGTCGGTGTCGCAGGCGCTATGTCAACCTCTTCTCCCAGAGCACGGCGGCCATTCACCAGGATCATCCGGTCGATGATCGCCTTTGCTTCTCCACCCCTTCCCTTGCGCAGAAGATAGAGCGGCGATTCCGGCACGAAAAACCGCAGACCGAAACCGATAATCGCCGGGACCGCTGTTACGGCAAAGATCAATCGCCAGGCTTCGGCCACGCTCCAGAGACTGAGCAGCCAGGCTGCAATTGCGACAACCAGGGTTCCGACGGCCCAGAAACCCTCCAGCAGCACCAGCCACCTGCCTCGGTTCTTCGCCGGTAGGAATTCGGCCATCATCGCATAGTCCACCGGCAACGTCCCGCCGACTGCTGCACCGGTCAGGAAGCGCATGAACAGAAGGAAGGTGAAGTCTGGCGCGAAAATTGACAGTGTGCCAAAGACCGCATCACAGGAGACAGTCGCGATCAGAACGCCGCGACGGCCGATCCTGTCAGCAAGCCTACCAAACCCCATTGCGCCCAGAAACATGCCAAGGAAAAACACCGTGCCCGTCTGAAGCGCCTGCGGCACCGTCAGTTCGAAGCTCGTGGCGATCGAAGCCGCTGTGAAGCCCACTGCGATGACCTGCATGGCGTCAGCTGCCCAGACCAAGCCGAAGATGGCCATCAGCCGTCGCTGATATCGTCCTGCTCCCGCGTGGTTGAGAGCATCGTCGATGGTGATTGTGGTCATTTGTTCCCATCCCCGGCTGCCGTGGTTCGCTCATAGCGCATACAGCCCAAAAGATCACAGCCGCAAGCCGCGATGGCCATTTGCCAGCTTTACCTGGGCGTTTTATGACATACGAATTGGATGCCGGTCGATCAAACCCGGCAGCAACCCGTGATTTTCGCAGACAAAAAAAGAGGGCCGACGGAGAACCGTGGCCCTTTAATTGTGAAGGTATAAACCTCCAGAGGGGAACAGCTGAAACGACGGAACTGGGAGGAAAGCCGTCGTGTTGCATCAGCTATAATCACCATGCTCCTTTTTTGACCAGTTGGAAAACATTTTTTGTGCAATGCAGCTATGCAACGGCGGACTATCCAGCCGAAGGAGCCGTGGAGGATGGATCTTGAACGCTGCTACCGCGACCTGGGTTTTGAACTTTCTAGAAGGCGTCGATCTGGCGCCGGCCTAGGCCGCAATTGAAACGAGCCATCCAATGGAAAACAGGCCATGCGTGAGGACGCGATACCTTTGACCGGGTTCGACGATATCGCTTGATTTTACTCGGCGTCGTCGTTTGCCTTTGGGAACAGTTGCAGCACATTTGACCCACCCGGGTGCGCGAGAGTGCGAGCCTTTGGGCGCTGCGAGCTATTTTCTCCAGCCTTTTGGACAGCTGAAACGAGACCTTCCCGCCGGCGATAATAATCTGGCTTGGCAGGCAGGGTGATGTCAAACTCTTCAAGCATACGCTCAATAATGTCCATCGCTTCAGCCGCCAGACCAGCATAACCTTCTTGGCGTCGCTCGAAGAAGCCATCGTATCCGGGCCTGGAAAGGTCGAGACTATCCAACGCATAAGAAAGGGTCTTCACCCGGTTCGACAACCACAAAATTTCTTCTACAAGCTCGGGATTAAAAAGCGCCCAGTTTGCGTCTTGCGGAAGTGCAAGGGTTGGATCGGGAACGTGAAACGCGAATTGGCCTTCATCCATAGGATTGAATTCGGGCATGTCGTGAACGGCGGCATAGCTGGCTCCGACAAAATCATCTAGGGCCAGCACCGTCAGCATCGCTAGGTTTCTAACCTCGGCTTTCGGGCGCCGGTTGATCCCAGACTTCGCAAGTCGAATGACGATGGGAAGCAAGGAGCCAGCGGCCAAACCGCCGGCGCCGATGAACGCTCCCATTGCCATGATCCCTTGAGTGGTTTCGAAGAACTGCGTCAATAGTCACCTCGTTGAATAGGAGCTGCGAGTTGCGTCAAGAAGCACGCACAGATGGAATCAGCAGTTTCCGTCCCAGTTTGCCTTGAACTTAAACGATAGGGAACTCCGTTCCCGCGGTATGGCGCCATTGAGCATCTGACGGCATCATCGTCACCGGCCACCACAGTTCCTTTGAAGCCTTGGCAATAACCTATCGGTGCAACTATCGAATTGGAACATCAAGTGATATCGACTGGCCTGGCTTTCAAGGCCCTCATCGAGAACCGGCGATAGCGGTAAGATTTCTCTCAACCATTTTGCGTCATCCTCCAGTTTCCTTCTGAAGCCAATCGACGAGATCTCAATGGCCACGGACCTTGACCGCAGTTTTCAAATGCCCCGACGCGACGAGCTTGGCCTCTTCACGATCAGCAACGGTTCCGGCCTATCGATATCGGCTTTGCCGAACGGCACCCTGTTTGCCATCGAATATGCCGACGACAAGGGATCGATGCAGATCAACCAGATCCAGGGCTCGCCGCTTACCGGCGGCATCGGTCGCCTTTATCTGCGCATCGGCGGGGCTGCACCTGACGTCGTCGAGCTTGTCGGGTCTCGCGCCGACGGCAGCTTCGGGCACGATGCGACGAGCCTCTCCTGGAGCGGCAAGAGAGGCGATATCGGCTACAATGTCCGCCTTGAGCTTCACCCTTCCGAAACAGCCTGGTTCTGGCGTGTCTCCATCCGGCATCGGAAGGATGGGACGCTGCCGGTCGATCTGGTGCTGATCCAGGACGTCGGTCTCGGCGATCGCGGCTTCCTGATGAACAGCGAAGCCTATGCCTCTCAATATGTCGATCATCATATCGCCGATCACGAGACCTTCGGCCCTGTCGTGATGAACCGGCAAAATCTCAAGCAGTCGGGCGTCCGCAACCCCTGGCTCGTGCAGGGCTGCCTCGATGGCGCGGCCGCCTATGCCACGGATGCGATCCAGCTGGTGCAGGCGAGCGACCGGCTCGACGACATGCTGGTCGGCCCCTTCGGCACCAACCTGCCGAGCAAACGGCGGCAGCAGGAGACGGCATGCCCCGCCATTCAGTCGAAATCGCTCTCCGTTCCGGCAAGCGGTGCGACCGTGACCTTCTTTGCCGTGTTTGCCGCCGATCATCCCGAGGCATCGAGCGATGCCGACCTTTCACGGCTTGACGAGCTCGCGGCGACAGACAGTGCGACCGCCGATATCGAGGAGGTCGCGCCAGTCCGCAGCCTTCTCCAGGATGCTGCCTTGCTGAAGGCCGAGGCGCTGAATAAAAAAGCGATCGGCCAGCTCTATCCGGCGCGGAGCCTGGAAGAGCGCGTCGACGGAAAGCTTCTTTCGTTTTTCGTGTCGGACGGCATTTTGAACCGCCACGTGGTCTTGCGCGACAAGGAACTCATGGTGGCGCGCCGTCACGGCGCGATCGTCAGAAGCGGTGAAAACATGCTGCTCGACGATGCGACGCTTGCCGCGACCTGCTGGATGCAGGGCATTTTCGCGGCCCAGCTGACGATCGGCAATACGTCCTTTCACAAGCTCTTTTCCGTCTCCCGCGATCCCTACAATTTGACCCGCGCCAGCGGGCTGCGCATCATGGCGGATGTCGGCGCCGGCTGGCAGCTTCTGGCAGTGCCGTCGGCTTTCGAAATGGGGCTCAGCGATTGCCGCTGGATCTATCGTCTCCCCGAACGCACGATCATCGTGTCGGCGGTCGCCTCCGGCGAGAATGCGGCGATGCAGTGGAGCGTCTCCGTCGAGGGCAAGCCGTGCCGCTTTCTGGTGTTCGGCCATGTCGTGCTTGGCGAGCGCGAATATGACGCCGGCGGGCAGATCGAATTCGATCCGTCGGGCAAACGCATTCTTTTCCGGCCGGACCCGGCCTGGCTCTGGGGCGAGCGTTATCCCGATGCCGGCTGTTGGTTGGTGAGTTCGACGCCCGACGCGATCGAGGAAATCGGCGGCGACGAACTGCTCTACAGCGATGGGGTAACACGCAATGGCGCCTTCGTGGCGCTCCGATCCCTGATGACGCAAGCGCTCTCTTTCGCCGTCGTCGGCTCGATGACCGATGCGGCGGAAGCCGAGCGACTGGCGCAACGTTATGAGGCCGGCGTCACCGATGAAGCCATGCTGGCACCGGCATCGAAATTCTGGCGGAACACTGTGCGCGGCCTGACGATCGCCAGCACCTCGCCCGACCTCGCCGCGCAGACGACCCTGCTGCCCTGGCTCGCGCATGACGCGATCGTGCATCTGAGCGTACCGCACGGCCTCGAGCAATATACAGGTGCTGCCTGGGGCACACGCGACGCATGCCAAGGGCCGATCGAATTCCTGCTCGCCTACGAGCATGATCGCGAAGCCAAGGAGGTGCTGAAGACCGTCTTCAGCGAACAATACCTGGAAAAAGGCGATTGGCCGCAATGGTTTATGCTGGAGCCCTATGCCAACATCCGGGCGGGCGATAGTCACGGCGACATCGTCGTCTGGCCGCTGAAGGCGCTCTGCGACTATATTGAGGCGACCGGCGATCTCGCCATCCTCGACGAGAAAGTCTCCTGGCGTGACGAAAAGACGATGGCCAGGGCGCCGGAGCTCGACACCATCGCGATCCATGTCGAGAAGCTGCTCGAGACCGTTCGCGAAGCTTTCATCCCTGGAACGCATCTGATCCGCTATGGCGAGGGAGACTGGAACGATTCCCTGCAGCCGGCCGATCCGCATCTGCGCGACTGGATGGTCAGCAGTTGGACCGTTGCCCTGCTCTACGAGCAGATCGTCCGTTATTCGGCGATCCTGCGCCGCCTCGGCCACGGCGACAAGGCCAGGGGCTTGAGGAAGATCGCAACGGCGATGCGCCGGGACTTCAACCGTCATCTCGTGCGCGACGGCGTCGTTGCCGGCTACGGTATCTTCGATCCCGCCCATGACGGCGTCGAATTGCTGCTGCACCCGAGCGACCGGCGCACCGGCCTGCATTTCTCGCTGATCTCGATGACGCAGGCGATGCTTGGCGGCCTCTTCACGCCGGTTCAGAGACGCGATCATATGAATCTGATCGAAGAGCATCTGCTCTTCCCCGACGGCGTGCGGCTGATGGAAAAACCGGCGACCTATGCCGGCGGGCCCGAGACGCTGTTTCGGCGGGCCGAATCCTCCTCCTTCTTCGGCCGCGAGATCGGGCTGATGTATGTGCATGCGCATCTGCGCTATTGCGAGACGCTGGCGCTGGAGGCGGAAGTGGACGAACTCTGGAAGGCGATCGCCGTCGTCAATCCGATTTCTGTCACCACGGCGCTGCCGCATGCATCGCTGCGCCAGCGCAACACCTATTTCAGCAGCAGTGATGCGGCTTTCCACGACCGTTATCAGGCAGCGGCCGAATGGGGGCGCGTCAAGGCGGGAGAGATTGCCGTCGACGGCGGATGGCGCATCTATTCAAGCGGCCCGGGGCTCTACACCAGGAGCTTCGTCGGAAATATCCTCGGCTTCAAACGGCGCTTCGGCCGGCGCAAACGTAAACCGCTTCTGCCCGCAATCCATGCCTCCGCCGATCTGCAAACGGATCACGCCGCCTGGCGGCGGCTGATGAAGCCGAAACCCAAGGCGTAACAGTTCAGGACGAGGCGCTATCTATGCAGTAGCGTCGCGCAGCTCTTCGAAGCGCGCGGCGCTCTTCGATAGGTGGCTTCGGATGGCGCGGCGCGCGGCAGGCTCGTCCCGGTCGCGGATCGCCGCGAATATGGCGTGGTGTTCCCTGCGCATTCGCGCCGCATGGCGCTTGCGCTCGGCTGAGGTCATCTTGTCCAAGCGCGCCCATTGCCGCGGCACCATGATGTTGCCGAACGTGTCAAAGAGGCGGCCGTAATAGTAGTTTTGCGTCGCGACCAGAATGGACCGGTGGAAGGCGTAGTCCTCCTGCGCGCCGTACCCGCCTTCTTCGAGCGCCTTGTCTAGGTCATCGAGACGATCCTGCATACGGTCGATGTCCTCCTGTGTGCGCCGCAGCGCCGCAAGACCGGCGGCTTCATATTCGACCCCCATGCGCAGTTCCAGCACACGCAGGACCTCGTCGATCGACTGCAGGTCGTTGGGAATGATGGAGAAGGATCTGGGCGTTGGATCGTTCGAGACAAAAGCCCCAAGGCCTTGCCGTGTGGTGATCAGCCCCTTCGCGCGCAGCGCGGCGAGCGCTTCGCGAACGATCGTCCGGCTGACGCCGGTTGCCGTCATGATCGCCTGTTCGGTCGGCAGGCGCTGGCCCGGCTTCAGGTCGCCGGACTCGATTTGCGCCGTCAACATGTCGGCAAGGTTGCTGCGCAGGTTCGGCGCCTGCTGAATGGTATTGAAGACCGCGTTGTCCTTATCTGCCATCCTGTTTCGAAATCCTGGTGTCGAGGCGGCTGCGCCGACCCCGTTTCCTGTTCGTTTCCGCATCCACGCCGATGGGGGTGGGCAGCGGCACTAAAGCGCGTCGCGATCTTTCAGATTAGCTCCCCGCGCTTTAGGTGAGACCGATTACCGAGCCAGCCAACCGCCATCGACGGGCAGCACCGTTCCATGCACGTAGTCGGATGCCGACGATGCCAGGAATACGGCCGCACCGCCGAGTTCGGACGGCATTCCCCAGCGCCCGGCCGGGATCCGGGCAAGGATGGCGGCATTGCGGTCGGCATCTTCGCGCAGCGCCGTGGTGTTGTTGGTCACGAAGTAGCCGGGGGCGATGGCGTTGACGTTGACGCCCTTGCCGGCCCATTCGCAGGCAAGCAGCTTGGTCAGCCCGGCAAGGCCGCTTTTCGAGGCGGTATAAGACGGGATCCGGATGCCGCCCTGGAAGGAGAGCAGCGAGGCGATGTTGATGATCTTGCCCCTGCCCTTGTCGACCATATGGCGGCCGGCCGCCTGAGACAGGAAGAAGGCAGTCTTCAGATTGACGTCGATCACCGCGTCCCAGTCTTCCTCGGTGAAGTCGAGTGCATCGGCGCGGCGGATGATGCCGGCATTGTTGACGAGGATGTCGAGGCCGCCGAAGATCTGGATGGTCTCGGTAACGATCCCCTTGACCGGTTCGATGCTGGCGAGATCGGCCTTGACGACATGGAAGCGGCTTCCCGCTTCATGCACCAGCGCCTCGGTTTCGTCCATCGAGGAGCGTCCGACGGCGACGATCGACGCACCGGCCTGCGCCAACGCTGCCGCGATGGCCTGGCCGAGACCCGTATTGGCGCCGGTGACGACGGCAACCCGGCCGGAAAGGTCGAAGGGATTTGCCACGACGCTCACCTCAAATCTGCAATGGCGATATGGTCCATGTCGGTGAAGCTCTTATTGTCGCCGGCCATCGCCCAGATGAAGCTGTAATTCTTGGTGCCGGCACCCGAATGGATCGACCAGGGCGGCGAGATGACCGCCTGTTCGTTGGCGACAAGCATATGGCGGGTCTGCTGCGGCTCGCCCATGAAATGGAACACACGCTGCTCGGCTTCGAGATCGAAATAGAGATAGGCTTCCATGCGACGGTCATGCGTATGGGCAGGCATTGTGTTCCAGACGCTGCCCGGCTCGATCATGGTGAAGCCCAGAGTGAGTTGGCAGGACTGGCAGACCTCAGGATGGATGAACTGGTAGATCGACCGTTTGTTGGCCGTCGCGGCTTCGCCCGGCGTCAGGTGACGGGCCTTTTCGCGGGTGAGCAATACGGTCGGGTGCGCCTGATGCGCTGGCGTCGAGACCAGATAGAACTTTGCCGGATTGGCGGCATCCGCGCTCTCGAACCTGATGTCCCTGGCACCCTTGCCGACATAGAGGCAATCATATTTGGCAAGATCGTAGTTCGTGCCGTCGACGATGATGCGGCCGGCACCGCCGATGTTGAGCGCGCCGAGTTCACGCTCGGCGAGGAAGGTTTCCTGTCCGACCGCCGTCGGCGCCGTTAGCGTCAGCCCGGGGCCGAGCGGCGTCGCGCCGCCGATGACCATCCGATCGTAATGCGAATAGGTGAGCCGGATCTCGCCGCTCGCGAAGACGGTTTCCACCAGAAAATGACGCCGCAGCGTCTCCGTGTCGAAATTGCGCACGGCCTCTGGATGGGAGGCGTGCCTCACGTCGATCTGCATGTCAATTTTCCTTCCGCTTCATTGTCGCCATGGGTCGTCGCTGTTGCGGGAGCCGGTCTTGTCCGGCGTGTTCCGCTGCGGCGGTATCCATCCGGTTACATAGTTGTACGACAAGTTTGGTGTCAACAGGTTTGTCGGTCCTCGCTTGAGGAGACGCAAGGCCCGCAAGAACACGAAAGAAAATCTGGGAATAGACGGGAGAATTTCCGGAGATGATGACGCCATCATCGATCGCAAGCGGATGCTTCGGCGCGGCCCGACATTTTCTTGGGCCAAAACGAAAAAGCCTGCCGCGGGAGGAGGTGCGGCAGGCTTTCGTAAAAAACCGAACGACAGCTGGGAGGAGGAGTGCTGTCATTCCACAAGCGACCCTGGGAGGAGGATGGGGCGCCTGTACATCGAAGGGACGCGGGAGGAGGTGCATCGCTTCGATAGAATTAATCATACTTATTTCTTGCTCAGTTGATAGGCATTTATTTGCAGGGCAGCTATGCGTTATGCGAAAAGCGGGAGGCTCGATTACCCTGGTCCATTCGCTGTAAGCACAAAAAGCAAAGCGCCCGCTCGGGAGGAAGCAGGCGCTGGCATGGTCTTGAAGATGCTTGGTCTAAGCTGCCGTTAGCGGGCGATGGCTGCGCGGGCGACGTTGCGGATGTCGCCGCGGCCGATGCCGAGGTCGTCCAGTTCGCGTGCGGACATACGACCCAGTTCAGCGACCGTCTGACGATACTTGCGCCAGTTATTGAAAGAGCGTGCTACGTTCATGATGATCCCCTTTCGTGGGCTTTCGAAGCTTAGCTGCCAGTCCTTGGCGCTTCGTTCGCTTCGATGAGGTGTATATAATACGAGACCGCTGATTATTGCAGCGCCAATGCATCAGTGCACCTATGCGGCACTTGCATGGGTGGCCATATCTTGCAGCTCAGGATCCGAACCGCTTCGCGGTCAGAGTTTGAAACGATCGAAGGCCGTCAGCCGCACGATCGGCGGCTCCGCCTCTGCCCATCGGTAAATATCCGAGCGCAGATAGGAGAGTTCGTCGTCGAGATCCTCTTCGCCGACTTCGATCCACCAGGACTTCAGGCGGCCGTCGCTGCCGTCCGACCAGCGATAACCCCTCCCCTTCAGATGATCCTTCATCTCGAACGGGCTGTGTTCGGCAAAGATACGGATGCGCGAGCGCTGGCTGGCGCGGTAAAGCTCGGTGAACGGGCTTTCACCGCCGCGCTGCTCCCGATCGAGGATTTCCAGCAGTGCGTGGCAGTCGTCCACGGCGCGATGGCCTTCGTGGAAATACCCGGCCTGGCCGACGAGATAGCCGAGCTTCGTACCCTCGAAGCCGCGGCCGCTCCAGTCGATCTCCGAAACCGAGCATGCCCAGGCCTTGCCGGTGAAAATCTTCGAGAAGGCCTCGCAGAACGGCCGGTCGAAACCGGCATTGTGGGCAATGATCAGATCCGCCGGCTCGATCAGAGTTCTCAGCGATTGGATATCGATGAGCTGTCCTTCGACCATCGCATCGGTGATACCCGTCAGCCGGGTGATCTCGGGCGGGATCGGCCGGGACGGCTGTTGCAGGCCGCCGTAAATGCCGACGATATCGCCGATCGTGCCGTCATCGTCGAAGGTGAAGGCGATGGCGCCGATTTCGATGATCTCGTCGTTGCGGTGGTTGAGACCTGTGGTCTCCGTATCGAGGATGACGCCGAGCCGCGAAAACCCCGGCCGTCTGACTGACGCAATCGGCCGGGTGGCCAGTTTTCTCAAGATGCGATAGTTGCCGCTCTCTTCGAGCGTCCGCGCCATGTCTTCATTGGAGTGGACGACCGGCTGCGATGGCCGCCGGTGCGATGGACCGCGTGCCTTGGCCGTTGCTGGCGATGCCTTGGCAAACATGTCGAGTTGCGAATCTCTGTGCACGCTCATCGAATCTATATGTCATGAAGAGGCGATTTAATCCATCGCACGGACAGCACCACGCCTTTTCGAGAGGCGCCGCTAGCACCTTGAATTATGCAGTCGCCAGATGTGGTGGAGTATCAACATGTGCCGTTTTGTCCGTCGGGAAGCTCAGCCGGCAGACCGCGCCTGGACTGTAGTTGTCGATCGTCACCTCACCGCCGTGCATGCGCAGGATGTCGCGGACGAGATTAAGGCCGAGGCCGGCACCGCGTCCGTCGTGATGGCGCTTGAAGAACGGCTCGAATATGCGATCGCGCATATCGGCGGGGATGCCCGGTCCCTCGTCCCTGACTTCGATCCAGTTGCAGCCTGATGTCAGCGAGATGGTGCCTTTCCTGCCGCCATGGTTGATCGCGTTCTGCAGGATGTTCATCAGGGCGCGCTGCAGCGCCAGAGGATCGCCCTCGATCTCGCCGGCGCCGTCGACATCGAACTGTACCGTGTAGCCGGCGGCAAAGGCCAGCGGCGCCATCTCGATCATGACCTTCCTCGCCAACTGGCCGAGATCGACCTTGGTGAACTGGACCTTGCCCTGTTTCAGTCGCTGAAGATCGAGCATCTGCTCGGTGAGTACGGCGAGCCTGGCTGCATCTTCCAGGAGGTCGGTCTTGATCGAACTGTGCGGCAGGGCTCCAATTCTCGTGTTCAGAATGGCGATCGGCGTGCGCAGCTCATGGGCGGCATCGGTCAGAAACCGTTCCTGCCGCTCGTAACCCTCGTCGAGACGTCCGAGCGCGCGGTTGACGGCGTGCACCAGCGGCGCGATCTCTTCGGGAATATCGTGTTCCGACAGCCGGCCGCCACGCTGGTCGATATCGATCGTATCGGCCTGGAGCGCGGCCTGATCGATCCCGACCAGCGATCGTCGCACGACGAGCGGCGTCGCGATCAACGCACCCAACGCCATCACCGCGACGATGGGAATGACAATCTTCGCAAGCACCAGCGAAAGCTTGAGCAGGATCAAGGTGGACGAGATGGGGCCGTCGGTGCTCGTCAGAAACTGCACCTGTCCCCAATCCGTCGCAATCCACTTCATCCGGGCAGCCGGACGGTCGTGGTCGCCGAGATTCGCGCCGAACTCGGCCTCGACGACATGATCGAGCGTGTTGCCGATTGTGGCATATTCTTCCGGAATCTGGCCCTCGGTCAAAACATGTCCCTGCATGTCACGGACAGTGTACCAGAGATCGGGCGCGTCCTTGCGCAGCTGCCGCAGATCCTCGGTCTCCCTCAGGCTCAACTCTCCGGTGGGTTGCCGGAAGACGGCCTGGCGCAGGACCTCGATCGTGCCCTCCGTCGACCTGTATTCGGATATCTTGCCAACCGAAATCAGCACGATCATCACCAGGATGAGCACGACCGATTGCACGGCAAGAAGGCGCCAGAACAGGCGCTTGCGCAGCGAATAGGAGCATCGTTTGCTCATGATGCTTCCCGCAGGAGATAACCCACGCCCCGGATAACGTTGATGACCACGCCTGCTTGCGATGCCGCCAGCTTGCGCCGCAACCGCGATATGTGGGAATCGAGCGCGTTCGACTGGATCTCGTCGTCGAAGCCGAAGACCGCTTCCATCAAGGCCGGTCGCGGCACCATGCGACCGGCGCGGCGCATGAGGCATTCGAGCACCAGCGCCTCCCGGCGCGGCATTTCCAGACGCAGGCCGGAGACGATGATGTCGCAATAGGTCGGATCGAACGAAAGACGGCCGATCGAGATCAGCGCCGGGCGCAAGGTTTCGGAGCGGCGCATCACGGCACGCAGCCGCGCCAGAAGTTCGTCGAAGACGAAGGGCTTGGCAAGGTAGTCGTCGGCGCCGGTCTCAAGGCCGGTGATCCTGTCTGGAACCTCTCCCTTGGCGGTGATGACGATGATCGGCAGCGTCAGCCCCTTCTTGCGGATCTTCGGAATAAGTTCGAGGCCATCGCCGTCAGGCAGTTGCCGATCCAGAAGGACGGCGTCGTAGGCGCCGTCGCCGATCACCAGTTCGGCGTCGCACAGCGTCGAAACATGATCCATCACCATGTCGTGCCTGGTCAGGGCGCCTCGGAGCGCCACGGCCATTTGAGGTTCATCCTCGATCAGTAATATGCGCATCTCACATTCCTATCGGGGACCTATCGGGGGCCGTCGGTCCATAGGTGGAAACCATATCACCCTCGAACAAGTCTGCGATGCCTGTCGCGCATCGAATGCGGGATCGCCGCCGCGTAGCAAAGGATCGTATCCGTCATCACGCGCGGCGCTGCTCGATCAATATCATCGGCTGGTACCTGCGGCTGATCCGATAGACCGCGGCCGGCGGGATATTGCGCAACGTCCAGCCGATCCTCGTGGCGACAAGGTCGAGGGAGTCGAGGATTTCGACGGGCACCGGGCATTTCGGCCCGTAGGTGAACTGATAGAAGGCACCGTGCGGTCTGAGGTTGGAAAAGCAGCCCTCGAGGAGCGTCCGCACGTCCTCCGACCGCATGGCAAGAAGCGGAAGCCCGCTGACGACACCGCCGAAGAAGCTTCCGGAAAGCGCCGTCTTCCACATCTGCCGCACGTCCACCCACAGCACCCTGGCATCGGGAAAGCGGCCTTGAAGCAGGGTGGCGAAATCCCGCTCGTATTCGACCAGCGTCAGATCGCGCTCGGCAATGCCGCGTTCCAAAAGGGCTGCGGTGAAAACGCCGGTGCCCGGGCCGAGTTCGAGAACCGGCCCGGTTAACGTAGAAATTTCCTTGGTCATCAGGCCCGCAAGGCGGGGGCCTGAAGGCGTGATCGAGGCGATGCGCAGCGGCGCGCGAAGCCAGGCGAGAAGAAAGCGTCGTCGATCGAAACGTGGCATGGGACCTTCACGGTGGCTGATTGATCCCACCTATGAACCGGCTCAACATTGCAACAGTCTGTCATGTCGCAGTCACGGTGCCGCCGAGGCAGATCTTCATGACTGAGACGCGACCTTCCGGTGCGCTGCTCTCAGCCCGCTCCTGTCGATCCAGCTTTTGATTTCGGTGGCAATCGCCTCGGGCTGGTCCTCGGGGGCGATATGGCGTGCCGGCCCACACCCTCTGATCTCCAGGCCTGCGATGTTGTCGAGGCACCACGAAATCATCTCGCTGCCGATTAACAGCGTTTCGGGGGGGCCTTCGAAGGTCAGCAGCAGCTTGGGAACCTCAGGACTGGCGGAAAGCCAGCGGTCATAGCCCTCAATCCTGGCGACTACATCGGCCGGCTCGCCGTTGATCGGCATGGCACGCGGCCATTTCAGCAGCGGGCGCCGGCTGTTACGGTCCGGATAGGGTGCGCGGTAGACATCCCAGTCGGCATCGCTAAGCCCTTTCAGCGTGGTCGCTCGCAAGGCCTGTTCGATGAAGAAATTTTCGTCGAGGACCTTGGCCTCGCCGGTTCCCGCACCCCGCAACAGTTCATAACGCGCCTTTCCGCCGCCTGGCAGATCCTCCCAGCTCATCGGCCGCAGAATGGTTTCCATGAAGGCGATGCCGCGCACCCGCTCGGCGTGGCGCGAGGCCCAGTCGAATGCCAGCGCGCCGCCCCAGTCGTGGCCGACGAGCACAATGTCGTCGAGGGCAAGCGCATCGAACCAGGCGTCGAGATAGGCGATGTGATCGCCATAGCGATAGCCGATGTCGGGTTTGCCGGAGCGCCCCATGCCGATCAGATCGGGCGCCAGGCAGCGGCCCGACCCGATACCGGGCATGATGTTCCGCCAGAGATGCGATGAGGTGGGATTGCCGTGAAGGAAGACGATCGGGTCGCCCTCCCCCAGCTCCTCGTAGGAGATGAACGAGGTGAGGATATCGATGGTCGGCATATGGAGCTCCACGCTTTCGTGCTATATAGGCAGGCGACTGTCCATTTATCATATAGACAGGTGACTGTCGATATTGCTGCGCGGGGTTTCATGTCGTCGTCTTCCCTTGGCCTGTTGTTGCGTCTGGTCCATCAGCATTGGACACAGGCCGTCGAAGCGGCACTCGATGAGGCCGGCTACGGCGATATCCGCCCGCCGCACGCCAATGTCTTCACCTTCGCGCGCCCAGAGGGCATCCAGGTCAGCGAGCTGACCAAGCTCGCCCGTGTTCGCAAGCAGACGATGACGCAGGCCGTGGAAGAACTCGAGCGCTTGGGTTATGTCGAGCGCCGGCCTGATCCGAACGACCGCCGCGGCCGGCTGGTGTTTCTGACGGAAAAAGGCCAGGGGGTCAGGCCGATAGCGATGGCGGCGGGCCGGCGTGTCGATGAAAGCTGGGCGGCCTTGACCAGCCAGCAGCAGATGGACGATCTGCGGACAGCACTCCGGCGGCTGCTGGAACAGCTGCAATAGCAAGCGGGTTGGCATGAGCGCGACCCTTTCCACTTAACCGTCGCGCGACCGAAGGAGAATGTATGCCTGGTGACAACAGCAAAGGTGCCGACGAGGATGTCGTTATCATCGGCGCCGGTGCCGCCGGCATTGCCGCCGCCCGTCGCCTGCTGGCAATCCGCCCGGACCTGTCCATCCTCCTGCTTGAAGCTGGCGATCGTCTCGGCGGTCGCGCCTGGACGGCCAGTCTGCCTGAAGCGTTCGACATCGGGCTTGATCTCGGCTGCGGCTGGCTGCATGGCGCGCGGACCAATGCCTGGACTGCAATCGCCGGCGAGGTCGGACTGACGGTCGACCGCACGCCTGCGCCCTGGAACGATGGCGGACGGCGGCTTCAGCGGGATGACGCGGAGGCGCACGCCGCAAGTCAGGCGATCGGCGCCTATTTCAAGCGCCTCGAGAGCCACGCGGGGAATGATGCGGCCATGGCCGATATGCTCGAGCCCGGCAATCCCTGGAACGGCCAGATCCGGGCGGTCGGCACCTACATCACCGGCGCCGAACTGGAGCGGTCGTCGGTCGTCGACTACAACAGATATGATCCCGGCCCCGGCCCTGACTGGCGGGTGCGCGAGGGCTATGGAAGGCTGGTCTCGCATTACGGCAAGCCGGTTCGGGCAAGGCGCGGCACCGAGGTTACGCGCATTGACCATCGTCATGCCGGCCGTATCGTCATCGAGACGAACCAGGGTGTGCTCAGTGCCCGCGCGGTGCTGGTGACCGTTTCGACGAATGTGCTTGCCGCCGGCAAGATCGCCTTCGACCCGCCTTTGCCTGACAAGATCGAGGCAGCGGCCCGTTTGCCGCTCGGGCTCGCCGACAAGCTCTTCTTGAAGCTCGCAAATCAGGAGGCGCTGCCGGCGGACACGCATATGCTCGGCTCCAACAGTCACGGCGCGACCGGCACCTATCAGCTCCGGCCGTTCGGCGCTCCCGTCGTCGAGGCCTATTTCGCCGGCGACCTCGCGCATGATCTGGAGAGGCAAGGCAGAGAGGCTGCCTCTTCCTTCGCTGGAGACGAACTGGCGGCACATTTCGGTGCCGACATCCGCAAGGAGCTGTCGGTCGTCGCGATGTCGGCCTGGGCTGCGGCGCCCCATATCGGCGGCTCCTATTCCTACGCCGAACCCGGCGCCTCCGATCAACGCGGCCGTCTCGCCGCGCCGCATGACGAGCGGATCTTCTTTGCCGGCGAGGCCTGTTCGACGTCGCGTTATTCGACGGCGCACGGCGCCTACGAGACCGGTGTTGCGGCTGCCGATCGGATTGCCGACTCGTTTTCGTGAAATCCGTGCCTTCGCCGGCTGCCACGGCAGCAGGAATATTTTTTTCTCACTTGGTCGCGCGGGCGGGATTGGTTATGCTGCCCTCGCCCCTGTGCTCCCAGCCCAGGGCGCTATACGTCATCCGGCGGCAAGCCGCCGCCTCAAGCACAATATTGTCATTGTCATTGATTGCAGGAGCCCCGGCTTCTACCCCGACGTTTGCACGTCGGCTGCGGGTATCCGCATGAGGAGGAAGAAATGGATTATCGCAAGCTCGGTCCGAGCGGGACCGTCGTCACCGCCTATTGCCTCGGCACCATGACCTTCGGCGCGGAGGCCGATGAGGCCGCCTCGCACAAGCTGCTCGACGATTATTTCGCCTGGGGCGGCAATTTCATCGATACCGCCGATGTCTATAGCGCCGGCAAGTCAGAAGAGATCATCGGACGCTGGCTGAAGGCGCGCCCGACCGAGGCCCGCCAGGCGATCGTCGCCACCAAGGGGCGGTTCCCGATGGGCAACGGCCCCAACGATATCGGCCTGTCGCGCCGGCATCTTGGCCAGGCGCTCGACGATTCGCTCCGCCGCCTCGGCCTCGAGCAGATCGACCTTTACCAGATGCATGCCTGGGACGCGCTGACGCCGATCGAGGAGACGCTGCGTTTCCTCGACGATGCGGTTTCCTCCGGCAAGATCGGCTATTACGGCTTCTCCAACTATGTCGGCTGGCACATCGCCAAGGCCTCGGAGATCGCCAAGGCGCGCGGTTATACCCGCCCGGTGACGCTGCAGCCGCAATATAATCTGCTGGTGCGCGACATCGAACTCGAGATCATCGCGGCCTGCCAGGATGCCGGCATGGGTCTGTTGCCGTGGTCGCCGCTCGGCGGCGGCTGGCTGACCGGCAAATACAAGCGCGACGAGATGCCGACGGGTGCCACCCGCCTCGGCGAAAACCCCAATCGCGGCGGCGAATCCTATGCGCCGCGCAATGCGCTGGAACGAACCTGGGCGATCATCGCTGTCGTCGAGGAGATCGCCAAGGCGCATGGCGTCAGCATGGCGCAGGTGGCGCTGGCCTGGACGGCAGCGCAGCCGGCGATCACGTCCGTGATCCTCGGCGCCCGCACGCCCGAACAGCTCGCCGACAATTTGGGCGCCATGAAGCTCAAACTCTCCGACGACGAGATGGCCAAACTGAACGATGTGAGCGCGCCTCAGCCGTTCGACTATCCCTATGGAAAGGGCGGTATCAACCAACGCCATCGCAAGATCGAGGGCGGCCGCTGAGCCTTTCCTCTGTCTCCGAACAAACCCTGTCCGCTTCTCGCCGAAGCGGACAGGGTGCCAGGACGATCGACCGGCGCCGAGAAAATTCTGTTCTAAATTAAAGAGTTAGAACATGATGTCGCGCGAAAACCGCTCACACTTTTCGGCATCATGCTTTAGCGGCGGCTGCTTCGGTTCCCCGCAAAGGCAGCCATCAGCCCAAGGCCGATCAACAGGACCCCGCTGACATAGCGTTCGGCCGTGAGATAGCGGCGATTGCGCCTCAACCAGTTGCCCGCGATACCGGCGGCGAACGCGTAGCTGCCGTCGGTTATGATGCCGAGGCAGGTGTAGATCAGACCCAGGACGGCGATCTGCATCGTTGCGTGACCCCGATCTACCGCGACGAACTGGGGCAGGAAGGCAAGAAAGAAGAGCGCGGTCTTGGGATTGAAGAGATTGACGACGAATCCGTCGCGGAGAAGGCGTGCGTAGCCGAAGGGCTTCAAGTGGGTGTCGGGAAGTTCGTTTCGGCCGAAAATCTTCTTGAACCCAAGCCATATCAGATATGCCGCGCCCGCGTATTTGACGATGCTGAACGCTAAAGCCGACGAAGCCAGGACCGCTGACAGGCCCAATGCCGCGACGATGACATGCACCAGTGTCGCAGCGTGAATGCCGAGAATCGATGGAAAGCCGGCGAGGCGGCCGTGCTCAACCGAGCGGGCAAAGATATAGAGAACCGCCGGCCCTGGAATCAGGAGCAGGGCCAAGGAAGCGCCGATAAACAACCAGATATTGCCGAAGGTTGGCATGATAATCGCCCTGCTCCTGTTTTCCGCTTCGTCTTGCGAGCATTCGCTGGGCCCAGCCCGTGGTCATCCCGCGGGAGCCATTGCGCAAGAGTGGACAGTATGCACAGGTGGAAGCACCGCTGTCTTGAACGCTATAAACCTTTCGCATAGTCGGCGGGCGTCACGCCCGTCGTCTGCTTGAACAGCCGGGAGAGATGGCTCTGGTCCGCGAAGCCCACCATCTCGGCCACCTCGGCGGGTGGCGTGCCTGACCGAAGCAACTGCCGCGCGCGGCTCAGTCGCAATTGCCTCTGATAGGCATGCGGCGCCACTGGCCGCATAAATCAAAAATTTCCGTGAGCCGTCACATCGGGAGATCCCGGCCCGTCATGATATCGGCAACAACAGAAGGAAGCCAATCATGACGACAAAAATTGATCTCTTCGCAGCTGCCCCTTCGCTGATGAAGTCTTGGCAGCGGACATCGATCGAACTCGAGGTCGCTGCCAATTTCGACCCGATCCTTTCCGAACTGGTCAAAATCCGCGCCTCGCAGATCAATGGCTGTGCCAACTGCATCAATCTCCATGCGTCCGAAGCGCGCGAGAATGGCGAAACCGAGCAACGCATCTACCTGCTGCCGGCCTGGCGGGAGGCGCCTTGCTATACCGATCGCGAACGCGCTGCGCTCGGCTGGACCGAAGCCCTGACACGCCTTTCCGAAGGACGGGAGCACGCGACCGCTTACGAAACCCTCAAGACCCAGTTCACGGAGGAGGAGCAGGTCAAGCTCACCATGATGATCAACATCATCAGCGGGTGGAACCGTATCGCTGTCGGCTTCGGTCTCTATGTCGACGCGGCCGCCATCAAGGCCACCAGGGCTTCGGCCGCCTGACACCACGACCATCCACGCAAAAAGCCGCCATGTTTCCATGGCGGCTTGGCGGCCTATCTGCTTGGGAGGCGATTTTAGGCCGGAAGCTGGAAGATCACGTTGGCGATCAGGACGATCGCCAGGCCGCCGGCGAGCGCGAGATAGGGCAGGATGCCGGCCTTCTTGACGCCGAGATCCTGGCCGACGAGGCCAAGATCCTCCATCGCGCCAGCCGGGAATTTACCGCCGTCGCGCACATAGTGGCGATAGGCGAAGACCGGCAGGATCAGGGCGGCGAAGATGAAGCCGACCCAGAGCGCATTGGAATAACCCCAGACCTTGGCACCGGCGCCGAGAAACAGCGCGTTGACGAAGGCCAGCACGGTGTTGAGGCCGATCAGCCAGGTCGGCGCCTTCCAGGGGCGTTCGATATGACCGGAATCCATCCGGTGGATCCAGCCGGAATTGAGGTTCAGGAAGTTGAAGATGATGTAGCCGACATTCGAGACGGCGAGCACGAAGAAATAGCCGCCGACATCCGAGGCGATCGCCAGCAGGAAGAGATTGAAGGCGAAATCGGTCCACATCGCCCGCGTCGGCGCGCCGTGTTCGTTGACGTGGTCGAGATATTTCGGCAGCCAGCCATCCTTCGAGCCCTGGTAGAGCGTGCGCGAGGAACCGGCCATCGCCGTCATGATGGCGAGGAAGAGCGCCATGATCATCAGTACGACGAGCAGCTGGGTAACGACGCGGCCGGCGCCGATCAGACCGCCGAGCGCTTCGGCAACACCGGTGCCATCGACGATCCCGGGGGCCAGCATGCCTGCATGGCCGAGAACGCCCTGGAAGGCGAAGGGCACGAGGAAGAAGAACAGGCAGCAGGCAAGGCCGGAATAGAAGATCGCCTTGAAGGTGTCGGTCTTCGGGTTCTTGAGTTCGCGGGTGTAGCAGACGGCCGTCTCGAAGCCGTAGGTCGACCAGGCAGCGATATAGAGGCCACCGAGGAAGAGTGTCCAGCCGCCGTTGCTCCAGGTGCCGTCGGCAGCGGAATAGGCGGCTGTCGGTGGCACGAGACCGGTAACGTTGGTGGCAAGGATCTGGCCGCTGACGATCGGGTAAAGGCCGATGATGAGCAGCGGCACCAGCACGATGATGGCCAGCCACTTCTGCACGCTTGCCGTTTCCGAAATGCCACGATGCTGGATGGCGAAGATGATCAGCATCAGGATGCCGCCGATGAAGAAGGTGGCATTGATATTGGCGGTGGCAAGGAAGGGAATACTGAAGCTGAAGAGCGACCAGCTGCGGATCGCCGGTGTCAGGGCGGCGACACCATCGGTGCCGAGCACTGCCTTGACGGCGTCATCCGGCGTCGTGCCGGCATGGGCTGCGATATATTCAGCGACGCGGGGGCTGTCGGCCGTGACGGAAGCGGCATGCGCTGAGATCCAGTCGAGGACCATTTGCGAATCCGCTGCCGGAATCGGGTAGAATGCATTGAGGATGTAGCCGGCGGCGATGGCGCAGCCGAGCGACAGCACCGGCGACCAGGCAAACCAGTTGCACCAGACGGACAGCGGCGCGATGAATTTCGAGTAACGCAGCCAGGCGGTGGCGCCATAGACCGAAGCGCCGCCGGACTTGTTGGCGAACATGCCGGCGATCTCGGCATAGGTGAAGGATTGCAGGAAACCCATCACCATCGAGATGATCCAGACGACGAAGGCGAGTTTGCCCGTCGTGCCTGCGATGCCGCCAATGGAGAAAAGAACGAGCGGCGGCACGCCCGCAGCCACCCAGAATGCGCCCTTCCAGTCGAGCGCGCGTACAAGCTTACCTTCGGTGCCGGATGCAATCCCGGCCTCCACAACGTCTGTCATCGGTGAAATTCCCCATTCTATTTGTTCCGGACGTATCTTTGTACGTCTCCCTGAACGTGTCTCCCTGACAGTCTCAAGCCGGCCCGGATGATTTTGGCGATCCGTGTTCCCGACGGATTCCCGAGTCTCAACTCTTTATGCATAGTGAAGATATTTTCTTTTTAGTCAACATCACTTTACTTTCCCGGGGCATTTTGTAACCTGCATGGGTGGGTGTCCGTGGACGTCCGATCCTCCCATGAGGGCAGTATGCGAGAACTTCATCCTGCTATGACAGGCCTGCGGCCGGCCGCTCCGAGCCTCGTGCATTATCCCGGCATTCCCACCCTGCCGGAGGGAACGGCGCGCTACAGGGCAAAGGGCGGCGGATCGGTCGTTATGCGCGTCGAGCCGGGAGACCGCGTCAGCGTCATCGACAGCGAGGGCGGTCAGCTCTGCGAGATCTCCTTCCTCGACGAGAAAGGGCGCTTCCTGGCGGCCGGTCTCGGAACGGCATTCAGCAATTCAGCCGAGGGTTTGAAGGCAATTCTTCAAGCGGAGGATGAGAGTGCTGCCCGCGCGCGTGCAGCGCTTCAGCGTCGCGGCGCCGATCTGGCAGCGGCCGGCGCGCTCTGCATTTTCGGGGCGGGATCGACACCGGGCAGCCGGGCGGATTTCACGATTTCCATGAAGGGTCTGCTGATCGTCGCAGCACCCGCCGGCGCCATGTCGCCGGAGGCGCAGGATACGGCGACGCCGATCGAGATCAGGATCAAGCGCAGCCTGCTGATCCGCGATTACGCTTCCGCTTTGCCGGAACCGGCCGCCGATCCGGTCGAGGATATCCGCATCCGGGCGGCGACCGCCGCAGCCTATTTCGTGCGTGCCGGCGAATTCATCCAGATCATCGATGTTTATGGACGCCAATGCACAGATTTCCAGGCGTTTGCCGCCCGCAAGGTCGACAAGGGTCTCGACCTGGCGCTCGATTCCACCGTCACCCGCACGCTGCTCGGCCGCAGCTATCCGATGCCGGGTCTCCCCTCCAAGGCCTTCGACCGAGACTTCGAGCCGCTGGTCGAAATCGTCCAGGATACGGTCGGACGTCACGACGCTTTCGCGACCGCCTGCAATTCGCGCTATTACGACGACATGGGTTATCCCGGCCACGTCAACTGCACGGATAATTTCAACGCGGCGCTGGCGCCTTACGGCATTGCCGGCCGCAAGGGCTGGGAAGCGCTGAACTATTTCTACAACACCAATATCGACCACAACAACCAGCTCTATCTCGACGAGCCCTGGTCGCGTCCGGGCGATTACGTGCTGATGCGGGCGCTGACCGATCTCGTCTGTGTCTCTTCGTCCTGCCCTGACGATATCGACGCTGCGAACGGCTGGGATCCGACGGATATCCACGTCCGCACCTTTTCCGGAAAAGAGAAATTCTCACGAGCGGTAGCCTATCGCATGACCCCAGATGCAGACGCCGAACTGACGCGCGAAACCGCCTTCCATCCCCGCCTCTCCGCCTTGACGCGGGACTACACCGAATATCGCGGCTATTGGCTGCCGAACCGCTTTTCCAGCGAAGGGCCGGTCGAGGAATACTGGGCCTGCCGCCAGCGCGCCGCCGTCATCGACCTCTCGCCCTTGCGGAAATTCGAGGTGACGGGGCCGGATGCCGAAGAGCTGCTGCAATATTGCCTGACGCGCGACGTGCGCAAGCTGTCGACCGGCCAAGTCGTTTATTCCGCCATGTGCTACGAAAACGGCGGCATGATCGATGACGGCACGCTGTTCCGGCTCGGCGACAAGAATTTCCGCTGGATCGGCGGCGATGATTTCAGCGGCATATGGCTGCGCCAGCAGGCCGAGAAAAAGGGCTTCAAGGCCTGGGTCCGCTCCTCGACCGATCAGATGCACAATATCGCCCTGCAGGGGCCGAAGAGCCGCGATATCCTCAAGGAGATCATCTGGACTGCGCCGCGCCAGCCTGATATCGGCGAACTCGAATGGTTCCGCTTCACCGTCGGCCGCATCGGCGGCTTCGAGGGTGCCCCGATCGTCGTCTCGCGCACCGGTTACACCGGCGAACTCGGCTACGAGATCTTCTGCCACCCGAAGGATGCGCTGACGGTGTTTGACGCCGTCTGGGAGGCAGGCCAGTCGCACGGGTTGAAGCCGATGGGGCTGGAGGCGCTCGACATGGTCCGCATCGAGGCGGGCCTGATCTTCGCCCATCACGAATTCACTGACCAGACGGATCCGTTCGAGGCCGGGATCGGCTTCACGGTGCCGCTGAAATCCAAGCAGGACGATTTCATCGGCCGCGAGGCGCTGATCCGGCGCAAGGAGCATCCGCGTCATCTGCTCGTCGGTCTCGATATTAAGGCCAACGAGGCGGTCGGCCATGGCGATTGCATCCATATCGGCCGGGCGCAGGTGGGCGTTATTACCAGCGCCACGCGCTCGCCGATCCTCGGCAAGACGATCGCGCTCGCCCGCATCGATGTGATGCATGCAAGCCCCGGCACCGAGGTCGAGATCGGCAAGCTCGACGGCCACCAGAAGCGCCTGCCGGCGACGATCGTGCCGCTTTCGCACTACGACCCGCAGAAGACGCGGCCGCGCTCATAACGCCTGCTTTGGGTCGAGGACGGTGATCGGCGTCTCGGCATGCAAGGCGGCCGGGATGCAACCTGATGATGAGTGAGTGGCCCTGAAAAACTAAAAGTTGACAAATTCGAGTTGAGTGACTATATCTCGGTGGTCGATATTGCTTGTTTGACTTTTGTTATCGCACGCTGGCAACGTGCCCTGGACGAACTTCCCTCTTCAAAATCGAGATCATCATCCGTCGTGCTTCCGCACGTGCGGTCGTCAATTGCTATGAAAGGGTTTGTTATGACCACTGGCACAGTTAAATGGTTCAATTCCACCAAGGGCTTCGGCTTCATTCAGCCTGATGACGGCGGCGCTGACGCCTTCGTCCACATCTCTGCCGTCGAACGCGCTGGCATGCGCGAAATCGTCGAAGGCCAGAAGATCGGCTACGAGCTTGAGCGCGATAACAAGTCGGGCAAAATGTCCGCTTGCAATCTCCAAGCTGCTTAAACTGAAATCTGCTTTCCTTTGACCGCGGATGTACCGGCACAGTCGAAAGTATGATACTATTAAGGTCAGGCAATTTGCCTGGCCTTTTTGCTGCGTTCGCCAAGCGGGCTCATAAATCCAGGATTGATATGACAGAGTCACACAGCAAATCACGCAAGCAGGCGGAGATTGCCTTCGGAAACGTGCAATCGCAGTTCCTGGCGCGAAGCCGCGCAGTCGAGGAAATCGATTCGACCGTACGTGCCCGCGAGGAAAAAACCTTGCGGTTACGCGAAGCGCGTGAGGCCAAGGAATTGCAGGATCGCTTGACAGGGGTTACTGCTCCCAGCGCGAAGCGAAAAAAGAAAATCTGACCCTACCGAATAATTCCTTAAATCGGATTCGATTTCAGGATAAAATGTAGATGTTCAAATATTGCAGCGTCCTTTGCGCGTCTGAAGACGCGCGGCGCCGTAGGGTCGAAGTCAAACAGTCAGGAAACAGATTTGAAAAACGCCAGAAACAACGAGCTTTCCGATCGCCGCAGCGCCGCTGCCGAAGCCAAGGCGGCTCTCCTCAATGCGTATCGTAGCGCCAAGGATTCAGCCGAACCCACAAGGCTGGCAAAGCAGGCGGAGCGTCAAGCCATTGCCGCGGCCAGGGAAGAACGTCGCGCTCAGCGGGAACGGGTCAAGCTCGAGGAGCTGGAGCGGGCTCAGGCCGCCGAGGCCGAACGTCAGGCTGCCGCCGAGGCCGCAGCACGCGCCGATGCCGACGCGCGCGAAGCGGCTGACAAAGACCGGATCGCCCGCGTGATTGCCGACGAAGCTGCCCGAAAGGCCGAACGCGACCTGCGTTACGCCAATCGCAAAGCCAGGAAGTCCTGATCGTCAGCGCCGCCTGTCGTCAAGACAGGCAGCGCTCTCTTTCAAGCGGCCTGCACGGCTGCATTCAGCGGGATTTCGACGTCGATCTCAAGGGTCGAGACGTACTCGTTGCGATCGATCGTCACCTGCACCTTGTCGTGGTCAAGCTGCACATGCTTTGCGATCACCGCCAGGATTTCCTCGCGCAGCAGGGTAACCAGGTCCGACCCCGCCGAGGAACGTTCATGGGCGAGAAGGACCTGCAGCCGTTCGCGGGCGGCCGGTGCGGTTCTCTGCTTGTTGAAAAGACGGAAAATGTTCATGCCGCCCTCCGTCCGAAGATCTTGCCGAAAATATTCCTCTTTTCCTCTGGGATCGCGATCGGCACAACTTCGCCGGCGAGCCGGCGAGCGGCGTCGAAATAGGCCATCGCAGCCGCGCTGCGGCTGTCTGCCAGCGTGACCGGCGCACCGATATTGGATGCACGCAGAACATCCATGCTTTCGGGTATGATGCCGAGCAGCGGGATGGACAGGATTTCCAGGACGTCGTCGACCTTGAGCATGTCGCCGCGTTCGGCGCGGTTGGCGTCGTAGCGGGTGAGCAGCAGGTGCTTTTCCATCCGTTCGCCGCGTTCGGCCTTGGCAGTCTTGGCATCCAGCAAGCCGATGATGCGATCCGAATCGCGCACCGAGGAGACCTCGGGATTGGTGACGACCACGGCAACATCGGCGTGGCGCATGGCGAGCGTTGCGCCGCGCTCGATCCCGGCGGGGCTGTCGCAGATGATCCAGTCGAAATAGCGCTTCAGGTCGTTGATGACGCGCTCGACGCCTTCGGCCGTCAGATTGTCCTTGTCGCGCGTCTGCGAGGCCGGCAGCAGGAACAGCGTCTCCAGCCGCTTGTCGCGGATCAGCGCCTGGGTAAGCTTGGCGTCGCCCTGAATGACATTGATCAGGTCGTAGACCACCCTGCGCTCGGCGCCCATCACGAGGTCGAGATTGCGCAGGCCGACGTCGAAATCGACGACGACGACTTTTTCATTGCGTTGCGCCAGTGCCGCTCCCAGTGCGGCGGTCGAGGTGGTCTTGCCAACCCCGCCCTTGCCTGACGTGACGACGATCACTTTCCCCATCATTGTCTCTCCTTTGCCGTGGCCCCAGTAATTCAAAGTGTTAAAGCGTCGCTTGCGGCTCTCGAACAGGCGCGCGGCGCTGTCGTCAGATCAGTTTCTCTGCCATGATCGCGTCGTCTTCGAGCCAGAGCTGAACAGCCTGTCCGCGAAGATCGGGCGCCATGTCTTCCGCCATTTTGTAGATGCCGTCGATTGCAACCAGCTCGGCCTCGAGCTTGCGGCAAAAGATCCGCGCCGATGCGTTTCCGATGGATCCCGCCATGGCTCGGCCACGCAAGGTCCCGTAGATATGGACGGACCCGCCGGCGATGACCTCGGCACCCGAGGCGACCGATCCGATGACGGTGACGTCGCCTTCCGGAAAGATCACCGATTGGCCTGAGCGCACAGGCTCCCTGATGACGATCGATTGCATGGCCGGGCGGGTCTCTGCCACTGCCGCTTTGCCGGGCGGATCGGCAGGTTCCTTTGCCTGAACCTCGATATCGGAAACCGAACGACCGCCTTTGAGTGCCGGCGGCATGCCGGACCCGAGGATCGAAGGCCGCGCGCCCTCAATGCCCATGATGCTGACATTGCGCTTGGCAAGTTCGGCAATCAGGTCCTTCAGCTGCGGCCGGTCGATTTGCAGGTCCGTCAGGTCGAGCACGACAGGCCGTCCGAGGAAGAAGCCGGCCGAACGCGCGGCCAGATCGTCCAGCCGGATCAACCAATCATCGATCGGAAGATCCGGAGACAGCATGACCGCGAGGAAAGAACGGCCCTTGATGCGGATGGAGCGAGCGTCTGTTAGCACTTTGGTCATCTATGTGAAGAAATCGTTGACCATGTCTACCGCTGCTATGGTTAACAAAAAGTTAACGCGACCTTAATATCACCGACAATCACCTGAGATTCTTTAAGCGCGGAATTACCGCAAGTCATTGGGAAAGCGTCGCAATCTCTGGAAGCACTGAACGGTTAATGACGCGGCTTTGAACTTGAGCCGCAAATCCGCCGCTGCTTGGGTAACGCTCAGCCTTTCGCCGTGCGTTGTGCGTTGGAAATAGCGCGTGCGGCCTCTTCCGAGGAGTTGGCAAGCGTGCGCATCTCGGCGGCCAGCACGGCAAAACCCGATCCGGCCGTGCCGGCGCGGGCGGCCTCGATACCGGCATTGACGGCCAGCAGCTTCAGGTAACGCAGCGATTGCAGGATCTCATTGGTCTTCGAAGCGGTGATGCGCATGTCGGCGGTCTGGTCATCGATTCGCTGATAGAGTGATTCGATGTTGATGATGCTGCCTTCGAGATAGAGAAGCTCGCCCTTCTCGTCCCAGATGCCGCCGCCCGTCTCGGTGACCCAGATGAGATGCCCCATGGCGTGACGGATGCGGTATTCCATCGTCCAGTCCGCGCGTCTCTCCAGCGCCCGCCCGACGATCTCGTCCATCAGAGGCACGTCTTCCTCGTACATGATCGAGGTGAAGGTCCGCGTGCGGTTGCCGATGATTTCGTCGGCCGGATAACCGAAGATGCGCTCGATGCCGTCGGTCATCTCAAGCATCGTGTAGTTTTCATCGGCATGGCAGCGGTAGAGAAAACCGCTCATGCGCCCGAGAATGCTCGTTTGAAAATCCATGAAGGCGACATCCGAAGAAAAGAGCTGCAGTCGTCTCGCTCAAAGGCGCGGCTCACAATATGCCGGAGGAGAGTGCCCGCACACCCTCCTCCGGCAATGCAGGCCCGCCTCGTCAGTTGCGCAGATATTCCTCCATGGAATCGTCGAGCGCCTCGACCCAGGGCGTGTGGTGCGTCGGCGATATATTGCCGGTCATCAGCGATCGGTAGGCATGGTCGCGGAAGCCCATGATGTTGTGAGCCTTGTGATGTTCCCACTCCATGAAGGTCTGGTTGGTCCCCTCGATGTCGAAGTTGGGATAATCGGTTTCGGCGAGCAGTTCCTTCACATAGTCGCCCTGATACCAGATCATCTGCTCGGCATCCTCGAGCGTTTCCTCACGGGCGCGCCACATGTCGAAATTGGCTTTCAGCTCCTCTTCGGATGGCAGGGTGATGCGACCCATCATCACGTCGCGCGCCCACCAGGCCTGCACGTCGAACATGTTGAAGGTGTAGAACTGGTCCTGCATGCCGATATAGAAAAGCCGCGGGTTCTTGTCGAAAATCACCCCCTTGTAGAGGCTGTCGGCCCAAAGGCGGTTGGCGGTCTTCAGCCGGAGATCATCGGGCAGGAAGGGGAAATGGTGCTGGTAGCCGGTGCAGAGGATCACGGCATCGACCTCCTTGGTCGAGCCGTCGAGGAAATGCGCCGTGCGGTTTTCGAGCTTCACCAGCAGCGGCCGCTCCTCGAAATTCTCCGGCCATTTGAAGCCCATCGGCTTCGAGCGATAGCTGGTCGTCACCGATTTCGCGCCGTATTTCCAGCATTGCGAGCCGATGTCCTCGGCCGAATAGCTGCGGCCGACTATGAGGATATCTTTGCCCTTGAACTCCAGCGCGTCGCGGAAATCGTGGGCATGCAGCACGCGGCCGTTGAAGGTCTTCACGCCTTCGAAATAGGGCACATTCGGCGTCGAGAAGTGACCCGATGCCACGACGACATAGTCGAACTCCTCGTCATACATCCGGTCTTCGATGCGGTTATGCGCCGTCACCGTGAACTTCTTCGTCTCATCGTCGAAGCGCACCATGCGCACCGGCGTGCTGAAGCGCACCCAGTGGCGGACGTTGGCTTTCTCGACGCGGCCCTTGATGTAATCCCAGAGCACGGCGCGCGGCGGGTAGGAGGCGATCGGCTTGCCGAAATGCTCCTCGAAGGAATAGTCGGCGAATTCGAGGCATTCCTTCGGACCGTTCGACCAGAGGTAACGATACATGCTGCCATGGACCGGCTCGCCATATTCGTCGAGGCCGGTGCGCCAGGTATAGTTCCAGAGCCCGCCCCAATCCGACTGCTTTTCGAAGCAGACGATCTCCGGGGTTTCGGCGCCCTTCTGGGCGGCCGATTGAAAGGCGCGCAACTGCGCCAGCCCGGAAGGCCCGGCACCGATGACGGCTACTCTTGTCATGAAGCATTCCCCTCTTGATTATATCGCATTGTCCTGCGTGTCAGTCCGGATAGATGCCGGGGCTGGTCGGTGCCCCGTCGTCATATTTGGCAAGCCAGTCGATCGTCGTCTCGCGGAAGCGGGTGAGGCCCTTATAGTCGATGAGCTCGGGCGGCAGCGTCTTCAGCACGCGCGGGAAGCGGCGTGCCCATTTCGGCACGGTGACGAGCTCTTCCATGTTCATCAGGTAGCAGCGGATGACGAAGAGGATGGCGTTCGAGCGCGGCAGGCGCCAGAGGCTTTGCAGCTCGACGCGCAGATGCACCTTTTCGCCGACATTGTCCGGCGTCACCGTCGTGCGGTCAGGACCCCATTTGTGATAATTCTCCGGGCTGGTGTCGAGGCGCGGATTGATCGTCATCGTCCAGTTGAAGCGCCGTGTCGGCTTGCCCTGCTGCAGGTTCAGCAGGAATTTCAGCGCCCGGTCGAAGACGCCGATCTGGTGGGCGAGCGGCACCGGCCCGTGCCATTCCATGAAATTCATGCCGATATCAAAATCGAGCGACCAGTCGGCCTGCGTCGTCACCATGCCGGCGTCCATCCAGAGATTGCTGTCGCGCTGGTCGACGATGCAGAAATCGCCCTGGGCCTGGCGGGTGATATATTCGAAGGGCTCATAGGGCAGCGTCGAAGCATCACCGAAGGTGAAGCTGTCGTCGATACCGAGTGGGCGGTTGATCCAGCGCCACTGGTCGCCGTCGCGGATCAGGGTGAAATGGTCGGGGTAACCCGCCGCCTGCTCTTCCATCAAAAGTTCGAGCGTATCCCATTGCGCGCTCATCATGTGCGGCAGGGCCTGATAGCGCAGCGGATCTTCCTTCAGGACCAACGCCCGGTCGTGCATCTCGGCGACATAATGCTCGTCGACGTCGATCAGGCTTTCGTAGACGGTTCCCGCCCGGCCGTGCACATGCGGCTCCATATTGACCGAATACATGTATTCGTCGCGGTCGAACGGAAACGGGAAACGCCGGATGTTTTCGGGGCTGTTCCGATAGCTGAAATCGTTCCGGAAGGTTTCCTGCTTGAAGACGATTGCCATGTCCGGTCTCCTTGTTCCGCTTCCGATGCCGCTAGAGATCAAGATGCAGCGTGTTTCCCTCGAAGCGGGAAACGCAGATCATCACCTTGCGGCCAGATGCTTTTTCTTCGTTCGTCAGATAGACGTCATGGTGCAGCAGCTTGCCGTCGCAGGTGACGACCCCGGTCTCGCATTGACCACAGGCGCCGCCGCGACAGAGGAAGGGCGCGTCGACGCCCGCCGCCTCGATCGCCTCCAGCATGCTTTCGTGATGGCCGACCTTCACGGTCTTGCCGGACCGCAGGAGCTCGATCGCGAAGGGCTTGCCTGGCAGAGACGACAGGAACCGTTCCGAATGCAGGTTCTGCTCCGGCCAGCCGGCGTTGAGGCCGGTTTTCAGCACGCCGTCGATCATCCCGGACGGGCCGCAGACATAGAGATGCGTGCCGAGCGGTTGGCTGTCGAGCAGGCGTGTCAACGGGATGGCGCCGCCTTCGGCATCGCAATAGATCTTGATGCGATGTCCGCCATAGCGCTCGACGAGTTGCCGCCAATAGGCACCGCGGTCGCGCGTGCGGATGGCATAATGCAGTTCGAAATTGGCGCCCTCGCGGGAAAACTGCTCCATCATCGCGATGAAGGGGGTAATGCCGATGCCGCCGGCGATCAGCAGGTGCTTGCGCCCGCGCCAGTCCGGCTGGAACAGGTTGACGGGATAGCTGACCTTCAGCTCGTCGCCTTCGCGGACCTTCTCATGCATGAAGGTGGAGCCGCCGCGCGAATCCTCGATGTGCAGAACGCTGATCTCATAGGCTGCGCAATCATGCGGCGGCGACATCAGCGAATAGGCGTTGCGGCGCATATGGCCGCCATCGTTCATCAAAACGATGACATGGGCGCCGCCGGAGAAATAGGGCATCGGCTTGCCGTCAAGGCGCTCGAAACGGAAGCGCTTGACCCGCTCGGCGATCGGCGTGATCCTCGTCACGCGGACAGGAATTTCAGTGCCACCGCTCAAAGGAACAACTCCTCCGGATCAGGCGCGCTGCCCGGTTCTTCCGCATCGATGTTGACGCCCTGGAAGGCAGCCAGCCGGCGCGAATAATGGTCGCGCACCAGAAGGGGCAGCCCGCAATGGCTACAATTGAAGGGGCTGGTGGTGACGTCGTCGGTGATGCCCTTGCAATGGACGCACTGTACGCGCCGGGCCAGGGAGCCGCGATGCTCGGTGATGACAGAGGCATGGTCCATGCCGTAATCGAGCGCCACGAGCATTGCCTGGCCGATGAAGCCTTCCGTGCCCGACAGATAAAGCCGCGTGCCCATATGGGCGGTGGCAAGCGAACCCTTCAATCGGAAGAGCAGCGTGGCGATCGTCGGCGCCGTGAAGAACATGTCGGCGCCGAGGCGGGCCAGCGCCTCGTCCAGGCCAGTACCCTGCGAGCCGCGGGCGACATAGAGGATTTCGCTGCGGGAAAGAGCTGTTTCGTCAAGCTCCGGCTGCTGATCGAGCAGAGCCTTGGCGCCCTCCCCTTCAAGCGCGAAAATGTGCCGCCGGGCGCGCGGCTGGATGGTCAAGCCCGTGTAGACTGGTCGGCTTTTGATGCCTGCAACGAGCATTCGCGTGCTCCTTAACCTACGGCAATCCTCTTTTTCTTCTCCGGATCGTCGAAGGGAAGCGTGTGGGCGGTGGCGCTTGCCTTCACGGTCTTGCCGCGGACTTCGAGTTTCGTCCCATGCATCGCCTTGTCAACGTCCAGACGGGCAATCGCCATGGATTTCTTCGTCAGCGACGAATAGCTCGGGCAGGTGATGACGCCGACCTTTTTGCCGTCGGCAAAGACTTCGTCGCCGAGGTCGGCCGGTCCGTCGGCATCGATCAGCATGCCGAAGATCTTGAAGCGTTCCTTGCCCTTGAGGCGCGCATGTTCCTCGGCGCCGCGGAAACCCGTCTTGCCGGGGCTGACGGTAAAGTCGAGGCCGAGTTCCCAGAGGCTGTCGCCGGGCGGCTGGTCGGCGAAGGGATACATCTGCGAATTGTCATAGGGGTAGAACAGCAGGTAGCTTTCGACCCGCAGCATGTCGAGAACGGAGAAGCAGCAGGGGATGATGCCCATCTCCTTGCCTTCCTCGACGATCCGGTCCCAGACCATGACGGCGTCCTGGCCGCGCACGAAGATCTCGTAGCCGCGTTCGCCGGTATAACCGGTGCGCGAGATCATCACCGGCGCGCCGAACAGCGTCGTCTGCATGTGGTGGAAATATTTGAGGTCGCGGATGCCGGGCACATATTTGGCGAGATAGTCGACCGCGATCGGACCCTGCAGCGACAGGTCATGCAGGTCATCGTCGAAGAGCACCGCGCAATTGCGGCCCGCCGCCTGCTTGACGAGTTCCTCGTGGCCGGAGCCGGAGCCATGCACGAGCATCCAGGAATTCGGGCCGGTGCGATAGACGATGCAGTCGTCGGTGAAGTGGCCGCGCTCGTTCAGCATGGTCGCGTAGACCGAGCGGCCGGGGTAGATCTTCGTCAGGTCGCGGGTGGTGATGTGGTCGAGCACGGCGATGGCGTGCGGGCCGACCAGGTGCACCTTCTTCAGGCCCGAGACATCCATGATGCCGGCCTTGGTGCGGACGGCGACATGCTCTTCCGACATGTCCTTGTCGTAGGTCCAGGCGGTGCCCATGCCGCTCCAGTCCTCGAGCTTCGATCCCAGAGCGCGATGCCGATCCGCCAAGACGGAGAAACGCCATGATAAAGCCATTGTCCGTTCCCTTTTGTTTCCTCTACGGAATATTTATTTCCTGACTATATTCGTCTTTCGCGCCGTGGCAAGCCCGCCCGACATGCATTTCCCAAAACTTTCGGCGCCCTCGCTGCATCCCTCACCGAATGAATGAGGGATACGGCTACGCTTTTGCCGTCCCTCAACCCGCCTCTAACCCATGCGTTCCGAGGCGTAGCTGCCGGGGCTTGCCGGGAAGACCACGGTGCGACTGCCGTTGATGAAGGTGCGGTGATGGATATGGGCGTGGATGGCGCGCGCCAGCACCTGGCTTTCGACGTCGCGGCCGATCGAGACATAGTCGTCGGGCGACTGCGCATGGGTGATGCGCGCCGTGTCCTGCTCGATGATCGGACCTTCGTCGAGATCGGCGGTGACGTAATGTGCCGTCGCCCCGATCAGCTTCACGCCGCGTTGATAGGCTTGCTTGTAAGGGTTAGCGCCCTTGAAGCTCGGCAGGAAGGAATGGTGGATATTGATGATCTTCCCGGACATCTTCTGGCACATCTCGTCCGATAGGATCTGCATGTAGCGGGCGAGCACGATCAACTCCGTGCCGATCTGCTCGGCCACCTCCATGATATGGGCCTCGGCCTGCGCCTTGTTGGCCTTGGTGACCGGAATATGGTGGAAGGGGATGTCGTGGTTGACCACCACCTTCTGGTAGTCGAAATGGTTGGAGACGACGCCGACGATATCGATCGGCAGGGCGCCGATTTTCCAGCGGTAAAGCAGGTCGTTCAGACAATGGCCGAAGCGCGACACCATCAAGAGCACCTTCATGCGCTTCTCGTTGTCGTGAAAATCGTAGTCCATTTCGAAAGGAGCGGCGACGGTCGCGAAACCGGCGTCGATATCGGCGCCCGAAAGCCCCTCTTCCGAAATGAAGCCGACGCGCATGAAGAACTTGCCGGTATCGAGATCGTCGAACTGCGAGCTGTCGATGATGTTGCAGCCCTTGTCGGCCAGATAGCTCGAAATCGCCGCGACGATGCCGCGCGTCGATTTGCAGGATACGGTGAGTACGAAACTCTTCATGCTGTCGCTTCCTTCGCTATCCCAAGCACAGCGGGCTAGATGACGCCGGAGCCTGTCCGCTCCGGCGTGATGAGCGTGTCTTCAGAACGTCCAACCACTCAGATGTCGAGCGTGCTGTCGCGTTCCCATTGGGTGAAATGCGAGCAGAAAGCATTCCATTCCTGATGCTTGAGCTTGAGATAGGCGGCGGAAAACTCGGCCCCGATCGCCTGCTTCAAGCCCTCGTCGGCATCATAGGCGCGCAACGCATCGAGCAGATTGAGCGGCAGGCGCGGCGCATCCTTGACCAGATACCCCTCGGCATACATGTCGATATCGTAGTGCCGGCCGGGATCGGCTTGGCTGCGGATGCCGTCGAGGCCGGCCGCGATGATGATCGCCTGGAGCAGGTACGGATTAACAGCACCATCAGGCAGGCGCAGCTCGAAGCGACCCGGTCCCGGCACGCGCACCATGTGGGTGCGGTTGTTGCCCGTCCAGGTGACCGTGTTCGGCGCCCAGGTCGCGCCCGATGTGGTGCGCGGCGCGTTGATGCGCTTGTAGGAATTGACTGTCGGATTGGTGATCGCGGCAAGCGCGGACGCATGTTTCATGATGCCGCCGAGAAAGGTTTTACCCTGAGCGGAGAGCCCAAATGGCATCTCCTTGTCGGCGAAGGCGTTGACCTTGCCATCGACGTCCCAGACCGAGATATGGGCATGGCACCCGTTTCCGGTCAGGCCCTTGAAGGGCTTTGGCATGAACGTCGCGCGAAGGCCGTGCTTTTCGGCGACCGATTTGACCATGAACTTGAAGAAGGAGTGCTTGTCTGCCGTCTGAAGCGCGTCGTCATATTCCCAGTTCATCTCGAACTGGCCGTTCGCGTCCTCGTGGTCGTTCTGATAGGGCTTCCAGCCGAGCTCGAGCATGTAGTCGCAAATCTCGGCGATGACATCATAGCGACGCATCACGGCCTGCTGATCGTAGCAAGGCTTTTCGGCTGTATCGAACTGGTCTGAAATCACCGAGCCGTCCGCAGAGATGAGAAAGAACTCGGGTTCCACGCCGGTTTTCACCCGGAGCCCCTCTTTCGCAGCTTCAGCGACCAGTCTTTTCAGCACCACACGCGGTGCCTGTTCGACAGGCTGATCGTCCATGACGCAGTCGGCAGCAACCCATGCGACGTCTTTCTTCCAGGGGAGCTGGATGACGGAGGAAGCATCGGGAAGCGCGAACAGGTCGGGATGGGCAGGCGTCAAATCGAGCCAGGTCGCAAAGCCCGCGAAGCCGGCGCCATCTTTCTGCATATCGGCGATGGCTTCTGCGGGGACCAGCTTGGCGCGTTGGCCGCCGAACAGGTCGGTATAGCTGATCATGAAATATTTGATGCCTTTGTCTTTGGCAAAAGCAGCAAGGTCCAGTGTCATTCTCGTTCCCCTTTGGATTTCTTGGAGACACTTTGCTTATGGATGCGAGACGGCCGGGACGTTTGCCCGGCCGGTAGAAATCAGTAGCCTCCCTTGCCGGGATACCAGTTTGTGCCGGCGAGCGGGATCTGGGCCATGGCGGCCGCCTCCATCGTCAGCGCGCAAAGATCTTCCGGTTCCAGGTTGTGCAGGTGGTTCTTGCCGCAGGCGCGCGCGATGGTCTGGGCTTCCAGCGTCATAACCTTCAGATAGTTGGCGAGACGGCGGCCGGCGGCGATCGGATCGAGCCGCTTCATCAGCTCCGGATCCTGCGTGGTGATGCCCGCCGGGTCCTTGCCTTCGTGCCAATCGTCATAGGCGCCGGCCGTGGTGCCGAGCTTTTGGTATTCTTCTTCCCAGCGCGGATCGTTGTCGCCGATCGCAACGAGTGCCGCCGTGCCGATGGCAACGGCATCGGCGCCGAGCGCCAGTGCCTTGGCCACGTCGGCGCCCGAACGGATGCCGCCCGAGATGATCAGTTGCACCTTGCGATGCATGCCGAGATCCTGCAGCGCCTGGACCGCGGGGCGGATGCAGGCGAGCGTCGGCATGCCGACATTTTCGATGAAGACATCCTGCGTGGCTGCGGTTCCGCCCTGCATGCCATCGAGCACCACCACGTCGGCCCCGGCCTTCACAGCAAGCGCTGTATCGTAATAAGGCCGCGCGCCGCCGACCTTCACATAGATCGGCTTTTCCCAGTCGGTGATCTCGCGCAGTTCCAGGATCTTGATTTCGAGGTCGTCCGGGCCGGTCCAATCCGGATGGCGGCAGGCCGAGCGCTGGTCGATGCCCATCGGCAGGTTGCGCATATGGGCGACGCGATCGGAGATCTTCTGGCCGAGCAGCATGCCGCCGCCGCCGGGCTTTGCGCCTTGACCGACAACCACTTCGATCGCGTCGGCGCGACGCAGGTCCTTGGGATTCATGCCGTATCGCGACGGCAGATACTGGTAGACCAGCGTCTGTGAATGGCCGCGCTCTTCATCGGTCATCCCGCCGTCGCCTGTCGTGGTGGAGGTTCCGGCAATCGTCGCGCCGCGTCCGAGCGCTTCCTTGGCATTGCCGGAGAGCGCGCCGAAGCTCATGCCGGCAATGGTGATCGGCGTCTTCAGATGAATGGGCTTTTTGGCGAAGCGCGCGCCGAGGACAACCGATGTGTCGCACTTCTCGCGGTAACCTTCGAGCGGATAACGCGAGATCGATGCGCCGAGAAACAGCAGGTCATCGAAATGCGGAACCTTCCGTTTGGTGCCGGCGCCACGGATGTCGTAAATGCCGGTCGCCGCGGCACGGCGGATTTCCGCCAGCGTGTAATCGTCGAAGGTCGCGGACTTGCGCGGCGGGGTATAGGGGTTGTGGTAGCTCATGATGGTCCCTCGCCTTAATACGCGTCGGCGTTGTCGATATTGAAATTGTAAAGCTTGCGGGCCGAGCCGTAACGCTTGAATTCCTCGGGCCTCACTTCGGTCACGCCCGCCTTTTCAAGAAGTTCGGCCAGCTTCGTCAGGTGCTCGGGACGCAGCTCCTTTTCGATGCAATCGGCACCCAGGCTCTTGACCGAACCGCGCACGAAGAGCTTCGCTTCGTAGAGCGAATCCCCAAGCGCATCGCCGGCATCGCCGAGCACCACGAGGTGGCCGGACTGACCCATGAAGGCGGACATGTGGCCAATATTGCCATGAACGACGATGTCGATGCCCTTCATCGAGATGCCGCAGCGTGACGCCGCATTGCCCTTGATGACAAGGAGGCCGCCGCGGCCGGTTGCGCCGGCATACTGGCTGGCATCGCCCTCGATGACGACGGTTCCAGACATCATGTTTTCCGCAACACCCGGACCTGCCGAACCGTGAACGGTGACGGTCCCGCCGTCGTTCATGCCGGCGCAGTAATAGCCGACCGACCCCTTCACATCGACCGTGACGGGCGCATCGATGCCGACGGCAACCGAATGGCTGCCGCGCGGATTGACGACTTCGAAGGAAAGATCGTTCGAACCGTTCTGGATGTTGTGCAGGGCACTATTGAGTTCACGTAACGGCGTAGTGGCAAGATCAATGACAGGCATGTTTCGATAAACCCTTGGAGAATACGCATGAGGCGCCGGTCAAGCGACCTTCTGGTGATCCCAGAAATAGACGGTTGCAGGCTCCGGCTCCCAGACCCGAGCATTCTCGATGCCGGGCAGATTGACGAGCGCCCGGTATTCCGAACCGAAGGCGACATACTGGTCCGTTTCAGCCATGACAGCGGGCTTGCAGGCAATCGCGTCGCGCACGACGCCGAAGCCGGACTTCGTGCCGACGACGAAGGTGAAGAAGCCGTCGAGATCATCCACCGCGCCTTCCAGCGCCTGGCCGAGATTCTTGCCCTTGGCCATCTCTGCCGTCAGATAGGCGGCGGCGACCTCAGTGTCGTTTTCGGTTTCGAAGGTCATGCCTTCGCGCTTCAGCTCGCGGCGCAGATTGTTGTGGTTGGAGAGCGAGCCATTATGCACCAGGCATTGGTCGGAGCCGGTGGAAAAAGGATGGGCGCCGAGCGTCGTGACGGCCGATTCCGTCGCCATGCGGGTATGGCCGATGCCGTGGGTGCCGGCCATTGAATTGACCGCGAAGCGGGAGACGACATCCTTCGGTAGGCCGGTCTCCTTGTAGATCTCAATGGCGTCGCCGCTGCTCATGATCCGGATGTTCGGACGCAATTCCGAAACGGCTGCCTTGCCCGCCTCGAGCAGATCCTTCGCAAGCGTGATGACGGCATGCGTGCTCTTCACCTGGATGGCGACCGATGCGCCAACCGCCTGGCCGAGCTCGGCCTCGAGGCCGGCGAAATCCTTCTTCGGATTGGCCGACTGGATGGTGATCTTGGCATTGTTGCCGCTGGCGTCGCCATAGATCGCGATTCCGGCGCTGTCCGGCCCCCGATCCGTCATCGTCACCAGCATCGAGGACAGCAGTGCCCCGAGCTCCGGTTCGAGACTTTTATCCTTGAGGAAGAGACCCACAATTCCGCACATGACCAGACCTCCGTTCGTGTTGAGAAAGGACTAGCAGGTCTGTTTTGGGTTTTCAACTCGGAAGAAAGATTTTTTCTTTTAAGGCAAGTCAGCCTTTCGAGCTCTGCTGTGGATAGCTAATGATCGAGAGGTATTTGCTCGGCAGTTTCACCAGCTGTTCCGGCCCATGCGGCGCATCGGCGTCGAAGAACAGGCTGTCGCCCGGCTGCATCTGGAAAAGCTGGTCGCCGTGGCGGTAAACAACTTCGCCTTCGAGCATATAGAGAAACTCCATCCCCTCGTGCTGGAAGGTCGGGAAGATGTCGGAATCGGTCGTCAGGGTGATGAGGTAAGGCTCGACGATGACGCCGCTGGTATTGTTATCGATATGACCGAGCACATTATATTGATGACCGGCGCGGGTGCCGCGCCGTTCGAGCTCGATGCCCTGGCCCGCCTTGACGAAGACGGCGTTGCGCGGTTCCTCGAAACGTCGGAAGAAGGCCGTCAGCGGGACGCCGAGCGCCCGCGACAGCGATTGCAGCGTCGTCAGCGACGGCGAAATGTTGCCGTTCTCGATCTTCGACAGCATGCCGAGCGAGATGCCCGTCGCTGCCGCCAGATCGGTCACCGTGATGCCGAGTTTCTTGCGGTAGGCGCGCACCTCATGGCCGATCGCCATTTCGAGGTTGTTTTCCTTCGGCTCGCGGACGGCGTGAGGGTCCTGGGAAAAGGGAGCGCGTCCACTATTCGCCTGTTCCGGTTGCTCTGCCGCTGCACGCTTGGATTTCATGGGTTTTCCCCTGCCGCCTTCTCATTTCTGAAGGCAACCCTATCGTCATAGTGAAAATTCCTCAACCGTGAAGAAAACCTATTCCCGCCGTGCCTCACGCGGGGCGATGCCATAGACGGCACGGAACATGCGGGAAAAATGGCTCAGACTGGAAAAGCCGGTGGCAACCGCGATTTCCGAGACGGAAAGCGGGCTCTGCTTCAGCAGCCGATGGGCATGCTGCAGCCTGATCCTGCGGTATTGATCAAGAAAGGTGGTGCCGAGATGGGCAGCAAAGAGCCGGTCGAGATGGCGGGTCGTGACGCCGGCGATGCGCGCCATGGCGGCACGCTCGAGCGGCATCTCGATCGTCTCCTCCATTCGTTCGAGAACGTTAAGCAGGCCGGGATGATGGACGCCGTAACGCTCGGCCAAGGATGCGCGCTGGGGTGCAGCGGGCTCGTTGACCTCTGTATGAAGATACCAGTCGCTGACACGGCGAGCGAAATCCGGCCCCATGCGCTCGGCGATCAGCACATGCATCATGTCGAGCGGTGCGATGCCGCCGCCGCAGGTGATCCTGTTGCCGTCGATCATGAAGCGCGCCTGGCGCGGCGTGAGATCCGGGAAGGCTTCGAGAAGGGCGGCCGCATGCTCCCAGTGGATGGTGAAGTCGCGGCCGCCAAGCAGTCCGGCGGCGGCCATAAGATAGGGGCCGCCCGAGATGCCGCCGATCCTCACACCTTCGCGCGACAGCTGCCGCAAGCAGGAAAGCACGCCGGGATACCGCCAGTCGCGGGGCAAGCCGCCGGCGCAGACGAAGGCCGTTCCGAGCCCCGCGCCCCTGACAGGGAGAGGTTCGGCAGGGACGCTGACACCCGAGGAGGAGAGTGCCGCTGCGCCATCCGGCGAGAAGATCTGCAGCCGATAGATCTCGCGTCCAGCCAGAAGATTTGCCGCCCTCAGCGGTTCGGTCGCCGAGGCATAGGACATCAGGGCGAATCCCGGGATAAGGATAAAGCCGATCGTCTGCACATTTCTGCTATCAAGCGAGGACATGTCTCTTTCTTAGCGATTGATGTCCCTTCTGTGCAAGTCCGCCCTCCCCTTTCTGGCATCATGCACCTCTTCTTTCCGGGGTGACCATGCGCTATTCCGCTCTTTCGATTTTCCTGAACGGCCTTCGCGGCAACAAAGGCTGGGCGCCGGCCTGGCGCGATCCGGCGCCGAAGCCGCATTACGACGTCATTATCGTTGGCGGCGGCGGCCATGGTCTTGCCACCGCCTATTATCTTGCCAAGGAATTCGGCGTCACCAATGTCGCCGTCCTCGAAAAGGGCTATCTCGGCTCTGGCAACATCGGCAGGAACACGACGATCATCCGCTCGAACTACCTGCTGCCGGGCAACAATCCCTTCTACGAGCTGTCGATGAAGCTCTGGGAAGGGCTGGAGCAGGACTTCAACTTCAACGCCATGGTCTCGCAGCGCGGCGTGCTCAACCTCTTCCATTCCGATGCGCAGCGCGACGCCTATACGCGCCGCGGCAATGCCATGCGGCTGCACGGCGTCGATGCCGAGATTCTCGACCGGCAGGCGGTGCGCAAGAAATTGCCATTCCTCGATTTCGACAATGCCCGTTTCCCCATTATGGGCGGCCTGTTCCAGCCGCGCGGCGGCACGGTGCGCCATGATGCGGTCGCCTGGGGTTATGCGCGCGGCGCCGATCAACGCGGCGTCGACATCATCACCCAGTGCGAGGTGACCGGCATCCGCCGCGAAAACGGTCAGATTACCGGCGTCGAGACCAGCAAGGGTTTCATCGGCTGCGGCAAGCTGGCGCTGGCGGCTGCCGGCAACTCCACCGTCGTCGCCGATATGGCCGGCCTGCGGCTGCCGATTGAAAGCCATGTGCTGCAGGCCTTTGTTTCGGAAGGGCTCAAACCGTTCATCGACACCGTCGTCACCTTCGGCGCCGGGCATTTCTACGCGTCCCAGTCGGATAAGGGCGGCCTTGTCTTCGGCGGCGACATCGACGGCTACAATTCCTATGCCCAGCGCGGCAATCTCGCCTCGGTCGAGCATGTCGCCGAAGCCGGGCTTGCGCTGATTCCCTCGCTGTCGCGCGTGCGATATCTGCGCTCCTGGGGTGGCGTCATGGATATGAGCATGGACGGCTCGCCGATCATCGACCGCACCCACATCGACAATCTCTATCTCAACACCGGCTGGTGTTACGGCGGCTTCAAGGCGACACCCGCCTCCGGCTTCTGCTACGCCCATCTGATCGCCCGCAATGCGCCGCATCAGACCGCCCGCGCCTTCCGGCTCGACCGCTTCGCGCGCGGCTACCCGATCGACGAAAAGGGCGTCGGCGCCCAGCCCAATCTGCACTGAGGACATTTGACGATGGCAAGCCTGATTTCCTGTCCTCATTGCGGCGTCCGACCGAAGGAGGAGTTCTCGATCCGCGGCGATGCCGGCCTTGCTCGGCCGGCGCCGGATGCCGGTGCGGAGGCCTGGTACGATTATGTCTATCTGCGCGACAATCCGCGGGGCCGGCACAGCGAATACTGGCACCATTCCTCCGGATGCCGCCGCTGGCTGATCGTCGAACGGGATACCGTCACCCATGCGGTCCACGGCGTCAGGGATGCCGCCCTCTCCAAGCTCGGCGGAGAACCGGCATGACGAGCTTCCGTCTTTCTTCCGGCGGCCGCATCGACCGCACTACTTCGCTCGGTTTCACCTTCGACGGCAAGCCTCTTGAGGGCCATCCGGGCGACACACTCGCCTCGGCGCTGCTTGCCAACGGCGTCCAACTCGTCGGCCGCAGTTTCAAATATCATCGCCCGCGCGGCATTCTGACGGCGGGGGCTGCCGAACCGAACGCGCTGGTGACGACGGGCAGCGGCGGGCGCACCGAACCGAATACGCGCGCGACGATGATCGAGCTCTACGAGGGGCTGACGGCAAAGAGTCAGAACCGCTGGCCCTCGCTCGGCTTCGATGTCGGCGCGGTCAACGGACTGCTGTCGCCCTTCCTCAGCGCCGGTTTCTACTACAAGACCTTCATGTGGCCGGCGGCCCTCTGGGAAAAGCTCTACGAGCCGGTGATCCGTAAGGCGGCCGGCCTCGGCAGAGCCTCCTACGAAGCCGATCCCGACACTTACGAGAAATGCTGGGCGCATTGCGATCTGCTGGTGATCGGCGCCGGCCCTGCCGGTCTTGCCGCAGCGCTCACTGCCGGCCGCGCCGGTGCGCGCGTCATCCTCGCCGACGAGGGATCCGAACTCGGCGGCAGCCTGCTTTCCGACAGCGGCACCATCGACGGCGAGGATGACGCGCTTCTCGGTGAGCTGCTTGCCGAACTGGCGAGCCTGGAGAATGTGCGCCGCCTGCCGCGCATGACGGTGTTCGGCTGGTACGATGACAATGTCTTCGGCGCGGTCGAACGGGTGCAGAAGCACGTGGCGATACCCGACCCGGAACGCCCCGTCGAACGGTTGTGGCGCATCGTCGCCCGCCAGGCGATCCTTGCAACCGGCGCCGAGGAGCGTCCGCTCGTCTTCGGCGGCAACGATATTCCCGGTGTGATGATGGCAGGCGCGATGCGCAGCTATCTCAATCGACAGGCGGTCGCACCCGGCAGAAGCACTGTCATCTTCACCACCAACGACGCCGGATATCGCACCGCCGCCGATCTCGAGGCCGCCGGCCTCGCGGTCGCGGCGATCGTCGACAGCCGCGGGGATGGAGGTGGGAGTTGGCAGGGCCGCGCCGAAGTGCTGGAGGGCGCCAGGGTCATCGATGCGTTTGGCGGCAAGAGCCTGCGCGGCGTCAACGTCAAGACCGCAGACGGCACCCGCCGTATCGAAGCGGATGCGCTTGCCATGTCAGGCGGCTGGAGCCCAATCATTCATCTTGCCTGTCATCGCGGCGCGAAGCCGCAATGGTCGCACGAGGCCTCGGCGTTTCTGGCGCCCGCCCAGCAGGAAAGTCTTGCCGTTGCCGGCTCGGCCGCCGGCCTTGCGAAGACGGCGACCTGCCTCGGCGATGGCGCCGCAAAGGCATCTGCCGCGTTGAAGGCGATCGGTTTCGCAACGGCGGAGCCGGCCTTTGGCGAGGCGTCCGAGACGGCTGCACAGGCAAAGCCACTCTGGTCGGTGAAGGGTTCGAAGAGCAAGGCTTTCGTCGACTATCAGAACGACGTGCATCTCAAGGATTTGGGTCTCGCTGTCCGCGAAGGCTACGGCCATGTCGAACTCGCCAAGCGTTACACGACATCAGGCATGGCGACCGATCAGGGCAAGCTTTCCAACATCAACGCCATCGGAATTCTTGCCGAGGCGCGTGGCGTGTCACCTGCCGAAGTGGGAACGACAACGTTCCGGCCCTTCTATACGCCGGTTTCCTTCGGCGCTTTGACCGGGACGTCGCGCGGCAAACATTTCCAGCCGGCGCGCAAATCGCCGCTGCATGGCTGGGCCGAGAAGAACGGCGCGGTCTTCGTCGAAACCGGCCTCTGGTACCGTTCCGCCTGGTTTCCGCGCGCCGGCGAGGCGACGTGGCGCCAAAGCGTCGACCGCGAGGTGCTGAACATCCGGAAGAATGCCGGCCTCTGCGATGTCTCGACCCTCGGCAAGATCGAAATCTTTGGCAAGGATGCCGCGACCTTCCTCGATCGCATCTATTGTAACGGCTTCGCCAAGCTCGCCGTCGGCAAAGCGCGTTACGGCATCATGCTGCGCGAGGACGGCTTCATCTATGATGACGGCACCACCAGCCGGTTCGGTGACGAGCATTTCTTCATGACGACGACGACGGCGCTCGCCGCCGGCGTGCTGACCCATCTGGAATTCTGCGCCCAGACGCTGTGGCCGGAACTCGACGTCTGCTTCGCCTCCTCGACCGATCAATGGGCGCAGATGGCCGTCGCCGGGCCGAAGTCGCGTACCATTCTCCAGGAGATCGTCGACGAGGATTTGTCGGATGCGGCCTTCCCCTTCATGAGCGCCCGCAAGGTCTCCCTCTTCGGCGGCCGCCTCGAAGGCCGGCTCTTCCGGATCTCCTTCTCCGGCGAACTTGCCTACGAGCTGGCAGTACCCGCCGGCTACGGCGAAGGCGTTGCCGATGCGGTCATGGCGGCGGGCGAGAGATATGGCATCTGCGCCTACGGCGCCGAAGCGCTCGGTGTCATGCGTATCGAAAAGGGCCATGTCACCCATGCCGAGATCAACGGCACGGTGACGCCCGGCGATCTCGGTTTCGGCCGCATGGTTTCCTCAACGAAGCCGGATTTCATCGGCAAGGCAATGCTTGCCCGTGAAGGGCTGAAGGATCCCGAGCGGCCCCGCCTCGTCGGCGTCAAGCCGCTTAATCCGGCAAGCGGCTTCCGCACCGGCTCGCATATTCTTGCCGAGGGTGCTGCGGCGACGCTCGAGAACGACCAGGGCTACGTCACCTCAAGCGCGTTTTCGCCGGGGCTCGGCCATACGATCGGCCTGGCGCTCGTCAGGCGTGGGCCGGAGCGCATCGGTGAAAAGGTGACGGTCTGGAACGGCCTGCGCAACGAAATCACCGATGCGGTGCTCTGCCATCCCGTCTTCATCGATCCCGAAAACGAGAAGCTCCATGCGTGATCTTCCGCAGCACAAACCGGTTCTTGCCGGCATGGCATATAACGGCATCTCAGGGGCGGGCGTCCGGCTGGAAGCCTTGCCGGAGGGCCATCTCCTGCATGTGCTCGGCGCGATCGAGCCCACCGCGCTCGCCACGGAATTGGTGAAAGCAGGCTTTGCGCAAAGTTCGATCCGCCAGGCGGGTTTCCGCCAATGGTTCGTCGCCGGCGACGAACCGTTCGTGCCCGCCAGCCTCGATGCTCTCGTTGCAGCGCTTGCGGGAAAGGCCTTCGTCATGGACCAGAGCCACGGGCGCGTGCGTATCGGCGTTTCCGGCCGTTCTTCGCGGGCGCTTCTCTCAAGGGGGACCGCCGTCGATCTCGATCCTTCCGTCTTTCCGGAAGGCCATTCGGCCATGACAATGGTCGGTCATCTCTCGGTGCAGATCGTCCGCACCGGCGATGACAGCTTCGAACTCACGGTCCTGCGCAGTTTTGCCGAAAGCCTCTGGGACGATCTTACCCATATGGCGGCGAGCGCCGAAAAGGACGGCGTCTGACAGAGCATGATGCCCAAAGGTGTGAGCGGTTTTCGGATGACATCGTGCTCTAACTATATAATGTAGAACAGAATTTCGATTGTTTTTAGGCTGTATGCAGCGCGGCGGCGCCGACCCATTCGGGGCGCTCGGCGCCTTGCAGCTCTTCCACCGCATCGGCGGCGAAGCTCGGCACGACACCGGTCCACAGCAGCGCGCCATCGGGATTGGAATGTCCGTCGCCCTCGAGCTTGTAGATGCTTTCGACGATATACTGGCCGTCATTGTTCAGGCCCTTGATCTCGGAGATCTCGATCACCCGGCGCCTTCCGGTGCGCTTGAAGCGGGCGATCTGCACGACGACGTCGACCGCCGAGGCGATCTGGGCGCGCAGCGGCCGAAGCGGCATGTCGATATCAGACATCAGCGCCAGCGTTTCCAGCCGGTGCAGGGAGTCATAGGGCGTGTTCGCATGTACCGTCGAAAGGCTGCCGCTGTGGCCTGATGTCATCGCCTGGATCATATCGAGCGCCTCGCCGCCGCGGCACTCGCCGACGATGACCCGGTCCGGCCGCATGCGCAGCGACGAGCGGAAGAGGTCGCGGATGCTGGCGCCGCCGCGGCCGAAACGGTCGGGCTTGGTCACTTCGAGATAGACGACGTGTTCCTTGCGGATCTGCAGTTCCGACGTGTCCTCGATGACGATGATGCGCTCGTGGTCGGCAAAGGCTTCCGACAGCGCGTTCAGCATCGTCGTCTTGCCGGTGCCGGTGCCGCCGGAGATGATCACGTTTTTCTGCAGCCCGACGGCCGCCTGCAGCAGCGTCAGCGACTGGTCGGTCAGGCTGCCCTGGGTGACGAGATCGCGGATGCTGCGATGTTCTTTCAGAAAGCGGCGAATGGAGATGCAAAGCCCGGTGCGGGAGGCGGGCGGCTGGATCATCTGCACGCGCGAACCATCCGGCAAACGCGCCTCGACGCTCGGCTCCTCCGGCGTCAGCCGCTTGCCTGAGAACTGCGCGATGCTGCGCGCGGCCGATTCCAGGTCTTCGCGGCTGGCGAAGCGCGTATCGGCGCGTTCGAGCTTGCCTCGCCTTTCGACGAAGATGTCGGATGTGCCGTTGATCAGGATTTCGGACACGCTCGGATCATCGAGGAGAAAACGGATCGGCCCGAGCAGCTTGTCCAGCGCCCGGGTCAGGACCTGGAAGGTTGCCTGTTCGGCAGCGTCGTCGGAAACGGCTTTCATCAGAGCGGCATCCCGACCAGGACCGTGCTCATGCCGAACAGTGTCGCCATCATCTGAACCGCGGTGGGAAAGAACATCATCAATGGAATGAGGACCAATGCAAGTATTAAGATGCTGCTCATCGTTTCCATCGTTTTCTCTCCGGATCGACTGGCGGGCGGTACCCACCATTTTGGGAAAGCTTAATCCAGATCATCAAACAACACCATGGTCGGGCGTCGCGCAGGCAGTGATTCTGATCGCAGTACGCCGTTTCTTCTATCGCTTTGAAAGAATTGACCAATTATGGAGCAGTAGACGAAGCCGCGAAGAACCATCAAAAACTTCCTCTTCGCATGTAAAACTGCAGCCTGTTCAAAAGCTTAGTTAAGAGAATCCGTCGTCAACTGCGATTTTTCCGGCGATGCCTCCAAGACAATTGGAACCCTTCGTTTCGTTTGCTTGACGGAGGGCTGGCCTTGGGCGCACTCTTGGGTCTTAATGGTGTTGCTCAACAAACGTTGGCCGCCGGGGAAGATAAGCTGAAGCAGAAAAAATCATTGGATCGAGCAACATGCTCGTTCGGATCGATGGCGTATGCTTGGTTCATCTTCACCACGGCTTCGAACCGAAACAAACCTGAGAATGAGGAGTAATCACATGTTTGGTAAACTCAAGACTCTCGCAATTGCACTTCACAAGGACGAACGCGGCGACATGGCCCAGATCGTCCTGGCGGTCGCCCTGATCGTCATTCCGCTGATGCTGATCCTGCTCGCCTTCGGCAAACAGATCGGCGAATGGTTCAACGAAAAGAACACGGCGCTCTCGGATGCCGAGAGAATTCCTGAGCCGGGTCAATAAGCGGATCGGGATCATGGATACGACCTATGATCTGACCCTGATGCCTGCGGCGGCGGCTCTTGCCGTCGCCTGCACCATGACCGCGGCGGTGCTCGACCATCGCCACGGTCATATCCCGAACGCCGTCACCTACCCCTGCCTGCTTGGCGGGTTCATGTTGGCGGCAATCAGCGGCGGTCTCGCAGGAATAGGGCTTGCCTTCGCAGGCCTCCTTGCAGCCGGCCTGATCTTCATCATCGCCTTCGCAGCCGGAAGCTGCGGCGGCGGCGACGTCAAGCTGATGGCGGCGCTCGGCGCCATTCTCGGCCTCTGGCCCGCCATCGACGTCACACTTGCCTCGCTGATGGCCGGCGGCGTGATCGCCGTTTTCTCCATGGCGCGGCGTGTTCAGTGGAGCGTGCTGGCCCGAACGGTCGGATTGTTTGCGCTTCTCCTGCCTGCCGGTTTCCGCGATGCCGCTTCGGTGCTGAAGCCGCGCGAAACCCAACACACGGTCCGCTTCGGCGTTGCCGCTGCTCTCGGACTTCTCTGGTGCCTTTTCATGCCCGATTTCACCCCTCTTTCACTCGTGAGGTAACGGCAATGCGCGCTGAACTCGAACGCCCCATCTTCGACGGTGCCTTCTGGAGTTCGATCCTGCACTCGCGGACCTTCTGGGTCCCTCAGGATCACGGCGCGCTCCTCGGTACCTTTGCGATCGCCTTGATGCTGCTTGCCTCGCTGCTGCTGCTGCCGCGGCTTTCCGCCCGCCGGCGCCGGATATCGGAGCTGCACGGCGACATCTCCGGCAGCACGACGATGATGGATTTCGTTCTCGTGACACCGGTCTTCGTCTTCTTCATGTTCGTGGTCTTCCAGTTCACCATCCTGGCCAAGAACCACCTCTTCACCCACTATGCCGCCTATGCGGCGGCGCGCAGCGCCCGTGTCTATTTCTGTCCGGCCCTGCCGATCACCATCCGGAGCTTGATCGACGCCAGGACCTGCGACGACGATGCTGCCGCCGGCAAGGCCGATCTTGCCGCCCGCCTGGCGCTGATCCCGGCCGCACCCTACGACCAGCTGAAATGCGTCGGTGCCTGCCAGCCGCCGGAAGATGCGCTGAAAAGCCTTGCCGATGCCTCGGGCCTGTCGAAGAACTGGCGCGCGATGCGCAACCAGGCCCGCTATATGTTCGACCCGCAGAACGTCACCGTGACCGTCGACCGCGCGCCGATGGCGATCTATGCCGCCATCAACCGTTCGCCGCATGTGCCGGTTACCGCCAAGGTGGAAGCGCGCTTCCTGCTGCTCGAATATGCCGGCTGGGTCTTTGCCCGCGGCCAGAGGAAGGACGGCCGCTACTACACGATCTCGACGGCGGAGGTGAACCTGCTATGACACCGACCCTTATCAAGCGCCTGCACCGCGACGAACGCGGCTTCCTGTCACCGATTATTCTCTACATGACGATCGCGCTCGCCCTGATGATCGTCTGGATCCTGAATACGGGACAGATGATCTACGACAAGCAGCGCACGCAAGACACGGCCGACGCTGCTGCTCTCGTCCACGCCGACTGGGAAGCCCGCTATCTCAACATTATGGCGATGAACAACGTCGCCTCCTCGCAGGCAACCGTCGTCATGGCGACGTCAGTCGCCTTCCAGCTGACGACGGCGGAGCTTGCCCTGCGCTCTACCGCCATTCTGGCAAAACTCGCCCAATATTCTTTTACTGAAGGCTTCGGGCCGGCATCCCTTTTGCCGCCGATGCCGCCGATGCCCTATTGCCCGGGCTGGCAGAAGGTCCCGATCATCGGCGGCATCATCTACGGTGCTTGCCTGGCATTCCAGGGGGTCCGGGCGATAGGAGCCACCAAGGCGCTTGCATATACGGTAAAAGCACAGCTCGATTATGATCCATGGGGCCTTATCGAAAAGTCCAGCGACATTATCGACGCCATGAACGACCTCAACGACTACCTCGTCGAGAGCTTTCCTCAGCGCGTGGGCAACGAAGCCCTGCATCTGGTGCGCCTGAACAAGTCGGATCATGTCGTCTTCCACCCGCCGTGCGAATCCTGCAACGACGCCGGAGAGGGCGCCGGCGGCAACCTGCCGGTCGATCGCGACGGCATCAATCCCGCTGCGGCCTATGCTGAAATGTGCCTGGCGATGAGCAAGGGCACGCAAGGGCAGGATCCGCTCCTCATGCGCGGCGAGTTTGCCAAACGTGGCTTCCCCAACGGCAAGGGCCCGTTGACCGCGGGCGGCGTCGACGGCAGCCATATCCGCGACTGGGTCAACCACGAGAGCGGCATCGACGATGCTTTAGTGGACTTCTACATCTTTTATGAAGCCTTCGGCCCGGCCTATCTGAGCAAGGTCCCGTTCAAGGCAATCATCGAGCAATTTGGCGATCTCAGCTGGTGGCAGGAATTGCTGCTCGATGGCAGCTTCTATATCGCCGAGGAACTCTTCGGCATCGAGTTCGGCATCGTGAACCCCTTTCAGCTGCCGATCGACGTACCGCCGCGCTATTCCGACAAGCAGACAAAAGACGAGAACGATTTCACCCGCAAGTTCGACATGATCTGGAATCAGGTCTGCGGCCCAGCCGGTGGCGCGATTTCCGTGGCGGGTGCTCCCCTGCCTGTCATCTCCTTCCCGAAGCCTTACTGGCTGAAAGGACGCATACCGTTTAACTTCACGCCCTTCGGCGGCGAGCAGCTCGACGACTACCAGACGCTGGCGATCGTTTCCCGCGCCCCGCGCGCCAGGCTGCAGATCCGCATCTTCAAGGACAAGACACCGTCCGCCTACGCCTTGGCGCAGAGCTGGGTCCACAACTACACGGCCTTCGACCTCTACACCCAGGACTGGCTGGCATCGCTTGCCCCCGCGACACTCGCCGACGATATCGGCCAAGTTTCCAACACCATCAAGCAGAGCCCGGCGGCCGATAGTTTTACCGGCCTGACCCGCGTCTTCGACCGAGGAGGAGCCAATGCCTGGGCTGCCGTCAACACACACTGAGCCTATGAGCGGTCCTCCCGGCCGCGGGCTGCTGATGCGGCTGCACCGCGATAGGCGCGGTCTCGCCTCGATTGAATTCGTGCTCGCCGCGCCGGTCATCCTGCTGATCGTGATTTTCGTCATTCATGCGAACAAGATTTCCACCAAGAAGGTCGGAACCATGGTTGCAATGCGCAACGCCGCCTTCGCCGAGGCGAACGGCCTGTCCTGCACGTCGGATTTCTCGAACGTCTTCCCGATACCGGCCTTGCCGGCACTGCCCGGACGCGACGCCATGAGCTGCTCACGCACACCATCGCATGAAGGCGGCGGCGACCCGCAGCGCACCTTTGTCTGGGACGACGTACAGAAGACCTGGAAGAGCGACGGCCGCGATTTCGGCGACATGGTCGGCGACCTCGCCAATGAGAAGCCGCAGCTCGTCACCGCGACGGCCGATCGAGTCTACAAGTTCAGGGATTCCGACGATCTCGATACCATCAGGAGCCTCCGCTGGAAGGACGCGTTCACGGTGGATGACTCGACACTGTTTGCCTCCCACAACAACGATACCACGCGCCGAGGCTACGATCCGACCCTGCGCCGGGAAATCCGCGGAGTGGCCAGCGATTCTGGCGATCTGTTCGACGGCGTCTTTCCGGGAGCGAAATAAGATGAGACGGGGCCCGCGCATCTCCTTTAGTTTTACCAGCCATCTCGCCGCTTTGGTGCTCGTCATCGGGCTTGACGCCGCCGCGGCCACACCTGTTCGAGCCGAGATCTACAAGGATTTGAGGGTGACGCTGAATTCGATGCTGGCCGGCATCCTTGGCGCGCCGGAACGCGCGCCGCGCGATCTCGTCATCAACGGCCAGCCGCTTGAATTCACGCCCTATCAGAGCGATCGCAGCATTTCCGATATCACCGACGAGTGGCTGCGGGTGCTGGCCGTCAATACCCGACCCGCCCTGCCGAAAAGCAACGACAAGGAAGAACTGACCGCCGTCATTGCCGCCAACATGCTGATCGTCCCGAAGACGAGCCGCATTCGCGACGATCTCGCCGTGGTGGTGCGATTCTTCGACGGCGACGGCGAGGCTGCCCTCGATTATCTCAGACGTCAGGACCCTGCAAATTCTTCGGCGAGAGCGCCCATCCCGGGCGTCACGATCATGATCCGCAGGCCGGCCGATGCGCCGATGACCGAGGTGCTGATGAGCCGCTTCGACGATGTTGCCTCGACGCTGCCGGCCTTTGCAGCACCTGCCGATGTCACCAAGCTGCCGCAGTCGCTGCGTCCGCCGGCCGGTGTCGAGGTGCTGAGCGATATCGGCGATCGCGACAAGGGCCACACGTCACGCACGGTCGTGTCGAAAGGTACGCTGTCGGCCGTGCGCTGGTCCGATCAGCGCGCCGATCTGCTTGCCCGCGACGGCTTCACCATCGAGACGCCGCCAGCGCAGCGCGGCGGGGTTACTGCGCTTTATGGCCGGCGCGGCAGCGTCGAGGCCAATGTTCTTTACACTCGCAGCAAAACCGACGGCCGAACCGTCGAGGTCATTCAAATCAGGCAACCCTTCGTAGGGGGAATAACACCATGAACTGGAAGCTCATCGCGGCTGTCATCGTCGGGCTAATCACCGGCGTTCTGCTCTACTTCTGGACCGAGAGCGTCAAGAACGAGCAGACGGCCTATGCCTTCATGCGGCTCCAGCCCGACAGGAAGGTCACGCGAGGACAGGCGATCACGCCCGACATGCTTGCCGAGCCGGTGATGCTGCCGGAAAGCTTCGGGGCGCTCGCCAAACTCGCGGTGCCTGCCGCCAGCGCCTATCAGGAATGGCTGAAGGACAGGACGGCTGCGAGCGATATTCCGGCCGGCTCCGTGCTGCTCTTCCAGTATTTCGACGATACCGACGGCGGACGCCTTACGACGATGATCGCGCCGGGTAAGCGGGCGCTGACCCTTCCCGTCAACGCAGCCGCGGCCGTCGGCCATTTCGTCGAGCCAGGCAGCTATGTCGATATCATCGGCACGGTCGACGAACCGGTCGAGCCCGTGGCGCCGGCCGCAGCGGCCCAACCGGGGGCCCCTGGCCAGCCCGCTGCCGTGCCAGGCCAGCCTGCCGTCCCTGGTCAGGCGCCGGCCACAGCAGGACAGCCGCAGGCTCCAGCCCAGCCGCAGTCGCCCGTCGAGCAGATGCTGAAGAACTACCTCACCCAATATCCCGGCGCAGACGAGAACGACGTCAACGCCTACCGCAAACAGGCGCAGGATTATAAACTCGGCATAAGCTCGCGCACCCGCGTCGTCACCCGCACCTTCCTGCAGAATGTCAAGGTTCTGGCCGTCGGCGCGGCGACGACGGCGGAGGGTGCGGTCACCAAGGCCAACAGCACCTACAACAATGTGACCGTCGAAGTGACGCCGTCGGAAGCTGAAATGCTGATTTTTGCCATGGGCCAGTCGAACGGCAGCCTGAACCTCGTGCTGCGCAATCCGGCCGACAATACCGTCGAGGACCTGCCGAGCATCAACTGGACGCGCATGTGACCGCCGCGGGGGAATGAGCCATGCTGTTGAAGATTTCCTATGAGGACGGCAGCGGTCGGGAGGTGATCCCGCTCTCGGCGAACGAGACCTATTTCGTCGGCGAAAGCAGCACGCTGACGCTGCCTGCCGGCGCGGGCGTCGTGCGCCTGCGCGGCAGCCACGTCTCTTCACCGCAATTCGTGCTGCGGAAGTCGGGCCAGGGCTGGTCGGTGCAGCATCATGGCCGCAACCCGACGCGCGTCGACGATCAGCCGCTTCGGGCCGGCACGCCGGTTGCGGTCTCGGCCGGCATGTCGATCTGGGTGCCGAACGTCACGATCGAGCTCGTCGAGCCGGCCGCGGCCGCCGAAGCGGTCACGCAGTTTCCCGATCAGGAACGCGTGCTCGCGCTGCAGATGGAAATCCACGAGCGCCTGCTGAAGGACACGCAATATGACCGGCTGGTGAAATCCGCCGATTTCGGCCGCGAGGACACGCGAAACCGAATCCGCGAGCGCCTCGACATGTTCATCAAGGAGGCGCTCGACGCTGCACCGCAGGATCTCGTCATCCTCGTCATCAAGAACGCCGTCTATCGGTGGCTGGCCAAACGCATTGCCCGCACGGGGCGGCGCGACGCCTCGTCGAATGCCGCAAGCCTGTCGCGCGAGGAGCAGGACAATCGCCGCTTGTTCGACGTCGGCAAGGCGCTGATATCGGCCTTGCAGCTCAAGCTGAACTTCGAATCCACCCGCTCCGACTTCGCCCAGCTCGATACCCGGTTCAGCGCCGCCTTCCAGTCCCGGCAAGCCCTTTTCAACGCCGGCGACCGCTATGAAATCGCCCATATGCACCTGCGCTCCAGCATCGAGGAGCTGATGTATCGCTGGGGGACGATCTCCGAGCTGATGGATCTCGACGTCATCTCGGAAATCATGGTGACGCGCTACGACGAGATCTACGTCGAAAAATTCGGTCTGCTGGAGCGCTATCCCTTCGCCTTCGCCAATGAGCGGCAGCTGATGAAGGTGATCGAGCGCATCGCCGTCGATTCCAACCGCTCGATCAACGAGAGCGAGGCGATGGCCGACTTCCGCATGCCGGATGGTTCGCGTGTCAACGCCGTCATTCCGCCGCTGGCGGTCAAGGGCGCTTGCCTCACCATCCGCAAGTTCGGCGGCAAGTCGCGGCTCGATATCAGCAAGCTGGTCACCGCCGGTGCGCTCAGCGAGCCGATGCGCGCCTTCCTCGAGGCGGCTGTCCGCTCGCGCAAGAACATCGTTGTCTCAGGCGGCACCGGTTCCGGCAAGACGACGCTCTTGAACAGCCTGTCGCAGTTCATCCCCGTCGGCGAGCGCGTCGTTGCCGTCGAGGACACCTCCGAACTGCAGCTCGACGGCATCCATGTCGTCTACCTGCAATCGCGGCCGAAGACGGCGGAATCCGAGACCAGCGTCACCATCCGCGATCTCGTGCGCAACGCGCTGCGCATGCGTCCCGACCGCATCATCGTCGGCGAGTGCCGTGGTGCGGAGGCGATCGACATGCTGCAGGCGATGAACACCGGCCATGCCGGCTCGATGACGACGGCGCATGCCAACACGCCGCAGGACATGATGACCCGCCTTGAGGTGATGGTGCTGCAGGGGCAGAGCTCGCTGCCTGTCATGGCGATCCGCCAGCAGATCGTTGCCGCCGTCGAGCTCGTCGTGCAGTTGAACCGCTTGGCGAACGGGCGGCGCGCCGTCACCGAAATATCGGAGGTGATCGGCATCGATCCGGATACCGGTCTGATCATCGTCGAGCCGATCTTCAATCTGGTCGGCCGCGCCGGCGGCCAGGCCGTGCATGCTTTCACCGGCTACCTGCCGAGCTTCGTCGCCGAGCTCGTCGAGTTCAACGACGACGGCGAAATCGAAAAACTGGACATGTTCGTCTGAGGGCAAAGCGATGAATATCAGCATTCTGCAGATTTTTACGGTCGCCCTCGGCGCAATAACGGCGGGGCTGCTCGTCTGGGGCGCGCCGGTGCGCTGGCCGGCGCCGCTGCTGCGCGCCACCGAGCGTGACATCGCGCTCGCCAGCGAGGCAGCACAGGTCTTCGGGCGCGATGCCGTTCCGCCCTATACGATGATCCTCGCCTACGGCATCACGGCGATCGTCGTCTTCATCGTGATTTCGCTGATCTTCGGGCCGATCTTCGGCTTCGTCATCGCAATCCCGGTCGCCATCTTCCTGCCCAAGGGCGTGATCCGTTATTATCTGCAGCGCCGCTGGCTGCAGATCGAATCGCAGCTGCCCTATGCCGTCGACCAGATCGTCTCGGCGGTGCGCACCGGTAAGCCGCTCGCCATCGCCGTCAATGCGGTGGCCGATACCGGCCAGATGCCGGCCTCGCGCGAGTTTGAGCGCATTGCCCGCGAACAGAAGCTCGGCATCGGCTTGGTCGAGGCGCTCGACCGCCACGGCCGCAACGTCCCGAGCCTGCATTTCAAGATGGTCGATGCGGCACTCGGTCTTTTTGCCCGCCAGGGCGGCGACATTTCCGAGCCGCTGACCGAAATGTCGAAATCCTTCAAGGAAATCTGGAAGCTCGATCAGAAGATCACCACCTCGTCGTCGCAGGCGCGCATGAACTTCCGCGTCGTCAATGGCGGCGCGCTGTTCATGATGCTGATGATCTTCTTCGGCCAGCCGGAACTGATCGACAAGGTGTTCGGCAACGCCATCGGCATCGTCATCGCGATCGTCGGCGCCATTCTCTATGCGACCGGTTTCTTCTGGATGCGCTCGATGATGAAGGTGTCGGTATGATGTCTCAGATACCCCTCGCCGCGATCACCATCGTCTTTGCCGGCATCACCGCTGCGCTGTTCGTCTGGTGGATCGGCGATATGCTCGGCAGCATTCAGGTGGTGCGCCGGACCGCAGGCGGCGATGGTCCGCCGCCGAATATCGTCGACAGCATCGGCATGCGCACGCCGGTCGAATTCGTGCTGACGCATTTCGAGCCGCTGCTGGCCGACTACGGTGCGCAGCTCGAGCAGAAGCTGATCTATGGCGGCCGGCCTTTCGGCGGCGTCACGGGGCGGGAATATATCGCGCTGCTCGTTGTTTTGAGCCTTTTCGGTTTCGTCCTGCTCGGCCTGCTGTTCGGCATCGCCAGCGGCAGCGTCATCGGCGGGCTCGTGGCCGGGCTGATCCTCGGCCTGATCCCCGCGATCTATTTCTGGGTCGTCGCCGACGACAAGGCGCAGGATCGCAAGGAACGCATCTCGCGCGAATTTCCCTACTTTCTCGATCTCGTCGTCATGACGCAGCAGGCGCAGGCGACGCTGCCGGAAAGCCTGAGGCTTTATGCCGAAGCGGCACCCGGCACTGTCATGAGCGAGGAGATCGAACAGACGCTGAAGGATGTGGCGCTCGGAACCGGCATGATCGAGGCGCTGCAGCGTCTAGAGCGTCGCATGACCGCCGAGGAGGTCATCCGCGTCATCCGCGCCGTGATCCAGGGCGAAGTCGAGGGCAGCAACCGCGTCGAGCTGTTGCGCGAACATGCGCGCGACCTGCGCTTCCGCCGCTGGGAAAAGGCCGACCGGGCCAGTGAAAAGCTGAAGGCCAAGATCGTCATGCCGGCGATGATGATCGTCGTATCGATCCTTCTTCTGGTGCTGGCGCCTGCAATTGTCGAGATGATGTCGAGTGGGATGTTCTGATCATGGTCTTTTCCTTCTTTCGCGGAAACAAGCCTAGCCTTCTGCAGACCGGTCCCGGCGGCCAGAGCCGCAGCCATGTGCTCGACCGGCCGGAAATGTCGATCGGCCGGGCTTCTAACGCCGATATCGTCGTCGACGATCCGTTCCTGGCGCCGATCCATGCGCGCATCGAGCGGCAGAGCGATGGCGGCTTCATCATTCGCCGCATGGGGCTGAACCCGATCATGCTGCGCGGCGAAGCGCTGTTGCAGACGGCCTCGCTGAAAGCCGGCGACAGCTTCCGTCTCGGCAAGGACGTTGAATTCCAATTCGTCGTCAAAGCTGCTGCCAAGGAGGCGCCGAAGAAGGAGGCCTCCAAGGCAGGTGACGACAAGCCGAAGAAGTCGCTCCTCAAGCAGCCGGCCTTCCTCGCCGGCATGGGTGTCGCCTATCTCGCCATCGTCGGCATCATCGGCTACGTGATCCTGTCGGACAGCGGCAGCGCGGAGGGTGGCCCAACGGCAGAACGCATCAATGCGGAGGCCGCCCGCATTCCGACATGCATCAAGAACGCCCGGCGCATGCGCCAGGTTTCGGAGGCCAGCTTCAACGGCGCCGTCGGCGGCCGAGTCGGCAGGGATGGCGACGCAACCTATGCCGCCCTTTCGCTGGCAGCCGAGCCGTCAGACGACGCCGCGCTGGCCAAGGCAGCCGAACCGATCGTCGAGGCCTACAAACGCACGGCGCTCGCAGCTCTCGCCTCGGAAAACCGCGGCAACAATACGCTGGCGCAGACCCTCTACCAGCAGACCTACGATCTCGTTCCCGACGTCAACTGCTCAGCCGCACGCTTCGCGCTGCAGCGGCGGGCCGCGGTGAAGCCGCCGGCGCGGCGGTGATCGCCGGTTTGATAGGCATTTGACCGGAAGGAGTGGTTCGAACTTAATGAGACGCTCTCTCGCCAAACAATAAGCCCAGCAATAGAAGGGAGCCGAAGGATAAAGCACAACCTGCCTGGGCGATGGCTGCTGCCTTTCGCAATGAACGAAACTCCTCGGCGACGTAATACCTGTCGAAGCGGCTGCGCCTGCGTGCTTGCCGTTCCCGCCAACTGAGGCCCTGATCTTGCGGCTTATCTACAAGGCAGTCGGTCTTAGAGAGCACCCTGACTATCACCCAGAAAGCGACGGCGAAGCTCACGACAAATGCACCGAAGCAGGTCGGCGATATCGGCAGCGAGCAGCACTTCCGGTTGAAGCGCTACTCCCGCGCTGCTGAGCGCTGCCATTCGCAGCGCCGCCCCCTGGTTGGTCGAGAACTTTCCGGAAATCAACACATCGCGCATTTCGCCCCCCGGCCCGACCAGGTGCCAGTGATCCTGCATGCGCCAATAGGAGTGGCCGAGGCAGAGATGGTTCGCCAAAGCCTCCGGCGAGGTTGGTCGGCCATGACGGGCAAGATAGTCCGGCGAGGCAGCGAGAATCCGCGGGCGGGCGACCAAGCTGCTGTCCGAGAGCGGACCGATGTGGATACCGAGCTCGAACCCCTCGCCGGCGAGGTCATGGACATTGTTGTCGAACGATAGCTCGATGCTGACGTCGGGATAGGCGTTTTGGTGTATCTGAGCCCTGAGCCATGGCAGAGTTGGCCCTGAGCGGTCGTTGGTGAGGAGCTTAGTTGCTTTGCTCGGGGCTGAGATTAGATGGAATACAAAGTACGCTTACTCCATTGCGAGCTCGAAAACTCAGGGATTTTTCCACCAGGCTGATTTCGATCCTCGACGCCTTGTCTAGGATGAGCGTCTCGGCGGCGCCGTCACTCCCGGAACACGCCCTGCGGACGACCTTGATGACAGGGCCGTAGACGACCAGATAGCGGCCAAGGTCGACGCAATTAGGCTCTCCTGTAGTAATCGGATTACCGCTAGCGTCACATCTCTCAGCATAAGGGAAATGTTTTGCTGTCATCGAAAGCCGAATGAGGGCTGCGCTTTGGCTGAACATTTCCCAGAAAATATATACGATGATAACGACAGAGGCGAAGAGGCCACTGAGTCTGAAAAGACCAAGAGACAAACTCGGATCGGCTTCATCATCCTGCATTTTGTGCTTTTCTAGCTTTGGGACTGATGTCTGCGGCTTCTGGCGCAAACATGACGTCGAAAGCCGAGTAGCCTCTCGAAATTCGGACTATCTTTGCGCGCTTGAAGGCATGTCCGGTCGTTGCTCTCCAACGCCCTGCCGGACCAGCGATAGAGTAGCGATACCCGCCTCATCGGCCGCACGCAGAAGCGTTTCCCGGAATTGTTCCGGAGCAATCTTCCCGCTCAATGCGTCGACGCAGGCTTTCACGGCAGCCACGTATTCCTCGCCGTCATCGCACGGCCAGTCGTTGATCAGGAGACGGGCCGCGTCGCCCAACGTCCATACGATCTTGCGAGATGCCGGACCTCGCAAGGCAAACCCAACCGGCGTGAATGCTGATGATGTATTCCAGCACATTGTCCTCGACCCCTCAAGGCACGGATACCGCAGTCCCCACGTTCAATATACGCGCGTATTTTGTAATTTGGAATTGAAATTTGTCGAATGATGCGGCTTGAGCGCGAGCTGCCGAATGAAGCAGAAACGGCGCGCAAACTGCCCTATTCGGCCCCATTTTTCGCCGCGCTCACCGCAATTCTGCAGTAACCCGGAAGATACCGCCGGCCGACGCGTCGGAGCAGACCACGAAGGTCGAGCCTTCCTGCGCCATGAAGGCGACATTGCCGCCGGCTTCGCAGGGGGTGGCGCTCCATTGCAGGATGATATCGCCGTTGTCGGGCAGCTTTTCCGGCGGGATCTTCGCCGCGCTCGCCATCCATTCCGTCGCCGACGGGAGGTGAACGGGCGCGTTCAGCTGCTTCGACAGCCAGGCCGTATAGTTCTGCGCCTCGGCAAGCGGCACGTCGTCGGCCGGCTGCTGCGGATTGTCGGCATAGGCCTGGGCTGCGGCTGGATCGGAATTGGCGCTGTAATATTCCGCCATCTCCGCCCGGGTGACGGCCTTCGACTGCATGCAGAAGGATTTGTCGACCTTCACGGCGCCATTGGCGACGCCAAGCATGCCGCCGAGCTCCTTCATCGACGAGGTCATCAGCCGGACATTCTCCAGCGAATAGTTTCCCGCTGGGACGGTCTCGAAGGCAACCGTCTGCGAAACCGGGCAGAAGCCGCGTGCCGATAGCGCCTCGAGATCGGCAAGGATCGGCTGGTAGGCTGCGATCGCGAGCTTATAGGCCTCCGTGGTGTAGCGGCCGTCGGCCTCGCCGATCTTCGGGGCGAGTGCCGCAAGCGTCGGATCGGCAGCACCGGCGCGTGTCGCGATCGAGGCGCTGAGATCGGTGACCTTCTGCTTCAGCGCCGTTGCCTCATCCTTCGCCGCCATGACATCGGCGATGACGGCGTCGAACAGTTTGGCGGCGTCGCCGTAGGCTGATGTCGCTGCCGGCATCTGCCATTGCTCGGCCTTGGCCTTGGCCTCGGTCATCAGCCCGCTCGCCTTGGCAACATCGGGGCTATCGCCGGCGCCAATCCGATTGACGGTTTCGCGCTTTGCCGCCGCGTCCTTTTCGGCCGCCGTCAGCGCGGTGAGCGCCTTGGCGAGATCGTCAAACGTCGTTTTCGACTCGTCGTAGGCGCCGACAGCAGCATGCATCTGCTTTGCGGTGGCGGCATCGGCGGCAGTCTTCATCTTGACGTCGGCCTCGGCAAAACCCGGCGCCTTGTCGCCGCCTGCGGCCGAAGCGGCAGCCCTCGCTTTCTCGGCATTCTCCTTCGAGATGCCGATCAGCGCATTGCCGAGATTGATGGCCGCCGTCTGGAATCCCGGAAGTGCCTTTTCGTAATCTTCGTCCTTGAGCAGGGCATCGGCCGATGTCAGGGCCGATGCGCCGGTGTCATAGGATAGCTTTGCCTGGTCATTAGCCGGGCGCTCCGGCGCCTTGGCGGCAATCGCCTTCTGTTTGCGGCTTTCGGCCTCCTTCTTCCAGGTGCCGACGTCGGCGACGAGCTTCGGATCCGGGGCCAGCAGCTTGGGGATGGTGACGACGCCGACGCCGATGCAGATCAGCAGCAATGCTGCGATCATGGAGATTTTGACAGGCGTCCACTTTTTCGGTTTCGGGACGTCCGGCTGCTGCTGCATGCTGCCGCGCGGATCCCACGACATCGGCTGGATGCCTGTCGTCACGCGCGCAAATTCGCCGAGCGCATCGGCGCCCGTGCGCGGTCGCGCGGAGGGGTCGCGGCTCAGCATCCTTTCCACCAGGCTTGCAAGACCTTCGGGAAAGCCCGGAATCAGCACGTCGAGGCGGGGAAAGATATTGGAAGGATCGAGATGGATGTTCTTCCAGCTCTGCTCGCGCTGGTGCTCGTCTTCCCAGACCATGACGCTGTCGAAGACGCTGGCGTAGGCCTGCCGCGGCAGGAACAGCTTGTAGGCGATCATGCCCATGGCGTAGATGTCGAGCGCGGCGGAGGCGGAAAAAGTACCGCTGGCATAGATCTCCGGCGCGCCGAATTCCGGCACATAGGGCGGGATGATGTGCTCGCCGATCTTCGAGATCAGGTGCAGGTTGCCGATCCGCACCGACAGGCCGGAATAATCCTCGGAGACATAGATGCACTGGTCCGTCAGCGCATTGTGGGCATAACCGGCGCCGTGCAGCGTCGCCAGCCCCTCAAGGATGTGGCGGCCGATCTCGACGGCGCGCTCGTAGGCCACCATCTCCGTTTCGTCGAGATATTGGTGCAGCGTTTTCGACGGCCGCTTCTCGACAATATAGAAATTGTCGTCTTCCGGCGACGGCGGAATGAGGTCCTCGATTTCGACGAAGCGGCGCGCCGTCAGCGATTTGGCCTCGTTGATGGAGGTCCAGACCCGCTCGAAACGAGCCTTGTCCAGTTTCAGCGCCATATCGGGCGCGACGATGAAGACCGCATGGTCCATCCGCTTGTCTTGGGCCGGATAGACGATGAACTCGTTCTCATAGACCGGCTCGCCGATCGTGTAGCGGGCGATCAGATCACTTCTCATGCACTTGTCCCCCTGCATTCATTACATTCATGAAACCGAATACTATTCGCCTGCCAGTAATGGATCGCCGATCAGGCCCGCGGCCAGCAGCAGGCCGGTTCTTGTATCGCGAAGCGCGAAGGCAAAACGGGCATCGGCCACGACACGAATAAGCTTCGGATCGATACTGCGTTCCGTGATAACAGCCGTGGCTGCCGCCGCCTCCGTGCCGTTTTCGTCTACCTTGATCATCGTCTTCTGAAGGACGCGCGCCAGGCTGATGTTTTCCTTGGTGAAACCCGGGAAACCCGCATCCTTGGCCTTCTCGGGCGCCACTCCCATCGCATTGAGTATCGGCATCAAATCACGCCCGTCGTTCAGGGAAAAGCGGGGCAGGAAGATTTCGCCCTTGGCGGCTTCGAATTTTTCCCCTTGCAGCCAGGAAGTGAGCGCCTTCAGGTCCGCGCCGCCCACACCCTTGCCGGAACGGGCCGCCACCACGACCATGCTGTAGCTCCCGCCGGCATAGGCAAGGTCGACGGCGGTGAATTTCTCGTCGAAGCGGAATTTTTGCCCATCGCCGGCAAGATGCATCATCGGTACGGAAATCGTCGAGCCATCCGGCCGCTGAAAAGGGCTTGCCGGGCTTTCCCTATCGAATGAGGTCTTCCAGCGCGCCTTGAAGGAAAGCGCGCCGAGACTGACGAAGCCGCCGCCGGGCGGTGAGTCCAGGATGACCGGAATGGCGCCCCGCGTCGCTTGTTTGACCCAGCCGTTGATGTGTTCGACCGATTTCGGTCCGTCGAGATCCTCGATCGAAGGCTTGATGTGGTGACGGGCGAGCATGGAGAGCGCGTCGGGAACGAGCACCAGCTTGTCGTCGAAGACGATCGCGACCGCCGTCGTCAAAGGCGCATCCGGCGCTGCCGGCTTTTCCTGATACATCGCGTCAAGCACCGCCTCCGGTCCCTTCACCTCGCCGCCGAAGCCGAGGCCCTTGGCGATCGCCGCCTTGCCTTGGTCGGAGGCGCCGAGGCTTGCCAGACCGAGTGCTGCGGTAAGGGTTGCGGGCGACACCATGATATTGGCCACCCCCTCCTTTGCCAGCGTCCGGTCGATCAGTTCGGCGGCGAGCCCGGCTTGCGCTGTAAGCATCGCCTTGCTGTCGCCGGCATGAGCCGAAGCAAGCGCCATCAGGGAAGCGGCAAGACCCGCCAGCAGAGTGGATTTCGGCATGGTTCGCTCCTGTTCAGCGGATGCGATAGAATTTGGAATCGAACGACCATTTGCCTTGGGCGCCGGTTTCGTCGTCGCCGACGATCCTGAGGCTTCGGGCGAGATCGTAGACATAGTTGAAGGCGGCGCGCTGGCCGACGAGAGGCGTCGGCACATCGGGCAGGTCTAGCACTTCGATCGGCTTGTCGCTGAGGATGGCAACGACCATGCCGACGCCGGCCGGGCCCTCCACCACATATTCGAAGCCGGTATAGGGATTGCGCGCATCGGGCACGACAACCGGCCGGGCCGGATCGAGCCGGTTGTCGCCGCTTTTGGCTGATGGTTTCAGGCCCATCGAGCGCTTGTTCGGGTAAAGCTGCGTCAGCTTGCCGGAGGCGTCGATATCGACCAGGATCAGGTAACCGGACTTCTTGGTGGAGACGCGCATCGCCACCTTGTCGCCGATGCTGACCGCGGTGCCGGGCAGCACATCGACGGCGACGCCCGCCTCATTGTCGCTCTTCAGCGTGTTTTCGACGGCGGCGAGCGGCGTCTTGGCTTCCTCGCCGGTGATGACATCCCGGCCAAGCGCATCCGGCTGGCCATAAAATTGCGGCACCGGGGTGAAGCGGCAATCCTCAGCATGCGTCCGGCAATATTCGTCCGATTTGCGCCGGACATAGTCGAGCAAAGCGGCATTGCTGACATTCGGCTTGTCGGCCGCGCGCGCCACGCCATCCTGCACGCCTTCGATGAAGCGGCGGGTGAAGACGCCGAGCGCCGGCTTGGCCTCGCGGTCGACGAAGGCCCACTGCCCCGCGTTGACGGCCGACCAGACCATGGCGTTTTCGCCGCCGAAGGAGAATTTGGCTTCCTTGCCTGATTTGTTCGGTGGTTCGAGCGCTGCCAGCGCCGGGCCGAGGCAACGCACGGTGCCGGAGGGTGCCGCCACCGCGCTGCGGCTGCCGGGCCCGACATGGCAGGCATCGATCAGCAGCGTGACGCGGCGGTCCTTGAGGCTGTTCAGCCTTGCGGCGATTTCGGTTTCGCGGATCTGGTTGGTGACGGTCACCTTGCCGCCCTCGCGCACCAGCTTGGCATCGGCTGCAACCAGCGTCGGGCTGGTCGTCGCCTCGGCGCCCATTTCCTCCGAACCGTGACCGCTGAAATAGAGGAAGACGCGGCTTGCCGGCGTCGACTGACGCACCAGCCAGTCGTCGATTTCGGCAAGGATCGCCTCGCGGGTCGCCTTGCGGTTGGTCAGCGTGTGGATCTGTTCCGGGCGGTAGGCGAGTGTCTTGGCGAGGAAGACTTGCATCGCCTTCACATCGGTGGCGGAGCCGGTCAGCTTCGCCTCGCGCATCTCGTAATCGTCGATGCCGATCAACAGCGCGCGGTCGCCGGGCGAACTTTCGATCACCGGCGTCTGGACGACTGGCGGCTGAACGGCGGGTTCGTCGGCGACGGGCTGATCAGCCGGCGGAGTATCGCTGGCGGGCGCGCCTGGCGTTTCTGTCGTCCCAGCCGGCGCGGTATCGCCGGAGTGCGGGGTGGTGATGACGAGATTGGCCAGTTTCTGCCCGGACTGTCCCTGCTTCATCCCGCCACTGGTCGTGGTGGAGGCGACCTGATCGCCGGTGGCAGGTCCTTCGATGTTTGGCACGTCGCCGTCCGTCTTTGCGGCGATCCAGTCGCGGAAGGCGGCAACACGGGTATAGACACCGTAATGTTCGGCCTCGGCGCAGCCAGCACCCCAGCTGACGATGCCGAGCTGGATCCAGCGCTTGTCGGGACGCTGGGCGACCAGCGGCCCGCCGCTGTCGCCCTGGCAGGCATCCTTGCCGCCCTTGGCGTAGCCAGCGCAGACATTGCGCTCGTCGATCGGGTTCATGCGCATCGAGCTGTCGCGGTAGGCGGCGCGGCAGTCCTCACGCGGGACGATCGGCAGTTCCACTTCCTGCAGCTCGGTCGGCAGGTATTTGTCGTCCCAGCCGTGATCGGCCTTGGTGTAACCCCAGCCGGTGACGACGGCCGGGTGGCCGGCGGCCTCTACCTCATCATCCGAGGCCGAGGCAAGGATCGTCGGCTTCGATTTAGCGGGCTCGCTCAACTTGATGAGGGCAATGTCGTTGGCGAAGACCTTGCGGTCGAAATCCTCGTGGATGATCACCTCTTCCACGGCAAGCCCCGGTTTGTCGGGCCCGTCGACCGCGATCACCTTGTCGATCTTCGACTTGCCCTCGACGATCAGCAGGTCGCGGGCGAAGAGATCCTGTTTGCCGGAGCGGCCGCTGGTGACGCAATGGGCGGCCGTCAATATCCAGCGCGGCGCAATCAGCGAGCCGCCGCAATGGCCGCCGAAGCGGCCGCGCTGTTCGGGATCGGGTGCCAGGATCTTCACCTGCCAGGGCCATTCGCCCTTCTTGGCTGTCTGGCCGCCGATGACCCGCCCGCCATCCTCGCCGGCGAAATCGGTATCCTGCTGCGCAAGAGCCGGAGAGCCGAGCAACAGCATGATGGCCGTAACGTTGAGGATCCTGCTGATCGACGTGCTCATAGCTTGGCTCCGGCGGAGGTATAGAGGACCGTAAATCCGACGCGCGCGCCCTCGGGCAGGAATTCGCCGAGGCGTTTGGCGATATTGCCGGCGGTGCGGCGCCTGTCGTTCTGCTTCAGGAATTCAATAAGGTCGGGCATCGGGGTGTCAGAGGCGACGGCGACGAGCAGGTCCGTGCCGAAAGGTGCGACGACGGAAAGGTCCAGATCGAAGGTCTGAGACATCTCGGCATCGACCTCCTTCTCGCCCGGATAGAGGAACTGGACGGTCCCATCGCCGGTGACGTCGAAGAGCACGAGCTTGCGGCCTGATAGATCCGAAACGGTGACGCCGACGCGTTCACCTTCACGATGGACGGTGTCGGAAGGCGTCACGCGCACGGTCTGCGGGTTGGTCTCGGAGAGCCGCTTCAGCGCATCGAGCGCGGCCATCCGGTCGACGACGAAAGGCATATCCCCGGCGCCGACGCCGGAGGCGACGACATCGCCGCCGGCAATCGCCTCGTGTTTTTCGGGATCGAAGACGAGTTCGGCATCAGCACCCTCCGCCAGCTTGAAAGGGGTGACGGCGGGGTCGATCCCCTGCAGCACCGGCTCGGAGCCGAGGGCGGCAACGCTGATCGGCGCGGGCTCGGCGGGCAGCGGAGTGTTTGATTTCTCCGCCGCCGCCTGGGCCCCCGCCCCGTAATGATAGACGACCGCGCGATCGAGATCGGTTCCGGGCGGGCTTTCGGTAAAGATGTTCTGTCGCTGGTTGGTGAACTGATAGACCGCCTGGCGCACATATTCGAACAGTTCACGGCGGCTGACGGCGCCGTCGGCGTTGCGGTCCGCAGCCCCCTCGAAGGCGCGAGCGGTGGCATAGCTCAGCGCGCCGCGTTTTTGCGGAATGCCGGGAATTGATATTTCGGGCGACTTGGTGTTCTCGTCGACGGCGGCGAGAAAGGTCAGCCGCTTGAAATCGAAGCCGGTGGACAGCGCATCCGCCGTGGTCGAAATCGGCGCGAGATCGTCCTCTTCGATCGTATAGGAAGGCGCCTGACGCCAGGTGATCTCGGCGCCGCGCGGATCGACGTCGCGGGTCATGCCGCCGGCATGGCAGGTATCGGCGATGAACACGACATCGGCGCCCTTGGCCTCGATCTTGCGGATCAGCGTCTTGAATTCGTCGCCGAAAATGCGCTCGCGCGATCCCGGCAGCCGGGTATCGAAGCCAGCAAGGATATAGACCTCGTCGCGGCCGCTCGGTTTCGAGCCCTTGACGCGTTCCGGCTCGCTCGACCCGTGGCCGGCAATGCCGAGCACGATCAGGTCGCCAGGCTCTGCCCTTTCGGTCACGGCCCCGATCGCATGGAAGATGCCCTCGCGGTCGGCAGCGCCATTCTTCAGGAGCGTCATGTCCTCGACGCCGACAGAGCGCAGCGAGAGCGAAAGGTCGTCGGCGTCGGCGACAGCGCCGTGCAGCGGCGGAACGTTGCGGTAGAGGTCGATGCCGATCAGCACGGCCCTGACCGCACCACGCTCGGGCGCCTCGATCACCTTTGCCAGGCTGTTGGTGGCCGCCATGGTGAGGAGGGCAAGTGCTGCGGCCATGGAAACGAATGCGGTCATGGCCAGATTCCCCCTCGCCCGTCCTATTCGCGGCGCCATTCGACGCGGCGGTTCAGCGCATCGACATCGTCTTCGGTGAGGTTTGCGGTTGCCGTCACGTCCACCGGCTCGGAAGCTCCGCGGCCTTCGGCGTCGATTGTCGCGTCGAGGCCGTTGCTCTTCAGAAAGTCGGCGACGGCCTGGGCGCGGCGTTTGGACAGCTTCTGATTATAGTCGTCACCGCCGCGCCGGTCGGTATGGCCGACGAGGATGATGCGGCCGGGCTTCTGCTCCTTCAGCGCCTCCAGCAGTTCCTGGGCGGCTTCGGTGCCGATCGAGGTGAAGCTCGACTTGTCGAAATCGAAGGTGATCGGAACCGGAATGGAGACCGGCACGATGCCGCGCACATTCTCGGAATAGATGCCGCCGAGCACGCCGCTGCGGTGGTCCTTCACGGCCGGCACGAAGCTGCCTTCAGGATTGTCGCTCGTCGGGTTGGCGGCAAGGATGCGGGCCTGGGCGGCGCGCTGGATGAGATCGGAGATCGTCTCGGCGGGCGGCGCTTTCGGCGTGCGGGTCTCATTCTTGATGATCTCGATCGCCTGCTGGTAATCGGCGGCGGCATCGGCGAAGCGGCGTGCGGAGAAATAGATCTCGCCGAGCGTAGCGGAGGCCTGCCAGAGCACCTGCGGGCTGTCGGCGGCGACAAGCAGCGGCTCGTAATCGGCGACCGGCTGGTTGGCGGCCATCATCTCCTGGGCTGCGGAAAGCCTGAGGGCCGCGACGCGGCGTTGGGCATTCACCTGGAACTGGCCGCAATCGGCGCTGACGGCGATCGCATCGGCCTCAGTTGCGGCAGCACTGATATCCTTGGCGGCGACGGCGGTGTTCAGCTTGTCGAGAAGGGCGGTGCAAACCGGCGTATCGGCGTTCGCTACCTCGAGCTCCTCCCCGGGCTGGCCAAGTTCGGCAGAACGGCCGAGATTGAGCTGCGGCATCTTGATGCTGAAGCCGCCCGGAAGCTTGAATTGAGGCATCTTGATCTGCGGCATCGGCAGTTTCGGCATCTTCGTCTGCGAAGACTGGCTCGGCTGCTTGTACTGCGTGGGCTGTTTATATTGGGTCGGCCGGGTGGATGAGGTGGTGTCGGCCGGACCGATCAGCTCCAGTTCGTCGGCGGCAAGCTCCTGGCCGGGCGCCAAGTTGGTGACGATCTTGTATTTCTTCGGCGGCTGTTGTGTTGCCTGCTCGACAGGCTTAGGCGCGACCTTTTTCGGGGCAGCCGGCTTCGGTTTTTCCACCACCGTTTCCGGCTTCTTGGCGACTTCCTGTTTCGTCACCGGCTTCGGTTTCGGCGCGGCCGCAGGTTTCGGCCCAACGGGCGGCTTTGCAGCCTGCTCGACCGGGGCGGGTTTTGCAGGGGCGGCTGCGACGGGCGGGATGGCAGCCGGACTATCGACCGTCGTCAGCATCAGCGTTTTGCTGCTGATCTTGGTGCCGAGGCTGCGGGCTTCTTCAAGGCTGCGGGAAACGGCGTCCATGCCGCCGTCGATCGAGCGGAACATGCCGCCGCCGCTGCCGCCGAGATCGGCGAAGATGGTCAGCGGCTTGGAGGAATAGAAAACTTTGATCTGCTCCTGGCCGACCGGGCCTGAAACCTGCAGCTTGGCGCCGCTTGCCGGATCCGGCACCTGCACGCGCTTGCCGGCGCCGACAAGGGCGTCGGTCTGATACTTGTTCGGGAAAAGCTTCACGACCGCGCCGTTCGGCGAGACGTTCAGCACCGTGACATAGGCATTCTCGGTCGACTGGATGAAGAGGCCGACAACTTCGCCGATGGCGTATCTGGCTTCAGCGCGATCGAGGGTGATGGTGACGGGTCCGGTTTGCGCCGGCGCTTCGGTCAATGTGCGTTCGTTCTGCGCCTCGACGGCGGGAACCACCGAAAAGAACGAAAGAAAGGTGGCTGCTGCCAGGATGGCTTTGCGGTTCGGCATTGGAAAACCTCCTCTTCGAACATCTCACACTGTGTTGAAGTTGAGAATAGCACTGACTGGCGAAATTGGGATGGCTTCGCCTGTCTTGCTTGAGGGAGGGTTACAAATTATTTGGAGCCTGGAAGAATCAGGCAAGGCAAAGACGTGAGCAAGACTCACGCTTGGCAATATCCGGGGCCTGTTATAGTCCGTTCAACTGCACGGAGACGGTTAGTTCTTGGGTTTCTGCCCGGCTGATTTCAAAATCGAGATCAGGTCGCTCATTCCTTCGGGCGAGGAATTGTAGAGCCAGAGAATATCGGGATTGTCGATCGTGAATTCCTTGCCGGGGCCTGAGCCCATGTCGCGGCCGGGCGAGGTCGCATCGGGCAGCTTCGCCTCGCCGGGCGTCAACCCCTTGGCGCGTTCGTGTTCGGCGATGATCGCAGTCGCTGCAGCAAAGGCCTTCTCGTCATGCTGGCGCAGCGCCGCAAGCGAGGGGTTTCGCGCCGCAAGCGCGTCTTCGGTCGGGCCGGAATAGGCAAGCCGCGGGGTCTGCAGCGCCAGCAGAAGGCCGATCGACAAGGTTATGAGCCAGGATTTCGTCATCGTCGTCAAATCCGTCTTATTGGCGCCACTGCGCGACAAGCCTCGCGAGAATAGGGAGAGGCCGGAAGGAAGGCAACGGCGCTCGGTGCCAATCGATTGGGAGGGGTGAAATCGGCTGGCAGCGGCGCTTTCGCTCTTTGTTTTGCGCATGTCGTTGCCCCCGCAACACACTTCCGGGCGACATGCATTACAGGATCTTCAATTGCTGCAGACCGAGGCGAAGATCGCGCAGCATCTCCCCGAAGATCTCCTCGATCATTCCGGTCGACCAGACGACCATGGTGCCGTAGGGCGAGCGCTTGCGCTGCATGAAACCCGCCGTCTCGAAATCGATCAACGTCTTGCGGCAGGTCTCGCTCGACATTACCGCGACAAGGAAACGGGCGAGATTGGACTGGTCGATCGCGCCTGATTTATCAGCCCAGTTCTGGATCAGCCGCGGCTTGGTGTCGGCGGTGAACATCGAGGCGAGCGCCCGATCCTGCGAAAGCCCCAGCCGCTGCAGCTTGGCCGGATCGCGGGTGAGCGAAACCACGTAATCATTGTGCAGATCGGCGAAGCGTTCAATATCCTCGGCGGTGCTGATGCCGAAGACCTTCATCGAATAGAGAAACTCGGCCATCAGATAGGTCGGCTCCGAGCGCAGCTGCGCCAGATGCTTGTCATCCTTGCTGGCCGAGGCGGCGCAGACGCGGTCGGAGAAGTTGATCCGCGCCGCGCGAACCTGCTCCAGCAAGCTTATGTCGAGCGCCAGTTCGTCACCGTTCCATTCCAGCATAAGCATTTCCTGCCGATAAATCTTCGAGACGATGATCTTGTACTATCGCCGACGCAGATCTCCAAATCGTTTGGAAAGCAACGGCTTGCTGAGGGGCCATATCTAGCCTACCATTTTAAAGACTTGACGGTGTTTTGGGGGTCGAGGCAATGCGTAGTTTTGGGTCGCATATTTTGTTTGCCGCGGCACTTGCGGTCGCCTTCCCGGTTTTCGCCAAAGATACGACGATCATCGAGCTTCGCAGCGGCGACGGCGCGCGTTCGGTCGGCATCATCTCTTCCAACGAGGAAGCGGAGGCATCCGGGCCGGCGGCGATCACCGTCGGCGACGACGGCACCATCTACATCCTCGACCAGAACAACGGCCGCGTGCTCGCCGTCGACGCCGAACGTTCGCAGGCCGAGCCCGAAATCCTGCCGCTGCCGGAAAATGCCACACCGGAGGATCTCGCCGTCGTTCACAACGAACTCTACCTCTGGTCCGACGGCGTCGTGCCGCTCGAGCGCTCCACCGATGCCGACGGCCGGTCGCAGACGCTGCGCGCCGTCGACGGCGGCGGTGATGCCGACGACTACACCCGCTCGGTCTTCGCCTCGATGGGCTCGGTCTCGCCGGGTCCGCTGAACAGCATCATCGACGAGATCGGCCGCAGCACCAACAGGCCCGAGGCCCGCCCGTCGGTCATTCAATACGTGCCGAGCCGCGGGCTCGGCGATATCGTTGCCGAGGTCCGCGCTGCCGCAAACGACAAGGCGGAAATCCTGCTGCGGCGCAGCAGCTCGGAGGAGAATTTCCTTTCGCTGCAGCTCGCCTCGGAAGGGCGGATCGGCACCGTCGAACTTCTCGACATCGACACCACAGGCAGGCCCTATGCGCTGGTCGAGCTCGTACCCGCCGAGCGGCCCGAGCGCACCGGCATGCTGGTGGTGCGCTTCACGCCGAACGGCGTGATGGACCGGGTCTACGACCTGCCGATCGGACCGGGCACGGTATTTTCCAGGCGCTTCGTGGCGATCGGCCCGCGCGGCGACGTGCTCTATCTCCGCTCGCAGGAAAGCCGGGCACAGGTGCTGCGGCTCGACGGCCGGGAGCCCGGCCGCAAGCTCGCCGCCGCCCTGCCCGCGAAACAGTTGAATGCCGGTAAGCCCGGCAAGACGCCGAAGGTGGCGATCGTGCCGAAATCGCGCAGCGACGTCATCGAGCGGGCCATCGGTTTTGAGACGCTGAACTGGCTGGTGACGCCGGCTGCTTATGGCAGAGATCCGGGTCCGGGCTGCGTCAACATGAACCGGCTGCGCCGTCCGATCTATCTGATCGGTAAGCGCGGCCAGACGGTCAAGGGTGTTCCCTATTGCTGGGGCTGCAAGACGCCGCTCGAGAATTTCATCGGTGGCGTCGAAAAGGGCCAGACCGCCGGCAATGTCTGCACCAAGAGCGCGCCGCAATCCAACATCCTCGGCGTCGACTGCTCCGGTTTCGTCAGCGACGCCTGGGGCTTGAAGATGCACGTTTCGACGCGCGCCATCCCCGGGATCACCAAGCGCCTCTCCGACCCCTGGTCGATGCGGCCGGGCGACGCGCTGAACAAGCCGGGCTCGCATGTGCTGTTGTTCATGCGCTTCACGGCCGACAAGAAGGTGGAGGTGATGGAAGCCTCGCCGAATGCCTGCAAGGGCCGCGTCTGCCGCAATACCTATTCGCTCGGCAGCCTGTTGATGCGCGGCTACCAGCCGGTGCGCTTCAAGGGGCTGGATGGTTGAAGGGGGTGGCCGTCGGTGAGGTCAGCCGCCGCTTTGGGAGGACCGTAACAGGCACGCCTATCCGAATGCCCATCACCTTTACGGCGCACGATTTTCAATTGACTCCATGGTTGTACCCGATGGCACGCGAAGCGTCCGGGAACGCATGCTGTCCGAGACCAGATGTGTGAAGGCGAATGAGATTTCGTTAAGGAGACATGAATTGTACATAGCCATGTTGATCTAGGGAGAATGCGAAGCTGGTCAGGATGACGTCGATATTTGGTAACGTATAACCCGTCTGGAACAAGGCTTAGGATAGGGCCTCACACAGGAATTTGAGTTTTCCACCGGTCCCCAATGACGCCAATCCAGTGGCTCTCGATCCCGCAACGGCGGCGGAGCCAGGTGGTTTGTGAATGTCGGGAATGGGCGCCAACAGATCTTTGAATAGCGCGGATGCGAGTTATAGCTGCCGTGCTCGTCCGCAAGACCGCTGCCTCCGACACGTGATCCCGGACACCCCCAGGCTGCGTTGCTGTCTTCGTCTCGGATAATCCGGGTGAACGTCTGCCCACATTTCGGTTCTATTCAGATTTCGATCATAGGTTAGTGCCAAACTTAATTTGGTTGCAGGGGAGCGCGCAATGAGAGGATTTATTCTATTTGGCATTATTGGAGTGCTAATTTTCGGCGCGACGGCCAGCTATTATTGGGAGGGAAACCTATTTGGCTTCCGCTATTGGAGCTGGCGGCAGAAGCTTACGCTGTCGGTTCAGACACCTGATGGGATAGTAAGCGGCAGTTCGGTGACTGCCGTAAGTTGGGATATGCCACCTGAATGGTTCAAAATTGGCGAATCGGGGGGCGGGCACGGTGGCCCGCTCAAGCTCCTCGGGGAAGCTGTTACATTGGAGGTCGCGCCGAACAAGTATCTGTTTGCGCTGGTTGACGATGCCGCGACCGAACTGGCGGTCACGCTCTTCGCCAGTCCACCGCTTCGATCAGGTCATCGAGACGAGTACGCACGTTCCCTTGATCGAATTCAACTCACAGCAGAGGCGAAAAGGCTGACAGCAAAACAATATCCTCGCCTGGTGACATTTACCGACATCAACGATCCGACCACGGTCCAAGATGTGAAGCCATCCGAGCTGGAAGAATTCTTTGGCCCCGGAGTTTCATTGAATTCTATTGCCTTGTCGTTGACGCCAGAGCCAATGACCGACGGACGAGTCGACGCCGCTCTTCCTTGGCTATGTGACTATGAGTTTCGGCGGAGCGGAGAGATGCTTTTGTCACATCGGACCATTGGCCCGTCCTCGATCATGCCCGCAGCGCCATTGCTGAATGGGCGGACGATTACAACCATTTCCGGCCGCACTCATCGCTCGGATACAAAACCCCGGCAGACTTTGCCGGGACCATCGCCGCAACCGGCTCCAACGCTGCGCAAGATGAAAGCTTCGCGTTTCCGCCGGTTGCTCCCACCGCGCCACTTGGCGTATTCAAAACCGCCGGGGCTCTAGTCGCCGCTGGATGAAAGTTCAGTGGCAGGTCAAGGCTTGGGGGACCGATGTTGATGACAAGATAAAAAGGCGTCTATGTTGCCCTTCTTAGCGGCAATACGTCAAAGAGTGCCGGAATGTCGACCGATGGCCGCTTCCGCAGAAGGCCCACAACGGCTCATGCGCTAGGCGGCAACTAAGCCCGACTTTACGAGAGGCTGGTTTCGCCGATCTCCTAGGAAAATGAAAAAAGCTTCAGCCAAATGGATGCTAGCGGACTTGTCCTAGTGCCAAGTGCCGCTATCGCCGTCAGAACCGCCATCGTTACCGCCACTGGAACTGCTAGAGCCGCCGCCCATGCCGCCGGAGTTGGAATTCCCACCGGAACTGGAATTCCCACCGGAACCGTTATCGGAGCGGGCAAAAGCCGGTTCATTGCTGCTCTTGGCCACTCGTCTGACGGTGGGTGTGGTTTTCCTGACAGGCGTGACATTCCTGGCCGGCTCTTCGCTGGCGAAAAGTGTTCTTGCGCCCGGGTCGAAGATGCAGCTTTGCAAAGTTGCGCCAGAGCCGACAGTCAAGGTCGAGGCCATTAGGATACGAATGATTAGCTTGCTGTTCATGTAGGGCGCCCCCAGATCGCCGTTTCAGAAGAGATCGTACCTTGGATTTCGCTTTACCCACGTCGCTTTGGCGAGCTGAACGAGTCTGTCGTTAAGTGACTTGGCTTTCGGAAGAGCCTTTTGTTCCTGAGCAGTTAGCTCGGTGGCGAAAATTCCTTCCGCCTTTTTCTTCGCAGCGTCAGGCAGGGCCTTGAGTTCGGCCAGCGCCTGGTTCTTCGGATCACCGCTGCCTGGCCTGTTTACCGCCATCGCCAGCGCAAAATAGCGTGCGGCGATCGCAAGACTGTCGGGGTCAACGCCGTTATCTTTGGCCAGTTTCGCGCGGTCGAGAGCGCCCCAATAGTCGCCACGTTCTGCGCCCATCTCCAGCCATTTTGCCGCTTCCGCCTTGTCCGCCGCGACGCCGACACCATCGCGATACATACGCCCGAGATTTGTCGGAGCATAGGGCTGACCACCTTCTGCTGCCCGCGTGAATAGGTCGATCGCTTTGGGAAGATCCTGCGGCGCGCCTCTACCAAAACGATAGACCAGCGCTAGATTGTTTTGGGAATAGATGTCGTTGCGCTCGACGCCGGCTTCGTAAAAGCGAATGCCGCGCTCCGGATCGGCCGGAACTTTGACGCCGTTGAGAAAGATATAGCCGAGAGCGTTCATGGCGTAGGTATGGCCGAGATCGGCAGCCTGCAGCATCATGCGTAACCCCTGCTGCTGGTCTGCTTTGATGCCCCGGCCATAATACAGATCGTTCCCGAAGCTGTGCAACGCGTAGGGATCGCCTTTCTTGGCTGCTGCTTGAACTATCTCTGCAGCCTTATCGACATTGCGAGGCACTGACGCACCAATTTCGTACATGCTCGAAAGATGATGGGTCGCCCGGACATGCCCGGCATCCATCGCCTTCTTGATCGTCGCGAAGGCCGTCTTCGTCTCGCGGTTGGCAAGCTGGGCACGGCCGAGCTGATAGACGAAGCGCGCCACCTCTGGATAGGCCTTTATCGCCTCCGTGCAGGCCGGCAGTGCATCATCGGGGTTGATCTCGTTCGGCAGCTTGCCTGCTGTCACGCCCTGCAGGTCGAGCGGAGCTGCGGCTGATGTGTCGCAGGCGTTGAGCACCGGTTTGAAAGTAACGGTCGCGGGCGGCAGGTCGTCGTTGGCGGCCTGCAGCGTCAAGGCGTAGGTCTGGTTTTCCGTGCCGATCTGCGGCTCGTAGGAAAGAGCCGGAATATCGGCCGCTTCGAGCACGTGACCGAGCCCGATCACCCGGTCTCCGGCGCGCAGCGTGCCCTTGTCGGGCAGGGCCGCGACCTTGAAGGTCATCTCCGCGGTCGATGCCGGCACGACCGGCAGGCTGGCTTCAACAGGGCCGACGCCGATCGTCGTGCTCACGTCGCGCGGCAGTTCTTTCAAATAAGCGTCGGCATCGGCCAGCCGCACCTGCTTTTCCTGTTCGAGCTGGGCGAGCTTGGCGCCCGCATCGGCCGAGACGGTGATCGCAATGACGCCCTGCGTTGCCTGGCCGTAAGGGTCGCTCACGGTATAGCCGATCAGGCCGACGGTTCCGGCGGCAACATCTGATGAATCATAGGTCAGCGCCGTCAGTGCCGCGGCGGGCATCTTCGCGCCCTGCTCGACCGGCTTGCCGTCGAAGCTGAGCTTGCCGGTCTTGGGAAGCTGGTTGAGGGTGACGAGCAGCGCCGAGCCGGTCTCGTCATGCGGCGGGGCGATCGGCAATCTGGTCGTGGCCGCACCCTCCGGCACGCTCACCTGCTGCATCGGTTCGACGCTTGGCGGCGGCGGCGCCGGAATGAAATAGAAGCTGTCCATCAGCGAGGAGTTTTCCCAGGGGACCTGCTTGCCGTCGGTCATGGCGATCACGTCTCGGCGCACGTCGGTCAGGACCTGGCGGATTTCCCTGTTGGGTTCGCTGGCGCGCTTGATGAAGGATTCGGAATAGGGGCTGAGCGCTCCGGTGCCATCGAGCGCCACCTGGCCGGGTTCCGTGGAAAAGGCGATCAGGCTGCCGAGATCGCTGTCAATCCGTGCAAGCCCGCGCGTGGCGCCGACCGGTTCCAGTTTTTCCGCCATCCAGAATTTCTGGGCATTGAAGGGATTGTTGCGGCAGGCGTCGAGGAAGATCAGCTGTACCCGCGAGTTCTGCTTGAGATGATTGAGGATGAGGTCAAGGGGCATGGTCTGCGTCTCGACGTCATAGGGCGTCTCCAGCGTCGCATCGACCGGCACGATGAAATTCTGGCCGCCCACCTGGATACCGTGGCCCGAATAGTAGATCAGGCCGGCCTCGGCATTGCTGGTCGAACGCAGGAAGCGGCGCACCGTATCTTCGAGCCCGATGCGGTCGACATTGACGCCGATCGTCACGTCGAAACCGGCCGCGCGCAACGTGGTCGCGACCTCTTCGACATCATTGGCCGGATTGGGAAGCGAGGGCAGCGTCTTGTAGACCGAGTTGCCGATGACGAGGGCGACGCGGCGTCCGCTCTCCTCGGTGACGGTTGCATGTACCGTACCGATCGATAGCAGCATTGCTGCGATGATCAGCAGATAGGCGCACAGTCTCTTGACGCAGTGAAACTTGGGCATGGCTCGATCGCAAACATTCTATTGTCTAAGTTCAATAAAATTTGCTGGCCTGCTGGTGCTGGGCCCCCTCCGCATTCACAGTTCAAAACTATTCCTCGGCGCTCTAAAAAGCAAGCTTCGCCGCCTCCAAGTGAATTGGAACAGTCCCGTCAGATTGGAAGCCCATCGTCGGCAGGAAAGACTGTAAAATTCAGGAATTTAACATGCAGTCAGCGAAGTTTCCTTAGCCTCGAAACGTATAGTTGCTGATCGAGGCCGGTTTCATCTCGATGGAGAAGCCCGGCAGGGTGGGCGGCATGTAAGCGGCGTTCTCGATCAGGCAGGGGTCGAGGAAGTGTTCGTGCAGATGATCGACATATTCGATGACGCGGCCTTCTTTGGTCCCCGACACCGCGATGTAATCGATCATCGACAGATGCTGCACATATTCGCAGAGCCCGACGCCGCCCGCATGCGGCCAGACCGGCAGGTCGAACTTGGCGGCGATCAGCAGCACGGAGAGAACCTCGTTCAGCCCGCCCATGCGGCAGGAATCGATCTGCACGATGTCGATCGCGCCCTCGGCGATGAACTGCTTGAACATGATACGGTTCTGGCACATCTCGCCGGTCGCGACCTTGACCGGGCCGATCGCCTGGCGGATCTTGCGGTGGCCGGCAACATCGTCAGGGCTTGTGGGTTCCTCGATGAAGAAGGGCTTGGCGAAGGAAAGCGCCTTTACCCACTCGATCGCCTGGCCGACGTCCCAGACCTGGTTGGCGTCGATCATCAGGTAGCGGTCGAGGCCGATCACCTCGCGGGCGATCCTGAGGCGGCGAATATCGTCTTCCAGGTCGCGGCCGACCTTCATCTTGATATGGTTGAAGCCGGCATCGATCGCCTCCTGGCAGAGGCGGCGCAACTTCTCGTCCTCGTAACCCAGCCATCCGGCCGAAGTCGTGTAGCAGGCATAGCCCTCCTTTTCGAGGATGGCGATGCGCTCGGCCTTGCCCGCCTCGGCGCGCTTCAGGATCTCGACCGCTTCGTCACGCGTGAGAACGTCGGTGAGATAGCGGTAATCGACGATGTCGGCGATCTCTTCCGGCGACATGTCGGCGACGAGCCGCCAGACAGGCTTGCCGGCCTGCTTGGCGAGCAGATCCCAGACGGCGTTGACGACCGCGCCGGTCGCCAGATGAATGGCGCCCTTTTCCGGGCCGATCCAGCGCAACTGGCTGTCGCTCGTCAGATGCCGCCAGAATTTGCCGGGATGGGCGAGAATTTCTGTGAGGTCGGCGCCGACGACGAGGTGGCGCATCGCCTCGATCGCCATGCAGCAAATGTCGTTGCCGCGGCCGATGGTGAAGGTCAGTCCGTGGCCGGCAAGATCAGGCGCATCCGTATCGAGGATGACGTAGGCCGCCGAATAATCCGGATCGGGGTTCATCGCATCGGATCCATCCAGGCTTTGCGAGGTGGGAAAGCGGAGATCGAAGACACGAAGGTCAGTGATGCGGGTCATGGTGTTTCTCCCGATTACAATGGGCCGATTATAAAGAGCCGATTGCAGTGGCCGAACTGGCCGGCAAGACTGCCGGGCCGGCGCATCCGCTGAAATCAGATCGTCCAGCCGCCGTCGATGGCGATCGCCTGGCCCGACGTGTAGGTCGCGCCGGCAAGATAGACGGCGAGATCGGCGATCTCTTCCGGCGAGCCCAGCCGCCCCATCGGCTGGCGGGCGATGAAGGCGGCGCGCGCCGCGTCGTAATCGCCCTGCGCCCGCATGCGATCCTGCAGTGACGGGCTTTCCACCGTGCCGGGGCAGATGGCGTTGCAGCGGATGCCCTGACCGACATAATCGGCGGCGACGGCTTTGGTGAGCCCGATCACCGCCGCCTTGGTGACGCCATAGGCGAAGCGGTTCGGCACGCCCTTGATGCTGGAGGCGACGGAGGCCATGTTGATGATCGCTCCGTCCTTGCGCTCGATCATGCCGGGCAGCACGGCGCGGATGGTGCGGATCATCGCCTTGACGTTGAGATCGAAGGCGAATTCGAGATCGGCATCCTTCATCTCGAGGATCGAGCCGGCATGGACGAAGCCGGCGCAGTTGAACAGAACGTCGACGGCGCCAATCTCGGCGACCAGAGCTTTGACCGCATCCTCTTCGAGCACGTTTAGCTTATGGGTGGAGACGCCGGTTTCCGCGGCAAGCGTCGCCAGCGCCTCGGTGTTAATGTCGGTCGCGTGAACCTTGGCGCCGATCGCGGCAAAGGCTGCCGCCGTCGCCCGGCCGATGCCCTGGCCGGCGGCGGTGATGAGAACGGTCTTGCCGGAAAGTCTGCTTGTCAAATCGGGGGTTGTCATATCACGGGCCTTTTCTGGAATTGTCTACGCTGGACGATGGAGTGCGGTTCATGTCTTGGCGAAGCGCGGTCGTGATGGAGCGCGCCGGTCTGCTTCCGGAGGTGCGCGGCTCTCTCCGTTAAATGGAGGAGTTGGCGCTGTTGCATAGGCAGATCAGCGGGGGATTCAGCTGATTGGCTGCTTTTTCGGCGATCTCCGCCGGCGGCAGGACCGATGACCATTCCCATGCGCTGCACGGTCTTCCTCCCTGTCCCCGGCTTGCTTATGATCGTGCCGCTCGGGCGCCTTCGGTATCTCAGCCTCGCTTTCGCGCCGGCCGTTTTCAGTGATGATTTGTCTGTTTATAGACAAACAGACGATTGGCCGGTGGTCAAGTGCGAAGTTTTCCTTTTCCGGCTGCGGTTCTGCGTATATGCAGAGTAGTATTCACAGGAGGAAGGAATGGAGACCGACGAGTCCGACCGCTATCGTGCTCCTGCCCTCGACAAGGGCCTCGATATCCTGGAACTGCTCGCTGGCGTCGACAGCGGTCTCACCCAGGCTGATATCGCCAAACGGCTCGACCGCAGCCCCAACGAATTCTACCGCATGCTCGATCGCTTGGTGCGCCGCGGTTACGTCACCCGGCTGGATGGCGACCGCTACTCGCTGACGCTGAAGCTCTTCGGCCTCGCGCAGCTGCACGCGCCGGTGCGCCGGCTCGCCTCTCACGCCACGCCGCTGATGCGCGATCTTGCCCAGCGCACGCGCCAGGCCAATCATCTCGCCGTCTTCGATCGGGGTGCTGCCGTCGTCATCGCCCAGCAGGAGGCGCCGGACTATTGGGGATTTTCGATCCGCATCGGCGCCCATATCAGCCTCTTCGACACCGGATCGGGGCATGTGCTGCTGGCCTTCCGCAGCAAGGAGGAGCGGGAGATGATGATCTCCGAACATGTGCGCAGCCGCGCGGATGTCGAACTCGGCCCCGAATTCTACGATCGTCTCGACCAGATCCGCGAGCGCGGCTACGAGATGATGGCCAGCGCCCAGACTTCCGGCGTCTACAATCTCTCCGCTCCCGTTCTCGGGCCGGACCGCCGCTGCATTGCCGCCCTCACCTGCCCCTTCATCGCGCTGGTCAACGCGCCGTCGGCTCCCGATATCACCCAGGCGATCACACTGGTGCAGAAGGCGGCGGCCCAACTCTCACTGCTTGCCGGCGCCGATGTCGTCACCCCCGCCTGACGGCTGGGAGCATCAATTGGGTGTGACATTCTCGGCCGGGAGATTGCCGATGCCAGCCCCTCATCCGCCTGCCGGCACCTTCTCCCCGTAAACGGGGCGAAGGGGATGTGCCGCGCCCTCTCCGTTCCTCGCCTACGTTTCGCATGGCACGTCCCCTCTCCCCGCGAACCGTGAAAGATGGGCTAGGGTGAGGGGCAGCCCTTGGCACGATCCGGGAATTTCTATTTGAACAATCCATTCACCAGGGATAGCTTTGCGAGAAGCCATTCCTGGAGGAGAAGAGCGTGCTCATCGACACCCATCTGCATATCATCGATCGGTCGGCGCTGCCCTATCCCTGGCTCTCGGGCGTGCCTGATCTCGATCATGATTTCCTCTACGAGGCCTATGCGAGGGAGGCCCGGCGCTGCGGCATCACCACGGTGCTGCATATGGAGGTCGACGTCGATCCTGCCGCGATACAGGCAGAGACCGATCACGTCGCCAGCCTCGCCAAAAAGGAAGGCAGTCTGATTGCCGGCGCCATCGTCTCCTGCCGGCCGGAAGAGGAAGGCTTCGCCGCCTATCTCGAGCGGCAAAAGGCCGATCCCTTCGTCAAGGGGTTCCGCCGCGTGCTGCATGTCGTGCCCGATGATGTCTCCGAAGGCGCCCTGTTCCGCGAAAACATCAGGCGCATTAGCGGTAGCAGCCTGACCTTCGACCTTTGCACCTTGCCGCATCAGGCGAGCCGTGTGACCGCCCTCGCCGATCTTGCGCCCGACGTGCAGTTCGTGCTCGACCATTGTGGCGTGCCGGATATCCGCTCGGATGCCTTTGGGCCGTGGAAGACCGGCATATCAGAGATTGCCCGGCGGCCGAACGTCGTCTGCAAGGTCTCCGGCGTCGTCGCCTATGCCGATGCGAAGACCTGGACGGCGCAAACGCTGCAGCCCTATATCGAACATGTGACCGCAAGTTTCGGCTGGGACCGCGTCGTCTGGGGTAGCGACTGGCCGGTCTGTACGCTCGGCGGCGGCCTCTCCACCTGGGTTGCGGCGACCCACTCCATGCTTTCCGGCGTAAGCGAGACAGAGCGCTCGAAGCTGCTTTTCGCCAATGCACAGCGCCTCTGGTCGCTCTGATGTCACAAAATAAAGCGACCGGTCTCTTGGATGTGCCGTTTCGGCATGTTTTTTGTACCATTTCGGGACAAAAAGGGCCCGATTTTCGAGTTTAACTCTATCTACATGCAAGCAATTGCTAGCCTTATTTATCTCGGCTAAAAGTTGTTGACACGGATATGGCGAATAACCCCTTGTCCGCTGCCTTCAGAAGGGAAATGAGATGAAAGAAGAACCGCATTCCGTCGATGTTCACGTCGGAAAGACGATCCGCATCCAGCGTCTGTTGAGGAAAGTTTCTCAAACGGAACTGGGCGATCGTGTGGGCGTAACGTTCCAGCAGATCCAGAAATACGAAAAGGGCTCCAACCGCGTTTCCGCCAGCATGCTGGTCGAAATCGCCGGCGCGCTGAAGGTCGATGTCAGGACGTTTTTCGACGACCTGTCGACCCCAGATAATGCCAACGACAACCCCGCTCCCAGCGAGGAATTCGTTATTTCGCGCGAAGGCGTCCTTCTCAATGCGGCGTTCTTTTCGATCAAGAACGAGGCGCTTCGTAAGAAGATCCTGAAGCTCGTCCAGGCGATTGCCAATACCGAACAGTTGGATAGTGAAGCGGCCGAATAGACCGGTTGTCTTTCACGTGATCCAACGGACCGCGTGAGGGTCAACCAGGATCGATCGGATCAATGGCGATCGATCGGGATCAATGGCGATCGATCGGGATCAATAGCAATCGATCGAGATCAATAGCAATCGATCGAGATCAATGGCGATCGATCAGGATCAGATTCTCGCTGGCATCCTTCATTGCGATCTTGGCTTTGCTGCCAACCAGCTTTTCGAGATTGACGTCAAGCTCCCTGTCGGGATCTATGCCGTCCCAATCGATGACGACCTGCAGCAGCGCCATGTTCGTCAGGTGCATCAGATTGCGCAGCTGAAGCTTTTCAGCCTCCTCCTTGGCTGCCGACAGCAGCCGGAAGATCCTTGCGTATTCGCTGCCGGTACCTTCGTTGTGTTGTTCAAACATTGTTCCCGCCCTCTTTGGTCGTGGAACCCTACGATTCCATCATGACTTCATCTTCCGCCGCGACCGTTATTCAAGCGTTACAGGAACCGCATTGCGCGTGACTTCGGCGTGCAGGAGTTCCCAGTGCGAGGTCGCGGCAAAGCGCCAGTCACGGTTGACCGGGCGGAATTTGTCCCGGCGCAGCCATTCCAGCACCAGTAACGCGTCGCCGCGCTTGCGCTCGACACGGTTCCCCCGGATGGCGGCGAGGATGTGGTCGCGGCGCGGCTTGCGGAAATGGCACTCGTCGGCCACCTTGGCATAGGTGCGCTCGGAGAAATGCAGGAAGCGGCCGGCAAGCAGCAGCTTCTTGCGCTCGCTGAGCGAGATTTCGCCGTTGGCGTAAAGCGCATCGATGGTCGGTTCGAAATCGACCCAGGGTACGGAAAGCGGCAGCCAGCCGAGCTCCTGCGGCGCATGCACCAGCGCGACGGCCTCATCGTCGAGCAGCCGCCCGGACTCATAATCTTCGAAGATCGAGCCGAGCCCGACCATGCCGAAAGGCGCGCATTCGGCTGCCCGCAACGCGCCCATGCTGGCGCCGCCGGCAACGGCGACATCGTGTTCGAGTGCGTACAGGATTTCCTTGTGCCAGACCGAAGGCAGATCGCCGAAATAGCCGTCGACCAGACCGATCGCGGTGGCGCCGTCCTCAACGGCTTTCAGGATGTCGCCGCAGGCGGCCGGCGGCCGGAAATCGATGCGGGGGGACATGGCTCTTGCCGCGGCAAGATCGCTGCCAAGGCTTGGGCCGATGAACAGCACCTTCATGATTCGGCTCCTCTCATGGTGTTGACCGCGCGCAGGCCGAGCTGAATGTATTGGCCTGAAATATCGACCTCCAGTCCCGGCACGATCACCCTGACGACGGAGACCGGCAGGGCTCGATGCGAAACCGGCACGACGACGATCTGCTGGATGCCGGTCGCCGCCAGCCTGTCGGCAATATGGTCGATGGTGTCCTGGATCGTCGCCGGGCGGCGATCGCGGGCCTGGAACGAGCGCATCCGGCCGTCGCCCTCGCAGAGCTCGACCACCTGCTGCATCGCCGCACTTCTGTCGAGCCGCTGATAGATGCGCGGCGAGAAATCGTCGCGGCTGCCGGCAATCGCGGTCAGCCGGCTCTGCGCCGCTTCGGTGATGGCGCGCAGCGCGGCGCGCACGGGATCGGGGTGGCAGCCGCAGCCACCGCAGACGTGCGACCAGCGCGCGTCGACACGGTCGGAAAGGTTGCCTGGCATGATGACGGCCAGAAAAGCGGGAACGCCGATATCCGTCGTCATGTCGAGCAGCAGCAGTTTCATGCCGGCGCGGGTGATCCGGTCGGTCATGACGTCGATGACCGCATCGCCGAAGGAGGCGGGGTCGATGCGGCTCTCCTTCAGGCGCTCGGGCGATTTCAGCTGGGTCAAGGCCCAGGCGTCGCGCTCCACCAGCTCGCAAAGCCCATGCAGGACTGCTTCGGACGGCGTGTTGCCGGAGGCAAGCCCATCGCTCGACTGCTCGAAGCCCGGCGGCCTCTCGCCGCGATGGTCGAGACCGACGAGCCACCAGGGCACGAAGACGCTGCTGCCGGAAAGAATGTCGAGCCCGGAGCACCACGGAATAGGACTGCTGCCGATTTCCTCGGGCGCGCAGCGTGCGACATTGTCGAGATCGATCATCGCGGCACGCTCCGCCCGCATGCTCTCGACCGTCGCCTGCGTCAGGTCGGCGGGGGCAATTTCGGCGATCCGCGTCTCGACCGCCTCCATCGCCGCCGAGGCCATGGCGGCATCGTTGTCGATACCCTTGCCCTGAAAGACCGACAGCGTATGACTGTTCGGCCTCGTTGCGAAGGCGACGGGGATGTTCAGAACGTCGAGTGCAGTCAGCAGACCGACGCGCGTAATGCCGAATTCGCGCAGATGCGGCCTGATTGTCGCCAACGTCTGAGCCGGCGTGACGGCGCGGTCATGATAGTCGCTGACGCCGGCCGATGATTGTTTAAGGTCACCGGCAAGCGTTTCAAGGTCGGTGAAAGCGGACATGCCGATTGTTCCTTAGCGGAACTTCAGTGCATGTGTGAGGTTTTCGAGACCGTTCGGAGCGATGTTGAGTTCGTCCTGCTTCATCGCGGCCTTGGCTGCAGCCGAGAAACGCGGCTGGGAAAGAATTGCGGCATTGGTTTCAACATTGGTTTTCATTTTCCATCTCCGATAGGGAAGGCAGCGGGAGGCCGCCGTTGACCATCGGAGAGGAACATTGCCTGCGTCACTTAAGCGTTACAGGCTTATTTAAAAGGCGACGGATCAGGGAAGTCCGGCCAGATGCAGGCCGTGAATCAGCGATTCCGTATAGCGAGAATCGCGATCAGGAACGAAATGGCGGATATCCTCGCTACGGAAATCCGGGAAATTTTCCAGAACGACCTTGGCGTATGTGTGGGCCTTCTTCACATTGCCTGCCATGGCATGGGCGGCAGCGAGCAAGCGGGCCGTCGCCTGCTTGGATCTCACTGGCTCAAGCGCCTCGATCGTCTTTTCGTATTCTTCGCGGTCGAAGTGAATGCCGCCGAGATTCCAGTAGTAATAGTCAGGCGGCAGGGGGTTGAGCCTGAAGGCAGCCTTATTCAGCTCCAGCGCTCTGTCGAAGTCGCCATAGTGGCATAGCGCGTCGGCATAGTCGGCCAGGATGTCGGCATCGTTGGGATTGAGATCCTGGGCTTGCTGAAAATATTGCAGGCTTTCGTCGAAGCGGCGCCGATAAAGCGCCACGAAGCCGAGTTCGCGATAGGCCCGGCCGCTGTTCGGGTCGGACTGCTGCGCCTGCCGGGCGGCACCGTTCGCCTCGTCGAGCAGTTCCTTGTCCCGCATGCCGCGGATCAGCCATTCCATGCCGAGCGCGCGTGACATGCCGGCATGGGCGGCGGAGAAATGTTCATAACGATTGAGCGAGGATTTGAACCATTTGCGCGCCTGGCGCAGATGCTGCAGGTCGGTCTGGGCGATCAGCCGCTTGCCTTCCAGGTAGAGACGGTAGGCCGACGGCGGCGCCTCGCCGATCGGTATCGCCAGTTCGTGACGCTCGATCGTGTCGGCAAGCGAGGAGACGATCCGTCGCGTCAAATGCGCGAAGGATTCGCTGATCTTCTGCATGACCAGCGGCAGTTCGATGGCCCAGATCACCTCCGAAGTCGTCGTCCGCGTCAGCCGGCAGGTCGCATAGACATCCTCGTCGCGGCCCTGGATGGTGACGTAGACCGCATAGTCGAAGCTGAGGTCGAGCGGACCGGGCACGGCACGCGACGGATCGATCGAACGGCTGAGGATTTCCAGGCTCGTATGCGCCGCGATCACCTTGAAGCCGCGCTGCTGGCTGAGGCCGATGGTGACATCTTCGAGAAGGGCCCTGCCGACGCGCTCCATCAGCGGATCGATGAAGATGCTTTCTGGCGGCAGGATGATGATGCGCGGTTGGCCGACCGAATTGCCGGACAGATGTGACGCCGGCTGGGAATGCCCTGACGTCGCCTGTGCCGCCGGCACCAGGTTCAGTTCGCGGGCAAGAGCGGTGGTGCTTTCTTCCGGCTCGGTGTCGAAGTCGTCCTTCAGCTGGCTTTTGCACTTCAGATAGGCCTGACGCGCCGCTGCCGGATCGTTCATCCTGACATAGGTGCGCATCAAGGCGCGATAGGCCGTCTCGCTGGCAGGGTCGAGTTCCAGCAGGCGCCTGGCAAGCGTGACCTGATCTTCATCCGATCTGTCTTCCGATGTCTCGACCAGCCGGGCGAGATGAGCGGAGCGCAACTCGTCGACACGCTGGCGCTCAAAGGTCAGCCAGTCCTCGGCGCCCTGCGTCGGCGATTTGACGCCTTCGAGCAATTCGCCGTTCAGCAGGTCGCCGTCTTCGGGCGCGAGCGGCCCTTTCTGTTTCAGGATATGAACGTCGACCTCCCAGCCATCCGCAAGGCCGATATGGGTTCGGGTCGCGTCCAGCAGCGGTGGAAGGCCGGCAGGAATGCTCTGTTCGATGCGCGCCAGCAGCTGACGCAGGCTGCCAGCCCGCTTTTCCGGCAGCTCCGATTGCCAGAGCTGCCGTCTGACGGTTTCGCGGTCGAGTTCGAAATTGGGTTCGGCGGCGAGCATGGCGAGGAGAAAATAAGACTTCTCCGGCAAGGGGAGTTCCTTCCCCGCCGCCAGCAATCGCGGTCTTCCGAGCAGGCACAGCCTGTTCGTCAGCATCTTCCGGATGTCCGTTGCATCTCGGTTCTCACCCCTGAAAGCCAAGGCGCGCAAGCGCACCGGCCAATCAAGAACATGTTAGAGCCATAAGAGCCCGACGCATAGCGGTTTTGCTTTAAAAAGAAGAAGTTTCATCGAATATTTGCATATTCTCGCGCCACACGGGGAGGAAATGCTTTGCCAACACTTTCGTGAGGCTGCGGTTTGCGTGTCGTGACGGGAGGTTATTTCCGCTGTCGATGGCCTTGCCAGCCGCTATCCCGCGGCGGCGTTAAAGGCCGAGCGCCTTGATGTGCTCGATCGAACGCCGGGCGAAGCGGCGCCAGTCGGCCGGATTGTCATGCTCGGTGACGATATGCTCAGCCTTTGTCTCGCGGAAAAGTGGTACGAGCATCGTAAACTTAAAGATCGCAAGGCAATTCTAGGCCGGCCGCGCCTCGACGGTTCATGCCCGAGCGATCTGCGCGCACAGGTTCATCGCCGCAGCACGCAGTTCTCGATGATGGCCGGAGGAGATATCGTGTCCGGGGATGTGGAAGAGGTTGGCTAGAGAGCGGCTCAAGCGGTCTGGAAATCTGTGAGCATGCTGTAGGAGGGCAATGTCCTGTTGGCGAAGATCCCCTTGCGGAGGAGGACGCGGTCGGAGTGCGGACGGGCGATGACCTGGTCGAGGCTCCAGGCTTCCAGGATCATCAGGTCTGCCGGACGATCGACGCCGATCGTACCGGCGTCGATGCCCATGATGCCAGCGGGTGCCGGGCCGGCAAGAGCGGGCGCATCCGCGTAGGGGTGGTCGAGATGCAGGATGCGCACCGCTTGCCGCCAGGTGTCCAGCATGTCGTGATCGCCATAGGCAAAGAACGGATCACGGCAATTGTCGCCGGCCGCGGCGACCGGAATGCCAGCCGCATGCAACTCCTGCACGGGCGTGACCCCGCGCCAGCGTGGCGTGCGGCCGTCTTCACGATCCTGGAGATACATGTTGACGGTCGGCAGCGTGATGATCGAGAGGCCGGCATCGGCGATCAGCGCGATCGTGTCGCGCAATTCTTGCTCGCCCAGAAGCGCAAGCGAACAGCAGTGGCCGCATGTCACGCGCCCCTCGTAACCGTGGCGGATGGCGGCACGCGCCACATGCGGCAGGGCGTCGGCCTGTGCCGCCTCGTCGACATGTAGATCGACATCCAGTTCCCGTTCCTTCGCCAGCGCAAACAACCGGTCGAGCAGCAGGTCGATATCGTCGAGGCCTGACCCATGGGTGCCCCCGGAGGCGCGGGTGACGCCGCCGAGCAAGCCGCCGTGGACGGCAACGATATCGGCAAGGCGGGTGCCATAGTCGTCGCGATAGGCATCGAGCGGCACGAGGCCGGCAGCCTGCAAGGTGATGCAGCCTTTCCAACGTTCGCGCGTTTCGGCAAACGCGCTCCAGGTGATTTCCGCCTGCCCCTCGTGACTGTCGAGATGGGTGCGGATAGCGGCCACGCCATGGGCGTCGGCCGTTGCAAGAGCGAATTCCATCCGTCGCAGGAGGTCGTCGGCATTCCAGTGGGCAAGCCGGTCCGCCGTCGTCGCGGCGCGCGCGCCGGGATGCGTGCCGCCGGAATCGGGAGCACGTCCCATGGTGTGGCCCTTGTCGAGATGGGCGTGCGCGTCGATCAGAAGCGGCCAGACATGGCGGCCGTGGAGCGCGACTGCATCTTCGCCACCATCGGCAAGGGCCGGCGTTATCGCAGCGATCCCACCGTTCTCGACCAGAATATCGACGAGGGCGGAACCGTCCCTGTCCACCTCCGCACCACCAGGCACGCCATCTGCTAGCAGCGCGACCGGGACGCGCGCCTTCGCAAGACGAATGCGCTCCTGTCTCGCCAGACGGGAGGCAAGGGTGGGAAACAGGGAAAGATCGTTCATGGTGGGTCTCTATTGGATGGGTTGCCGAGCGGTCAGCTCTGGTCGAACGAGGCGAGCAGACGCTCCTGCGCGAATTGCATGAAATGGCTGCCGGCGGGCGAAAGCGAGCCGCGGGCGCGGTGGAGGATATTGAGCCGTTGCAGCGAGCCGGTTCCCGTCAGCGGAATGAAGACCAGGTCGCCGGTCGCCATTTCGCGGTCGACATCGAGCCGGTTGAGGAAGGTTATGTGAGGCGTTGTCCGGGCAAGGCGCTTCATCAGTTCCATCGAATTGGTCTCGACGACGGGAACAAGGGTGGCACGCGCCGGAGCAGTCGCCTCGACGACCTCGCGCAGCGACAGCGATCGATCCGCCAGAACCAGCGGGTAGAGCAGGCAATCGGACATGCGCACGGTCTTGCGGTTTGCGAGGGGATGGGCGGGCGCGACGACGGCTCCCAGCGCATGGCGGAATTCGGCGGCGCGTTGCAGCCGGGTATCGTCCGGCAGGTTGTAGGCAATGGCGAGATCGGCCTGGCCGAGCGCAACCATCTCCGCAACAGTCGTCCGGTCGCCGACCATGATCCGCAGGCTGACCTGCGGATGTTTTTCTCGGTAGGCGGCAACGATCTCGGCAATCGGGCCCGCAGCGAGCGTTGCCATGGTCGCCAGCACCACCTCGCCGCGATTGAGCCCCTTCAGGGACTGGATCTGCGCCCGCATCCGCTGATGCGCCTGCAGTGTCTCGCGAATGTGCTGGATGAGGATCTCGCCGGAACTCGTGAGTTTCAGGCCGCGCGGCAGGCGCTCGAAAATGGGCGCCTGCAGCTCTTCCTCAAGCTCCAGGATATAGCGGTTTACCGCAGAGGCGGCGACATGCAATGTCTTTGCCGCCTTGCGGATGGAGCCCTGTCGGGCCACCTCGTCGATATAACGCAGCGCGCGTCCATGAAGCATGATGGGTCCGTTGCCTGACGGGAGTCGGATTGACTGTTCCACGATGTCACCGCAACGGACCATCTTCAACGTCACTTCTTGGCGAAATTGGCGTTGATGCGCCGGGTCAGGTATTCGCCGGCGGTGATCGCCTCGTATTTGCCGAGCGGACCCTGCATGACGGCATCGCGGTTTGCTTGGCAGAAGAAGGGCAGGGACAGTCGGCGGCCCATGTACTCATTCTCGCGCGGCATGCGCACCCGGTGCAGCGTCGACTGCAGCTGGTCGTCCGACCAGCGCATCAGCATGTCGCCGATGTTGCAGGTGATGTAGCCCTTGCGCGGCGGAACATCCGTCCATTCCTTCAGGGCTGCATCCTTGCCCGGGCACACCTGGAGCCCGCCTTCGCCCTCCTTCTGGTGAAGGATGGTCAAGCAATCGAAGTCCGAATGCGCGCCGGCACGCCACGACGTGAAGTCTTCCGGCTTGGCGCCTACCATCGACATGTAGTGGATGAGGCGCAGCGTCGATTGATACTGGTCCGAAGACGGGTCATGCGCCTTGGTGAAGAAATCCTCGGCAAAGCCCATCTTCAGCGCGAAGCAGGAGAGGATGCGCATGCCGAGTTCCCAGTTCTGTCGCTCGAAGCGGAGCATCTTTTCCCGGAAGCCCGGAAGATCGTCTTCGCTCGGCCACAGGTTGAGGCGGATCATGTCCGGCCGGGTGAGCTGGAAGCTCTCCTTGTTATCCGGCGTACCGGTGGAGGGGCGGACCTGCGCCTTGAATTCCCAGCCGGCATTGATGCCCTTCGGCATCGGGGTTTTCGCCTTAACCTCCGCCGGCAGTTCGAAGAATGTCCAGGCCGTGTCGAAGGCCGCGTCGATATCGTCCTGGGCGATGCCGTGATTGTAGACCTGGAAGAAACCGATATCGACCGAGGCCTGCCAGAGTGCATCGGCGATCTCGTGCTTGCGGTTGTCGAAGTCAGAAAGGTCGATGACGGGGATTTCCCGGTCAACGGTCGTGCCCATGCCGCCGATGGTCGCTTCCTTAGCGAGTTCCGCGAGGGTGTCTGTCTGGGTATTCATACCATTCTCCTTACGTGAATGCCGGCGAGCCGGCGGTTGAGGAGCAATGTCCGGGCAGGGCCCGACTGCTTCTACTCCGGATGGGTTCAGCCGTTTTTCGGCAGGCTCCAGGGAAAGAGGAGCTTCTGCGTCAGGACCACGGCCTGAAACAGCAAGAGCGACATGGCGGCGAGCACAAGCAAGCCGGCCCAGGCCTGTGGCAGCTTGAACAGGGAGGTCGACAGCTGGATGAAATAGCCGACGCCGGCTTCGGATGCGCAGAACTCCGCAACCACGGCGCCGATGACGGCAAGCGTGATCGAGATTTTCAGCGCCGAGAAGATGTAGGGCACCGCAAACGGCAGGCGTATCTGGGTGATCTCGCGGAAGCCCGAGGCGCGCAGGCTTCGCGACAGCTCGATCAGCTCCGGCGGGGTTGCCGCAAGGCCCGTTGCGGTGGAGACGACGAGCGGAAAGAAGGTGATGAGACAGGTGATAACGATGCGTGGCGCATCGCCGGCCCCGAGCACGACGATGATGATCGGCGCAATCGCCACCACTGGCGTCGACTGCACTACGACGAGCAGCGGATAGAGCGTTCGAGACAGGAATGGCGAGCGCATCATGAGCACCGCGAGTGGAATGGCGATAACGATGGACATCGCATAACCGATCAGCGCCACCCGCAACGTCGCGGCGATGTGACCCATCCAGCGCTCGAAGCCGATAGAGGAGAACGAGCCGAGGATCGCGCTTGGTGGCGGCAGTAGATAGGTCGGGATCGACAGGAGCCGCGCCGCCGCTTCCCATAGCAGCACCGTGCCGATCAGGGCCGCGGCGGTCGTGATGCCCGGCAACGCCAGCACCTGCTTAAGCAGCGCGACCGGCGTACGGCTCTGCATGGCCTCACGCCGCGTGACGGGTGAGGAGGAGATCGCGGAGGTAATCGGAGAGGTCATGGATCGCCTTGTCCTTTGCAGTTTCAGGGCCGCGTGGCCGGCCGACGGGAACGGTGACTTCCGTCAGGATCGAGCCCGGCCGTCCGGTCATCACCAAAACGCGGTCGGACAGAAGCGCCGCCTCGCTGACGGAGTGGGTGATGAAGACCACGGTCTTCGGACGTTCGGAGAAGATGCGCAGCAGATCGAAGCCCATCACCTCGCGCGTCAGGGCATCCAGCGCCGAGAAAGGTTCGTCCATCAGCAGGATATCCGGGTCCATGAGCAGCGCGCGGGCGATGCCGACACGCTGCTGCATGCCGCCGGACAGTTCGTCCGGCAGGCGTTTCTCGAAGCCGGCAAGCCCGACCATGCTGAGCAATTCACCCGCCCGCCCGCGCTCCACTGCCGTTACCCGGCCGGTCTTGTGGCGGGCGGGAAACACGACATTGTCTTCGACAGTCGCCCAAGGAAGCAGCGTCGGCTTCTGGAAGACGATCCCGATGTCGTCACGCGGTGCCGTCACCGGCAGACCGAAGACGTCTACCGAGCCGGACGTCGGCTTCAACAGGCCGGCGATCATGCGCAGTAGGGTCGATTTCCCGCAACCCGAAGGGCCAAGGATCGAGACAAACTCATGCCGGGCCACATCGAAACTGACGTCGCGCAGGGCTTCCGTGCGCCCGGACCGGGTTTCGAAAACCTGTCCCAGCCTGTCGAAGCGGATAGCGGGCATCGCCATGGCGGTTACTCCGCTACGGCGAAGGTGCGGTTGACCGTGGTTTCCGGATCGAGCTTGGCCGGATCGATGTCCTGCGCTTCAGAGACACGGCGCCAGGTTTCGGCAAGGCGGGCGGTTTCGAAGGCACCGAGGCCGTCCTTCTCCGTCACCTCGTTGAAGATCAACGGCAGCGTGTCCTTGAGGGAACCCTGGACATCTTCCGAGCCGAGTTCCGGTACGATGGCGGTGACAGCAGCGGCAGCCTTCTCCGGATTCTCCTTGGCGAACTCGACGGATTTCTTGTAAGCGGAGATAAAGCGGGCGGCGACCTGCGGACGCTTGGCGAGGAAATCGTCGCTGGCGATGATAGATGCGGAATAAAGCTCGAGCCCTGCTGCCGACCATGGCAGGGCAACGATCGCCTTGCCAGCTTCCTTGCCCTGGTTGCTGTAGCGCGTCAGGTCGGTCATCCAGGCGATGATGCCATCGGCATTGCCGGTCATCAGCATCGGGCCGAGTGCGCCGGGATCTGCCTTGATAATCTTGATATCCGCCATGTCGATGCCGGCATCCTTCAGCACCAGCGGCAGGTAGACATTCGACGATGTGAAGGGCGACGTCGCGATCGTCTTGCCCTTGACGTCAGCGATGCTTGCGATCGAACCGCCCTTGGCGACGTAGAAGGCATGCGGCCCCTTGTTAAACAACGACATGACGGCGGTCACCTTCACGCCTTCATTGGCGCGGGCGGCCATCAGGGCGCCGATATCGGAAACACCGATGTCGGAGGACGCGGCGGCAAGGCGCGAGATGGCGTCGGTCGAGCCGCGACCGGAGGCGATCTCCACCTCAAGGCCGGCGTCCGAGCAGAAACCTTCCTGGATGCAGACGTAGATCGGCGCCTTGTCGCCACCCGGCAGCCAATCGAGCTGAAAGATCACCTTGTCAGCGGCGGAGGCGGCACCGGCAGAAAGGGTTGCGGCAAGTGCATAGAAGGCAAGCTTGGTGCGGGACATGGGTCGACCTTTCGCAATTAGTGTTCGGTTTTTAAGGACGGATAGTGATTGGCGATGCGCTCCGGATCGAAGCCATCCGCGACGAGCCTGGCAATCGCGTTTTCAGGACGCTTGCTGCTCAGGCATGCAAAGCAACGATGCGCGCGAAGGTGATCAGATCCAGCGTCGATCTCTGCGGATTTCGGGGCGAGATCACTGGCTTTTCCCTGCACTAGAACATCTCCTCGACAGATTTACCCGTCGAGCAATGTCCAGAACCGAGGCTCAGACCGCTTCTACTCGCAGGTCTTTTGTCTCATGAATATCCGGCGTTCTGCAAGATTTTAAACGCTTCAATTCTTGCGCTGAAAAAATAGGCGAAATTGACGGCATTGAGGTTGAAGTGGGCAGGCTCGTCAGTTATGTGAGTGAAATCAAAGGATAAATTCCTCTGCGGTCGAGTGGGCGGCGGCTGAAGAAATAAGCGTTCTAATATTTAGAGCGCTTAGCTCGTAATTTTCTTGTCGCACCTCCAGCTTGCATCTGTGTTTTCCGGCGCATTTTTTCTTGTGAGCGACCCGCATCTGGACGGTTTCCAATGCCTCCTTCGTATGCAGGCGATCACCCATTGCCTTGGGCCGTCAGTATGTCTGAAGTTGAACTCGAGCATATGCCGAAGCGCACGAGATCGCCCAAATGACCATGAATTGGCGTTTCAGCCGCAGTCGAGAAGGGGACTTCGGGGCCGTAACGTTTACGATTCAGCTGTTTCAACGGCTGAGGGACCCGCGTATCTCTAACGACGGCATCGTCAGGCCATGGGCGTTATGCCTATTACGACACGGTGCCCGATCTCGGCGTGATGATCGAACTGCTGGAATTCGACAGCGACAAGGAAGTCCAGCCGAAGCAGGCCTGAGGGATCACAGAACCTGTGCAATCCGTTTCGGGCTTACTTTCGTAGCGGTTGTGGCCTCGACGAAATCGAGCCCGATATCCAGCACCGGCGCGCTGTGCGTCAGCCAGCCGACGGAAATGAGGTCGACACCGGAAGCGGCGATTGCGGCGGCCGTTATCGGCGTGACACGGCCGGATGCCTCGGTGATGGCCCGGCCGGCGACGATCGCGACGGCTTCGCGCAGCTGATCCGGTGTCATATTGTCGAGCAGAATAGCGTCGACGCCGGTCTCCATCGCTTCACGCAGCTGATCGAGGGTGTCCACCTCGACCTCGATCTTCACCATGTGGCCGACGCCTGCCCGCGCCCGACGGATCGCTTCAGCGACCCCACCGGCGATGGCGACGTGATTATCCTTGATCAGCACGGCGTCATAAAGCGCGAAACGGTGGTTCATACCGCCACCGGCCCGCACTGCATATTTTTCCAGCGCCCTGAGGCCCGGCGTCGTCTTGCGCGTACAGGCGACGGAGGCTCTCGTGTCGCGGATGGCGGCGGCAATCTCAGCCGTCACAGTCGCAATGCCGGAGAGATGGCCGAGGAAATTCAGCGCGGTGCGCTCGGCGCTCAGCAGGCCACGCGACGGGCCTTCGATGGTGGCGATCACGTCGCCGGGCTTTACCGCATCGCCGTCCTGAAGATGACGGCGCATGACGATCTCCGGATCGACGAGAGCGAAAGCGAGTTCGGCGGCATCGAGACCGGCGATCACGCCCCGCTGACGCGCAGCCATCACCACCGTCGAACGGTGATCCCGGGGGATGACCGATGCCGAGGTGATGTCGCCGGCAAGACCCAGATCTTCGAGAAGCGCGGCCCGCACCAGCGGCTCGACGATCAGGCGCGGAAGGGGAACAAGGTTCATCTCAAGCACTCCTTGCAAGGGCATAGGGCGGCGTCGCGCGGGCGATCTCCAGAACGTCGGAAAGGCACATCTGGCGCCGATTGGCGTTGGCGAGCTTCAGCGGAAAATCGGTGCGGGCATGGGCGCCGCGCGATTCCATCCGCAGGCTGGCAAAGACGGCGATCAGCAGCGCGACGATAGCCGGATCGGCGGCAGGGCCGTTGCCTTCGGCAAGCGGCAGCAGTGCGGCGATCGCGCCATGAATGGCGCCGGCATTGCGCAACACGCCGAGATGGCGCGAGACGATTGGCCGGACGAGCGATGCATCGGCCGGTGCCGGGAGTCTCTCGGTGAAGATCGCGCCGGCAGAACCTGCGGGCAGGCCTGATATGTCGCGCGCCGCCCGCATGCCCATGACAGCCGCTTCCAACAGCGAATTGCTGGCAAGCCGGTTGGCACCGTGCAGGCCGGTCGAGGCCGCCTCACCGGCAACCCAGAGGCCGGGAACCGAGCTGCGGCCATTTGCATCTGTGGCCACGCCGCCCATGTGATAGTGAACGGCCGGGCGAACAGGAATGAGGTCTTTCGCCGGATCTATGCCGACCTCGCCGCAAAGGGTCGAGATGACAGGAAAGCGAACGGCAAAGCGGTTGCCGAGAGCAGCGCGGGCATCGAGGAAGACCCTGCCGCCGCTGGCGATTTCGGCGCTGATCGCACGCGCCACCACGTCGCGCGGTGCAAGTTCGGCGCCTGATATGCGGGCCATGAACCGTTCGCCTCGTTCGTTGACGAGCAAAGCCCCCTCCCCGCGCACCGCTTCGCTGATAAGCGCCAGCGGCCTACGGCGTGAATCGAGTGCCGTCGGATGGAACTGGACGAATTCCATATCGGTGAGCGCGGCACCGGCCCTTGCTGCGAGCGCGATCCCCTGGCCGAAATTGCCTATCGGATTGGTGGTCGCGTCGTAAAGCCCGCCGATGCCGCCGGTGGCAAGCACCACCTTCGATGTCGGCAGAATGGCGGCGCCATTCGCGGTCGCGCAGAGCAGGCCGGCGACCTGCTCGCCGTCCATCAGAATCCGCCGGACGTCGAAGCCTTCGAGCACTGATATAGCTGGCGTTTTCATCACCGCCTCGATCAGCGCGGCGATGATCGCAGCACCCGAGCCATCACCTTCGGCGTGGACGATGCGGCGGCGATTATGGGCCGCCTCGAGCCCGAGCGAGAGGTCTCCTGCGGCATTCCTGTCGAAGCGTACGCCGGCTTGCTCCAGCGCCACGATCGCCGCTGGCGCCTCGGCAATGATGCCGGCGGCAACCGCGGGATCGCAGAGCCCGTCGCCGGCCGCAAGCGTATCGGCAAGATGTAGCGTCGCGCTATCGTCGGCACCGACGCTGGCGGCGATGCCGCCCTGCGCCCAGGCGCTCGACGTCTCCGCGCCAAGGGCCGCGCGGGTGACGATGACGGAAGGTTCTGGCGCCAGTGTCAGCGCGGTCATCAACCCCGCAAGCCCGCTGCCGACGATCACCGTGCGTCCTGATAGCTGCTCGAGAATCTCGGTCATATCGCCAGCATCCTCTCGACGGCACGGCGTGCGGCCACCGCAATCGCCGGATCGACGGTCACCTCGTGACGGTTTTCCTCGAGGGCCGTGCGGATATTGGCCAGCGTGATGCGCTTCATATGCGGGCAGAGATTGCAGGGGCGAATGAACTCGACATCGGGATGGTGCACGGCGACATTGTCGCTCATCGAGCATTCGGTGAGCAGCACGACGCGCGCCGGCTTCTGCCTGCCGACATAATCCGACATGACAGCGGTGGAGCCGGCGAAATCGGCTTCGGCCACCACCTCTGGCGGGCATTCGGGATGGGCGAGCACGGTTACGCCGGGATGGTTTTCGCGCAGCTGGCGCACGTCCTCGGCAGTGAAGAGTTCGTGCACCTCGCAATGGCCATGCCAGGCGATGATCTCGACATTTGTCTCGCGGGCAACGTTGCGCGCCAGATATTCGTCCGGGATCATCAGCACCTTCGGCACGCCGAGCGATTCCACCACTTGCTTGGCATTGCCCGAGGTGCAGCAGATGTCGGAGGCAGCCTTCACTGCGGCCGAGGTGTTGACATAGGTGACGATCGGCACGCCGGGATGAGCCTGGCGCAGCAGCGCGATATCCTCGGGCGTGATCGAATCCGCCAGCGAACAGCCGGCGCCGAGATCGGGGATCAGCACGGTTTTCTCGGGGTTCAGCAGCTTGGCGGTCTCGGCCATGAAATGCACGCCGGCAAGCACGATGACATCGGCATCGACCTCGATCGCCTTGCGGGCGAGCGCCAGGCTGTCGCCGACAATATCGGCCACGCCGTGGAAGATCTCCGGTGTTTGATAGTTGTGAGCGAGAATGACGGCGTTGCGGCGGCGCTTGAGCTCAAGGATCGCGTCGACGTCGTTTTCGAACGTCATCCATTCGGCTTTGGGAATGACGCGGCTGACGCGCTCGTAGAGCGAGGATGCGGAAACAGGATAATTCATGACCGGCTCCTAATTATGCTCCATTTGAGCATATCATAGGCGAAGAGATATGCTCACGGTGAGCATATGTCAATTGCGGGAGAGCGGTAATTTCGTTCCTGCGAGCGCGCGTTCTTCGAGAACGGTGTGGCGAAAGCGGAAGAGCTTGGCCGGCCGGCCGCCGGTTTCGCTTTCGGTTCCGCCGGTTTCCTCGACGAGATCCTGCTGTTCGATGAGACGACGGAAGTTCTGCTTGTGCAGCGTCAGCCCCGCCAAGGCTTCGATGGTGCGCTGCAGCCTCAGCAGCGTGAAGCTCTCCGGCATCAGTTCGAACACCACGGGGCGGTATTTGATCTTGGCGCGCAGCCGGGCGATCCCGGTTGCGAGAATACGGCGGTGATCGGCAAACATCGCACGGCCGAGATTGGCCTCCACCCCGCATCCGGCTTCCGAGACGAGCCCCGCCTCGTAGAGCAGTTCATAGCGCTGCAACGCCAGATCCTCGTTCCAGCCGCCGCCGTCGAGGCCGAAGGTGAAATCCGCCCGGCGGTGGCGATGGTCGCGCCGGGCCGGATCGGCATCGGCCCAGCTCCTCAGGCGCGCCATGATCTCGTCAAGCACGACCGGCCGGCCCTGTCGATGGTCTTCCCAGGGGAAATATTCGTACCAGCCGTGCCATCCCGGCCGGCCGGCGCCTGACTGCTCGTTGACGAGGCCGAGATAGCTGATTGAGATCGTCCGCCCGCCTGGGATGTCGTTGTTCCGGTCACGGTCGGCGAAGGTATAGAGCTGTTCGAGATAACCGACGGGATGTTCCGTCTGCTCCTGCACCCATTCGCGCAGGCCTGATTGCAGGGTTCGATGCCCCATTTCGAAAGGGCCTGACGGCAGCGCATTGCCGGAGCGGATGGTCATGACGCGCGGTTCGTCCCCCGTCACCGCGACGAGCACCGCAATCAATTCCGCATGCGCAAAGCCGATCGTCACAGGGGACCGAATACTCCGTTCCGAATGAATCGAACGGATAATTCCTGACACAGGCCGGCACGGAAGCCAATGGTGGGTTCCCCCTTCTCCCCAGCGGGGAGAAGGTGCCGGCAGGCGGATGGGGGCTACACGGCACGGCGTTGATTGCCCTTCGCTTACGCTCAGTGCCTCGCTCCTATCGTCGCTCGCCCCCTCATCTGCCCTGGCGGGCATCTTCTCCCCGCTGGGGAGAAGGGGGAAGCGTCGAGTAGCGGCCCTCAGCTTTGCCCGTCTCGCTTTTCAGCCGTTGCAGGAAGATCTCCAGTTCGGCGTCGTCGATACCGACGAGATGGCGCTTTTCCGGATAGGCGCCGGTCCTGACATCCTCGGCGAATTCGGTGAAGGCGGCGATGCGCTCGCGCTGCAGCCGGTCGTGTTCGGCGGCGAAGTCGCGATAGACCTTGGCATGGCGCGGAGTGTGGTCGCGATTGACGCCGAGCACGTCGTCGGCGAAGAGGTATTGAGCGTCGCAGCCGCTGCCCGCTCCCATCGAGATCATCAGCATCGCGGTGTTGCTGCTGATCGCGGCAGCGACATCTCCCGGCACGACTTCGATTTCGGCGGCGAAGGCACCGGCCTCTTCCAGCGCCTTGGTCTGCCGCCAGATTTCGGCCGCACTTGCCGCCGTCTTGCCGACGGCGCGGAAGCCGCCGGTCCAGGTCGCTTTTGAAGGGATCAGCCCGAGATGGCCGCAGACCGGGATACCCTCGTCCCGCATGCGCCGGATCGTCTGCAAGCTTGCGGCGCAATAGACCGCATCACCCCCTGCCTTCAGCGCCGCGAAGGCCGCTCGCAGATAGTCCTCGGCCGAAACATGATCGCCATATTCGAGCCCCGGAATGGCAAAGAGAGTGGGGGCGATCTCGCGAAAGACCGGCCCGAGCAGCGAGGGCGGCACGGAGACGATGTCGATCCTCGCCTTTTCGGCGGCATCCGCCTCCTCCAGCGAGGTGACGCGCAGCATGGTGAGCTGGCGCTTGCCCTTTTCCGCAAGCAGATCGGCGACGGTCGCGCGTCTATGTTTCTTCATCATCAATTCCTTTGAAAATATCGGAGAGCTCAGGCGGCCAGCAGGGATTTCAGCTTGATGTCGCTGGCTGCCAGTGCTGCCGGGTTCGGATGGGCGCGCGCCGCGATCAGCATTTCGGCGAGCCTGATGTCGCGTGCCACCGCATTGCCCGGCCCGATGCCGCTGGCGGCGATCAGTCGACCATCGGCGTCGAGATGGAAGAGAATGAAGGCACTCGGGCCGAGATCGCGGCGCTGATGCGTGATAGCCCCTTCGGCAAGGCCTGATATCTGCAGCGTCATGTCGTATTGATCCGACCAGAACCACGGCACCGCCGAAACGGCTTTGTTGAGGCCGAGCATGTTGGCCGCGGCCAATGTGCCCTGCTCCTGGGCGTTGCGCCAGGACTCCAGCCGCACCCGCCGGCCGCCATAGATCGGCAGCGGGAAGGAGCAGCAATCGCCAGCCGCAAAGACATCAGGTGCGGAGGTCTGGAGATAGGTGTTGACGGCAATGCCATTGTCGATCGCGAGGCCTGCCCTTTCGGCGATCTCGATATTCGGCCGGGCGCCGATGCCGACGAGGACGAGATCGGCTTCGATCACCTCGCCGGTCCACAATAGGATCAGGACTTTGCCGCTTTCCTCGGTCAGCGCCTGGATGGAGACGCCGCAGCGGATATCGACGCCCTCGGCGCGATGGCGCTCGGTGAGCAGATGGGCGATCTCTTCCGGCACGCCACGCTTCAGCACGCGTTCCAGCCCCTCGATGACGGTGACCTCGGCGCCAAGCAGCCGCGCCGTGGCCGCAAGTTCCAGTCCGATGAACCCGCCGCCGATGATGGCGATATGCCGTCCCGGCTTCATTGCTTCACGCAGTGCCGCCGCATCGTGATGCGTCCGCAGCGAGCGAATATGCGGGCTGCCCTGCGGCGCGCCGGGGAACGGCCGCGCGGCCGCACCCGTTGCAAGCAGAAGCTTGTCGTAGGAAAGCACGGTACCGTCCGAAAGCGTGACGATCCTGAATGCGGCGTCGAGATCCCTTGCCTCGAGGCCGGTCAGCAGCCGGATGCCGCTTTCGGCATATTTTTCCGCCGTCGCGATGAATTTCGGATCGCTCGTATCAGCCGGACCGACCTTCGAAAGCGGCGGCCGTTCATAAGGCGGAAGCGGCTCGGCGCCAACAAGCGTTATCTCGCCGGCAAAGCCATTTTCCCGCAAGGCGAAGGCTGCGCGCGCACCGCATTCGCCGGCGCCCAGGATGACGTAATGAGCCATGCCGGCCTCCCTCAGAGCGAGATGAAGACGGCGCCGTCTTCGATCTTGACAGGATAGGTCTTGAGATTGACGCAGACCGGCGCACCCCTGGCTTCGCCCGTCTTGTAGTTGAAGCGGCCGTTGTGCTTTGGACATTCGATGATCTCATCCATGACAAGCCCATCGGCGAGATGGATATGTTCATGCGTGCAGAGCCCGTCGGTCGCGAAAAACTCGTCGTCGGGGCTGCGATAGACCGCGAATGTGCGCCCGTCGTGATCGAAGCGGATGACATCCTCTTCGTCGATCTCGTCCTTGTCGCAGACCTGAATCCAATTTCCGCTCATCTTGTCCTCCCTCGATTGTCGTTATTGCGCGGCCGGGGCCAGCTCGTTGTGGAATTCCTCGCGATAGGGCCGCGCGGTGGCCGGCAGGTCGCGCTTCAGGAAATAATCCTCGTTGCGCAGCTGGCGCAGGAAGGCCGGGATCATCTCGCGATAGCCGGACCAGATCGACGGGTTCGGCGCCGGCAGGTCGTGCTTGATCATTGCGTGCAGCCTGGGCAGCGCGTGATATGGCACCATTGGAAACATGTGATGTTCGACGTGGTAGTTCATGTTCCAGTAGATGAACCGGCTGATCGGATTCATATAGACCGTGCGGCTGTTCAGCCGGTGGTCGGTCACATTATCGGCAAGGCCGCCATGCTGCAGCAGTCCGGTCAGCACATGGTGCCAGGCGCCGTAGAGGCGCGGCAGGCCGATCAGCATCAGCGGCAGGATCGAACCCATGGCGATCGCGGCTGCGATCGTGGCCAGATAGATTGCCAACCAGATGCGGGCGATGCGGATCGCCTTCGGCTGCTCCATCTCCGGGATGAAAGTCTTTTCCGCCGCGCTGACGCCGCCGAGAGCATTGCGCAGCATGTCGACGACCGCATACCAGACGTCGAGGATGCCGAAGAAATTAAGCACCAGCCGCAACAGATCAGGCGGCCGCATGACAGCGATCTCGGGATCGCGGCCGACGATCACCGTATCGGTGTGGTGGCGCGCATGGCTCCAGCGCCAGGTCACCGGATTGCGCATGATCATGAAGCAGGCGATCTGGTAGACGACATCGTTCATCCAGCGCGTCTTGAAGGCGGTGCCATGGCCGCATTCGTGCCAACGACTGTCGGAGGCCGAGCCGTAGAGCACGCCATAGGCGAGGAACAAGGGCAGCGCGATCAAGGAGCCCCAGAAATAGATGCCGAGCCCGGCAAGGACCACCATGCTGCCGAGCCAGATGATCGTGTCACGGATCGCCGGCGCATCGGAGCGCTGCATCAGCGCCTTCATCTCCTTGCGCGCAACGTCGGTGTGATACCATTCGGCTGCCGCCAGCCCAGTCTCGACGGCGGTGCGGCCGCTTTCGCCAAGAAGGTCGTAGTCACGTTTCTTCGTCTGGGTCGCCATGATCCGCCTCCCGTTGCCCTTTGCCTGGGAGAATAGGTTGACTTTAGAAGGCGCTCAATGCAGGCTTGATATAATCTATCAAAAGCCATCATGAATGGCTTGCATTCATGATCGAATCCATCAGGAACGCCGATGCGCCGTCCCACTATCTCCGATCTCGCCCGCGCCTCCGGCGTCAGCGTTGCCACCGTCGACCGCGTTCTCAACGCTCGCCACCGCGTGCGCGAGGAAACGGCGCGACGGGTCTATGATGCAGCACAGTCGATCGGCTATCACGCTGTCGGCCTGATCAAACAGCGCGTCTTTGAGGATCTGCCGCAATATAGGCTTGCCTTCCTGCTGCAGAAGCCGATGCAACCCTTCTATCAGAGCTTCGTGCGTGAGATCGAAACCGCAGCGCGCGCGGTCACCAGCGCGCGGATCCAGACGCAGATCGACTTTCCCTCGGCCTCGACACCGGCAGCGATCGTCGAGAAGCTGAAGGCTCTCGGTGCCCGCAACCAGGCCGTTGCTCTCGTTGCCCCCGATTATCCTGCGGTCACGACCGCCATCGAAGAACTGAAGGAAAAAGGGATCCCGGTCTTCTCGCTGCTCTCCGATTTCGCCTCGGGCGTGCGCAATGCCTATGTCGGCGTCAACAACCGCAAGGTCGGGCGCACCGCCGCCTGGACGATTGCGCGCACGGCACGCGGGCCTGGCAAGATCGCCTGTTTCGTCGGCAGCCATCGATTCCACGGACATGAGCTGCGGGAAATCGGCTTCCGCTCCTATTTTCGCGAGAATGCGCCTGAGTTCGATGTCGTTGACACGCTGATCAATCTGGACACGCCCGAGATCACCCATGAGGCGACGTTGACACTTCTGCAGAAACATCCCGATCTCGTCGGCCTCTATGTCTGCGGCGGCGGCATGGAAGGGGCGATTTCGGCGTTCCGCGAAGAAGGCGTCGGCGGCAAAATCGTCCTGGTGGTCAACGAGCTGACGCCCGACAGCAAAGCCGGTCTTGCCGACGATATCGTCGCCATGGCGATCGGCACCCCCCTGCCCGCCCTCTGCAAGGAATTGATGGGGCTGATGACGGGCGCCATCGAAAACGGCGAAACGGCTGTTCCCGGGCAGCTCTTCCTGCCTTTCGAAATTCATATTTCGGAGAACATCTAAGGAATGATGGAATTACATCATTTCGCTCGAAATTCTCTCAGCAATGAGAGCGAGCACCGGCGATGGCGGATGGATTGCGACGCGAATTCCGATAGAGATTCGCGGACCCATTCACGAGGACCGCTCCGCCCCGACGCGGAGATGAGGAGGAGATAGCAGTCATGACTTCGATCCGCTTTGCGCTTAACCATATGGCCGCACCGTCGCTTGCCATCGACGATTTTTTCGCACTGGCCAGATCGCTCGGCATCGATGCCGTCGAGATCCGCAACGACCTTTCCGGCAATGCCATCCTTGACGGCACCAAACCCGAGGTGATCAGGCAAGCGGCCGCCCGCCATGGGGTGACGATCATCTCGATCAACGCCCTGCAGCGCTTCAATGAGTGGAACGCGACAAGAGCCGCCGAAGCGCAGGAGCTGATCGATTATGCCAGCGCGTCGGGCGCCAAGGCGCTCGTCCTCGTTCCGAAGAACGACGGCACCGGCTGCGCCGATGGCGAACGGCAGACCAATCTACGCCAGTCTCTGGCCGCGCTGAAACCGATGCTGGAGGAAGCCGGCATTCTCGGTCTCGTCGAGCCGCTCGGTTTCGAGATCTGCTCGCTGCGCTCGAAGACCGAGGCGGCCGACGCGATCGAGGAGCTGGGCGCGCAGTCGACCTTCAGGCTGATCCACGATACCTTCCACCATCATCTTGCCGGCGAAGCCCTCACCTTTCCGCAACTGACCGGCCTTGTGCACATCTCCGGCGTCGACGACCCGGCTGTTTCCGTTGCCGATATGCGCGATTCCCACCGCGTTCTGGTTAATGCCGACGACCTGCTCGACAATGCCGGTCAGGTCAGGACTCTGTTGCAGGCGGGTTATACCGGCTCGTTCTCCTTCGAGCCCTTTGCGGCGGAGGTGCATGCGCTGAAGGATCCGGCCGGCGCGCTTCGCGCCAGCATGGAGTATCTCAGCGCGCGGGTCTAAAAGCCGCGCGGTCGCTTGACTCTACTCTCTACCTCTGAACCGGCGCTGATAGGCCGGATCGTAGAGCGAGCTTTCGCGGAAATCTTCCACTGCGAGCGATGGGCCGACGAAGATGATCGCTGTGCGTTCGATCGGTTCGGCCGCAACCTTTGCCTCAATATCGACGAGCGTGCCGCGCAGGATGCGCTCGTCCGGCCAGGAGGCCTTGACGACGATGGCGACAGGGCAGTCGACGCCGTAAAGCGGCGTCAACTCTTCGACCACTTGCTTCAGCGCGTGGATTGCCAGATGGATCGCCAGCGTGGCGCCCGTCGCGCCGAACTTCGCCAGTGTTTCGTCGTTCGGCATTGGTGACGCGCGGCCGGAAACGCGGGTCAGCACCAGGCTCTGCGCCACGGCCGGGATCGTCAGTTCGCGCCCAAGCGCCGAGGCTGCGGCGGCAAAGGCCGGGACACCAGGCGTCATCGTATAGTCGATGCCATGTTTTTGAAGCCGGCGCACCTGTTCGGCGACCGCACTCCAGACCGAGAGATCGCCGGAATGCAGCCGGGCGACATCCTGGCCGGCCGCAGCAGCGCGAAGATATTCCGCCTCGATTTCGTCGAGCGACATCGGCGCCGTATCGACGATACGTGCGCTCGGCGGACAATATTGCAGCAGTTCAGGCGAGACGATCGAGCCGGCATAAAGGCAGACCGGGCATCGGGCGATGAGATCGCGGCCACGCACTGTGATCAGATCCGCAGCACCTGGCCCCGCGCCGATGAAATGCACCGTCATTTCGTCATCCTTTCGTCCAGCGCCATTGCGTCACCGGCATGGCCGGCCGCCAGCCGGTCATGCCGCCGACGGGCTGGGCGCGCGATATTTCGATCCGCGTGAGGAAGCCGCCGCGTTTGGCATGTTCGGCGAGCAGCACCGCCTCCATCTCCAGCGTCACGGCGTTGGCAACGAGCCGCCCTCCCCGCTTCAGCGCGGCAATCGCAGTATCGACAACACCCGGCTCGCTACCGCCACCGCCGAGGAAGATCACATCCGGCGCCGAGAGGCCCTTCAGCGCATCGGGCGCCATACCTTCAATGACGGCGAGATGCGGCACGCCGAAGGCGGATGCGTTGCGGGCGATACGTGCGGCCCGTTCCGGCGACTGCTCGACGGCGATTGCCTTCAGGCTGGGGTCGGCCAGCATCCATTCGATGCCGATCGAGCCCGAACCCGCGCCGATATCCCAGAGCAGTTCGCCGTGACGCGGCGCGAGCGCCGAAAGCGTCATCGCCCGGATTTCACGCTTGGTGATCTGTCCGTCATGCTCGAACAGCTCGTCTTCGAGCCCTGCGGCAAAAGGCAGGATGCGAGCCCCCTCCCCTGCCGCGATATCGACGGCGCAGACATTCAGAGGATCGATGTCCAGAAGGTCGAAATCCGCCGCCGTAGCACTTCTCTGCCGCTCCCGAACGCCGCCCAGCGCCTCGAGTACTGTAAGTCGCGACTGACCGAAGCCAGCAGGAGTCAGCAGGGCAGCCAGATCGCCAGGCCCCTTCTCGTCCGAGGTCAGCGCGATGATGCGCCGCCCGGCGTGCAGATGCGGCCGGATCAGATCGATCGGCCTGCCATGCAGCGAGATCGTCGCGACGTCCTGCAGCGGCCAGCCAAGGCGAGACGCGGCAAGGCTGAAGGCCGAGGGTGCGGGGATAGTGCGCATCTCTTCGGCCGCCACATGGCGGGAGAGCGTTGCGCCGACGCCATAGAGAAACGGGTCGCCGGAGGCGAGCACGACAACAGGCGTGCCGCGCCTTTTCACGACGGCCTCGATCGAGCGCTCGAAGGGGCTCTGCCAGGAAAACCTTTCGCCTGCGATCAGCGAGGCAGCGAGTGCATGATGCCGCGCGCCGCCGAAGACGGCAGGCGCGGTCGCAATCAGCCTCCTCGCCTCCTCGCCCAGCCCTTCTGGACCATCCTCGCCGATGCCGATAATAGTCAGCCAGCGCTGGCTGGACGCAGGAGAGACATCAGACATGGGAAGACCCCGCATCCTGATCCTTGGCGGCACCAGCGAGGCGCGGCTGCTGGCCGAGGCGCTGGCGGCGCGTGATGATTGCGATGTTTTGTTGTCGCTTGCCGGCCGCACCGAAAAACCGGCCGCGCAGCCTGTTCCGGTTCGTATCGGTGGTTTCGGCGGCGCTGCCGCACTTGCCGATTTCCTCAAGGCCGGCGGATATGACCTGTTGATCGACGCCACGCACCCCTTCGCCGAGCGCATTTCGGCCAACGCCGCTTTTGCGGCCGAAACCACCGGCATTGCCGCGATCGCTCTGCGCCGTCCCGAATGGCAACGCGTGGCCGGCGATCGCTGGCGGGACGTGCGGAGCATTCCGGCTGCCATCGAAGCGCTCGGCCCCTCCCCTCGCCATGTCTTCCTGGCGACGGGCCGGCAGGGTGCCCATCATGCGGAAGCCGCACCGCAACATCACTACCTCGTTCGCAGCGTGGATCCCGTCGAACCACCGCTTGTGCTTGATAATGTCGACTATGTCCTCGATCGGGGTCCGTTCACGCTGGACGGTGAATGCGATCTGCTGAGGCAGCACGACATCGACGCCATCGTCGCCAAGAACAGTGGCGGTGCCGCCACCTATGCAAAGATCGAGGCAGCCCGCCTGCTCGGTATCGAGGTGATGATGGTAACGCGCGCGCCGGCCTCCACGGTCAAGGCTGTCGACACTGTCGAGGCGGCGCTGGCGGCGATCGATCACCTGTTTCCCCCCGCCATGAAGCGCGGCGTATAGACGAGGTCCGGTCTGCCTGGCCGCGTGACGATGCGTGTCTCGGCCGAGCCGATGATGATGCAGGTCGCCATATCGGCGATCGACGCATCCGCCTGCGCCAGCTGCTGCACTGCGATGCGTTCGTCCGGCCGCCCGGCCGCCCGCCCGAAAATAACCGGTGTTGCTGCAGGCAGATGGTCGCGCAACAGCTTAAAGGCTTCGCCGAGCTGCCAGGGCCGCGCCCGGCTGATCGGATTATAAAGCGCGATGACAAAACCTGCCTTTGCCGCCAATGCAAGACGGTTTTCTATAATATTCCAAGGCTTTAGATTGTCAGACAGCGATATGGCGCAGAAATCATGGCCAAGTGGAGCGCCTGCTCTTGCCGCCACTGCCAGCATCGCCGTGATGCCGGGCAGGATGATGAGATCGACCGCGCGCCAGGCGGCCGGCCCGTTCTCGATTGCTTCGCAGACCGCGGCCGCCATGGCGAAGACGCCGGGGTCGCCGCCGGAGACGACGCAGACCTTGGCGCCATCCGCCGCCATGGCGAGCGCTGCCCCTGCCCTGTCGAGCTCCTCGCGATTGTCCGAGGCATGCCGCAGTTGAACGTGGCGGAGCTCCAGCCTGTCGAGATATGGTCCGTAGCCGAAGAAATCCGTCGCCGCATCGACGGCGGCCAGCGCCTCCGGCGTCATCTGCTCGGGGTTGCCGGGACCGGTGCCGATCACGTAAAGCCTGCCGCTCATCGGCTGCCCTCCCAGCCCGGCACCAGCACGAGCGAAAAATACGGCGCATCGCCGTCGGTCCTGTCGGCAAGCTTTTCCATCGCCGCATTCGCCATGGTGCCGCGTTCGACATAGACGGCTTCCGCAAGCCGGCCGGCGGCCGCCAGCGCCCGGCGGATCTTCGGCAGATTACGGCCCACCTTCATGATGACGGCGGCTTGCGTATCGGCAAGTCGCCGCGTCAGCTCGGTCTCGGCCATCGTACCGGGCAGAACGGTAAGCACGTCGTCGCCCTGGACGATCGGCATGCCCGCCAGCGACCAGCAGCCCGACATGGCGCTGATGCCCGGGATCACTTCCGTCGGGTAGCGTTGGGAAAGCCTGACATGCAGGTGCATATAGGAGCCGTAGAAGAGCGGATCACCTTCGCTGAGAACGGCGACGCTCAGCCCGGCATCGAGATGCCCGGCAACAGCTTTGGCAGACAGATCGTAGAATTGGGTGATGAGCCTCTGATAGCGTTCGTCGTTCTTGTCGATTTCGGTCGTCACGGGATAATAGAGCGGCAGCAGCGTCACCCCGGTTTTCAGCAGCGGCTCGACGATCGCCTTGCCGTTGCCGCCCCTGCCCTGCTTGGCGAAATAGGCGATCACATCAGCGCCTTCGATGGCGCGCACGGCTTTGAGGGTAAGGAGCTCCGGATCGCCCGGACCCGTGCCGACGCCGATGAGACGGCCGCTTGTCGTCATAGGCCCGGCCTCGCCAATGCATTGATGGCGGCTGCCGTCATGGCGCTGCCGCCGAGCCGGCCGCGGACGATGGCAAATGGTACGCCGTAGGAGTTTCCCGCCAATGCATCCTTCGATTCCGCCGCGCCGACGAAGCCCACGGGCATGCCGAGGATCGCCGCGGGTTTCGGGGCGCCATCGCGCAGGAGTTCGAGCAGATGGAAGAGGGCGGTCGGCGCATTGCCGATCGCGACAACGCTGCCGCCGAGCCGGTCGAGCCAGAGATGCATGGCGGCAGCGGAACGCGTATTGCCGGTCTCACGCGCAAGCTCCGGTGTGGCGGGATCGCGCAGCGTGCAGATCACCTCGTTCAGCGCCGGCAGCCGCGCCCGGGTGACGCCTTGGGATACCATCTCCGCGTCGCAGAAGATCGGCGCCCCATTCTTCAGCGCGTCGCGCGCCGCGCTGACGAAATCGGCGGAGAACAGGAAATGCTCGGCCGCCTCGACCAGGCCGCAGGCATGGATCATGCGCACGGCGATTTCGGTTTGATCTTCGGTGAAGCGCGAAAGATCGGCTTCGGCACGGATGATCGCAAAGGAACGCTCGTAGATCGCATCGCCGCTGCGGATATAATCGTAGTCTGGCATTCCTATTCCTGTCGCAGCGCTTTCGAAACGCCGGTTGCGCCAAGCCGTTTAAGGCAGGCGGCGGTCGATTCGCCAGCGCCTTTGTTATCTTCGAGGGCCCGGGCGAGCCTCTCTATAGCGAAATCGATCCGACCGCCAGCGATCCGTTCGTCCGGCAGATCCGCGGCAAGCCCATTGAGGATGAGGCCATAACCCTCCGCCGAGCCCGTCAGGGTCAGCGCCGGCCGCGCATGAGCGCAGCCCTTGGCGCAGCCGGACAGATGCAGCGTCAGCGAACCGTCGAAAAGGGCAGGTGCGGTGGCAATGATGCGACGCGCCAGAGTTCTTGTCTCGTAGAGGGCCGAGCCGCAGCCGCCGGCGCCGGCGCAGGCGGCAATATGCTCACTGTTCTCGCCAGGTTGTGCGGCGAAGCCATGTCTGGCTGCGTCGATCTGCATAGCCGGCACTGTATCTGCTGGAAGCCCGATGAGGAAGAAACCGCGACCGGGCGCAAGCCGGATGGCTGTTACGCCGCGGTCCGCTGCCAGATCGAGCAAAGCGACCAGATCGAAGGCTCTCATCTGCCCGAATTCCGGCCGGACGCCGAGTATAGTTTTGCGGTCCTCAAGCCTGTGCAAACCGGCAAGCGGCATCCCTGCCGCGCGGGACGGAATGGATCGAATGCCATTCATTGCGGGAAAACGCGCCCGCAGAAGCGCCGGATCGATATCCCTTGCCCGCCTGCCCTGCCCGAGGGCCGCCAACAAGCTCAGAATTTCGCCAACGGCCGAGATCGCAGCCTCCGCGGGACCGATCGCGACCGGCGTTGCGGTTTCACCGTCGCCATTGATCGCGACAAGCCAATCTGCGGGGGATTGCGCGACGATACGGATATCGGCGGACAGTGCCGATAAGCCGAAGGTTCCACCACCGTCGATGATAAGCGAGAGTTTTGGCGCGAGCCGCGGCGAGGCAAGCTGATCGCGGAGCGTGCTGCGCAAGGCCACTTCCATTGCCGCCGGATCGCTTACCTCTTCCGGATCGATGCCGTGCAGCGGCGATGTCTCGATCGCCGGCCCGTTCGGCACGATAATCTCGGCGGCATCGATATCGGCAGCGAGAGGTCCGACCGTCGCAGCGCGCAGCCCGCGGATCTGCAAATTGCCGCGCGCGGTGATTTCCAGAATGCCGTTTCCATGGGCTGCAGCGGAGCGGGCAAGACTTGCGAACTGCGACAGTGTCAACGCGCCGCCGGCAGGCCGCAGCCGTACCAGCAAACCGTCGCCGGTCGGCATGGGCGCGGCAAGGGCGGGGCAGGCGCCGCGCCTACGCATCTCTGCCGCCGGGCGACTGTGCAGATCCGCCTCGCCCGTCCTGTCACTCGCCTTTGCGGCCTGAATGTTCATTCTCGATCCTCTGATCACTTCTTACATGATCGCGGCCGGCCCGGCAAAGCTGATGAAAAGGCTTCAAACCGCTATTCCTCGAAATCCCGTCCCTTGCGCAGGAGATAGATGTCCATGATCCAGCCGTGCCGTTGCCTGGCCTCGGCCCTGAGCCTCAGAATGTCGGTCGCGATATCGCCAAGTCGTCCTGATCTGACGATCTCGTCCTTGGTACCGAGATAGGCGCCCCAGAAGATCTCAGCGTCGGGATCGTCGATCTTCGCGAAAGCCTGTTCGCCGTCGAGCATGACGATGGAGCTGTCGGTCAGAAGCCCGTCCTGCGCCAGCCGGCGCCCTGTGGTGATCTCGATCGGTTTGCCGACGAGGTTGACCGTGATTCTGTGGCTGGCCGCCAGGGCCTGAATGCTGGTGATGCCGGGAATGACGCCGTAATCGAAATCCAGGCTGCTTTCCTGTCGCACGCGTTCGACGATGCGGATCGTGCTGTCGTAAAGACTGGGATCTCCCCAGACGAGAAAGGCGCCGCGGCCCTCCTCCGGGAGACCGGAGATTAGCGCTTCATAGATGCGGGCGATCTCGCCGTGCCAGGCGTCGACGCTCTGCACATAGGTTTTCCCTGCCGTCTGCCGTTGCGGCACGGCGAACTCTGAAATCCGGCCAGCCGGCCGCGTGATATAGCGTTCACAGATTTCCCGCCGGATCTCGGCGAGTTCTTCCTTGCCGGCGCCCTTGACCGGCAGGAAAACCACGTCGGCTGCGTTCATCGCATTGATCGCCTGTATGGTGAGGTGCTCCGGATTGCCCGTGCCGATGCCGATGATATGGATGTGCTTCAAGCGGATGCTCCCCGTTGAGTCCTGGTGGTCTTGCCGAAAAAGCTTGGACGTCGCAAGGGCCGAACGGGAGTTGGCCGCGGCCAACCGGCTTCGTTGTTGGTATCTAGGCCCTGTTGTTGCTGCAAATCCCGAATCGTGTCACTTTCGATACGCTTTTTGACGCTAAGTTGACAGAAAAGCGCATCGAAAAGGATTGGGTGTTTTGGACAACATTAGCGTATCGACGACAGATGTACGGATCGAGCGGCATGCGAACCAGCTTTCGCGGCAGCTGAAGCTCCTCCGTGACAAGCTGTTTCCGCCGCTCTCGCAAAAGACGCTGCGAACATTCTCCTCCGGCGAGGCGGCCCAGATGATCGGCGTTTCCGACGGCTATCTTCGCCAGCTTTCATTGGATGGCAAGGGACCGCAGCCGGATCTTGCCCAGAATGGCCGACGCTCCTATACGCTCGGCCAGATCAACGAATTGCGCCAGTATATGGCCAAGCTCAAGCCAAAGGACGCGCTTTCCTATCAGCCGTGGCGCCGTCCAGGCGAGAAGCTGCAGACAGTTGCCGTCACCAATTTCAAAGGTGGCTCGGCCAAAACAACGACGACGCTCTATCTGGCGCAGTATCTGGCGCTGGCGGGTTACCGGGTGCTTGCGATCGATCTCGATCCGCAGGCCTCACTCTCCTCCATGCTCGGCGTTCAGCCCGAATTCGATCTTTCCGAAGGCGATACGCTTTATGGCGCCATTCGTTACGATGCGGACCGCAAGCCGCTGAGGGAGATCGTCCGCAAGACCTATTTCGACGGGCTGGATCTGGTGCCGGGCAATCTCGAACTGATGGAGTTCGAGCATGAGACGCCGCGGGCACTGAACGACCGGCAGCGGGCCGGCGAGCTGTTCTTCCGCCGCGTTGGCGTCGCCATTGCCGAGGTCGAGGCCGATTACGACATCGTGGTGATCGACTGCCCGCCGCAGCTCGGTTACCTCACGCTCGGTGCCGTCTGTGCCGCAACATCGCTGCTCATCACCATTCATCCGCAGATGGTCGACGTCGCGTCCATGTCGCAGTTCCTGCTGATGACGTCGGATCTGCTTTCCGTCGTGCGCAAGGCCGGCGGCGACCTGCAGCACGACTTCATCAAATATGTCGTCACGCGTCACGAACCCTTCGATGCGCCGCAGTCGCAGATCGTCGCGCTGCTGCGCAGCCTCTTCAGTGACGACGTGTTGACGGCGACCATTCTCAAATCGACGGCGATCGCCGATGTCGGCCTGACCAAGCAGACGCTCTATGAGATCGAGAAGGGGCAGGTGCGCCGCTCGACCTATGACCGGGCGCTGGAATCGGTCAATGCCGCCAATAGTGAGGTTCTCGCCGGTATTCACAAAGCCTGGGGTCGAGCATGAGCAGACGCGATCGCCTGAAAGGTCTTTTCGACGATACAGCGCAGGAGTTGGCCGCGGCCAACTACGAGGAACCATCTTCGCGCGGATCGGCCGGGCCGGTTCGGACGATGGCGCTGACCCTTGGCCGCATGGAGGAAGAGAGCAGGGCGATGCAGGAGGCCTTGCTCTCCGGTGAACGCATCGTCGAGCTCGATCCTGATCTGATCGATTCCTCCTTCGTCCGCGACCGCCTTGCCGACCAGCCGCTCGATATGGAAGATGAGCTGGTGCAGTCGATTGCTGAGAACGGCCAGGAAGTGCCGATCCTCGTTCGCCGCCATCCCAATGATGAGGACCGCTACCAGATTGCCTACGGCCATCGCCGTCTGCAGGCTGTCAAGCTGCTTGGGCTCAAGGTGCAGGCGATCGTCCGTAAGCTTGACGATACCGACGTCGTCATCGCGCAGGGCATCGAGAATTCGGCGCGTCGGAACCTTTCTTATATCGAGCGCGCGGTCTTTGCCCTCAATCTCGAGCTCAAGGGTTTTGAGCGTCCGGTCATCATGAAAGCGCTGTCGACGGATAAGACGGAGCTATCGAAGCTGATATCCGTCGCAAAAGCCATTCCCGCCGAGATCGTCAGCTCGGTCGGAGCCGCACCCGGCATCGGGCGGCGCCGTTGGATGGCGCTTGCGCAGGACTGGAATGGGATGACGGCCGCCCGGCTTGCTAAACTCATTGCCTCGGGAAGTTTCATGGCGGAAGAGAGCGACCGCCGTTTCGAGCTTTTGGTTGCCGAGCTGGCCAAGAAAGAGGCAAAGCCGGAAACCGCGGAATATGACTGGAAGCCGAAGAGCGGCGGCAAGATTGCCGGCCGAATCAAGAGCGCCGGCAATTCCTTCACGATCGCGTTGAAGACCGGCGATGCGCCGGATTTCGGCGCTTACATTTCACGCCGTCTCGATGAGCTTTACGAAGCCTATCGGGCCGGCAGATTGCAAGCAGGAGAGTAGGCCGCAAAAGAAAAAAGCCTCCGAACGTTGCCGTCGCGGAAGCCTTTCTCATATCTGGACAATCTGAGAATCGCACTTCCTCGAATCACTGTCAAGCGTCTTCGGCATCCTTTTGGGTGGTGGGTTTCTTTTGCCTTGAAAAAAGGTGAGGGACATGGAGCCTCAATATGTATCGACGCCCTTTGGGCGGCGATCAATGACGCTTGGCATGCTGGCAAGCCAGGAAAGCGCCAGCAAGGTCGATCCGGACGCATCGGTCGACAAGTGGAAGATATTTCGTGCGCTCTGCGAAGCAAAGGACATGGTCGGCGTATCGGACCGTGCCCTGGCTGTTCTCAACGCGCTGTTGACCTTCTACCCGAAGAATGAGATTGCCGAGGCCAACGGTTTCGTCGTCTTTCCGTCGAACGAGCAGCTGTCGCTTCGCGCGCACGGCATGGCTGGCACGACGTTGCGGCGGAACCTGGCGATGCTGGTGGAAGCCGGCCTGATCATCCGAAGGGATAGCCCGAACGGGAAACGTTTTGCCCGCCGCAACGGCGAGGGCGGGCTTGGAGAGGCCTTTGGCTTCAGCCTGGCGCCACTGCTTGTGCGCGCCCACGAGATCGAGGCGCAGGCGGCTCAGGTGATGGCCGCCAAGCTCGCATGGAAGCGCCTGAGGGAGCGCCTGACACTTTGCCGGCGTGACATCACCAAGCTCATCGAGATCGCGCTGGAAGAGGAAATTGCCGGCGAATGGATCGAGATGCAGAAGCATTTCAATTTGCTTTCCGCAAGCCTGCCGCGCCGCCCGTCGGCCGCGGAGATGGAAAGCCTGCTGGGCGATCTCGAAGCGTTCCGGGAATTGATCGTCAAAACGCTGGAATCGAAGTCGAAAGCAGAAAAAACAGACGCCAATGATAACCAAAACGGTCGGCACATACATAATTCAAACCCACATCCTATATCTGAACTTGAACCAAGCTTCGAAACGAAGCAGGGCGCAAAGCTGGAGGAAGAGCCGCGGCCTTGGCGCGAGCCGCCGAAATCCTTCCCGCTCGCCATGGTGCTGCAGGCCTGCCCTGAGATCATCGCTTACGGCCCGGGTGGCGGCATTGGCAGCTGGCGCGATCTGATGGCCGCGGCCGTCATCGTCCGCTCCACTCTTGGCGTCAGCCCCAGCGCCTATCAGCTGGCCTGCGATGTCATGGGGCCGGAAAACGCCGCCACGGTGATCGCCTGCATTCTGGAAAGGGGCGGACATATCAACTCGGCCGGCGGCTACCTGCGTGACCTGACGCGGCGGGCGGAGCGCGGCGAATTCTCGCTCGGACCGATGCTGATGGCGCTGATGCGGGCAAATGGTCCGACGGCGAGGAAAACCGGATGAACGGCTATGAAAAAGTTTCGCGCCAGCTGCGACGGCTAGAAGCATATGCGGCCGGTCGATCAGCCATCTTAACGGCTTCCATTTCCGCAGTTTTGTTGAAATACGCTGTTAACCATGTCATACATGGCGGAAGGAAACACCTGTTTTGCTTCCATTTGTGAAAAACCGTAAAGCTTAACAATGCGCTACGATATCGAAGGCACGATGCTTCAAACCCTGCTTCCAGCCCTTGCCGCGGCGGAGGATGCGGTGGCGCGGCTGGACGAGCGAGTGTTGCGCTCGCCGGTCGGCCAGGGATTTGCCGAACGCAGCCATTTCTTCGACGCCGCCGGCGCGCTCTGGGTGGCGGGCGAACTGGTGCATGTCGAGGATCTCGTTTTGCATGATGCGCATATGGATAGCCGCGCTCCCACCCACGAACTGACGATCGCCCATTCCGTGCTGCGGGCACGTCGGCGCATCTGGACCGGCGAACCGTCCTGGGCACTCGGAGTCTCGGGCCTTGCGACGCTGACTGCGACCGGCGGGGAAGGGGAGGGGAAAGTGCCGGACGCAAAGAGCCCCTCGGTTCCGGTCGAGACCGACGAGGAGGGCGAGGATGAGGACGGGCCGCTCACTGCGGAGATGGCGGAGATCGATGCGCTTCTTGCCCGCTCGCAAAAGCTGCTCGATATCCATACCGGGAAAACGCCGGCAAGTGAGACGGCTGCCCTTACCCCGGCAAGGCGCAACGAAGATCCTCTCGGCTTGCTCGGTGACGACGAGTGGGACGAGGAACAGCGGCTTGCGGAGTGGCGAAGCGTCCAGCCATTGGCCGATAGCTTGCCGCCGGTGCTCGGCGCTATCATCCTCTTCGAAGCCTGGGAAAGGATCGAGCCGTTGCGGCGTCAGCATTGGCTCGGCGGTCTTCTGGTCGCAAGCCATCTACGCGCCCGCGGCAAGGTCGCCTCGCATCTCTTTTCTTTTTACGGTGGGCTGAAGCTGGTGCGCCATGAGCGTCGTCGGGCATGCGATCGCATCACGAGGCTGCAAGCCTTTCTTGAGGCGATGCATCTGGGTGCCGTGGCCGGCCTCAAGGAAATCGACCGCCTGTCGTTAGCACGCACGCAAATGGAGCTGCGCTTCCGCGGCCGCCGTTCCAACAGCAGCCTGCCGGAGCTTGCCGATTTCATCCTGTCGCGGCCAATGGTCTCGGCGGCGATGATCGCCCGTCATCTGCGCATCACGCCGCGCGGCGCGCTGAACCTCGTCAACGAGATCGGCATTCGTGAAATCACCGGCCGCGGCCGCTATCGCGCCTGGGGCATCATCTGAAACCGAAACGGCCGGGCGTTGGCCCGGCCGTTTCCTTTAAGTGAGCACCCAGTCCGCCATCCTGTCACAGACTGCAGACCAGGCGCTCTTGCGCTTCCATTGCCCCCAGAAGCGCAGTCCTATTCCCGCTCGCCGGTGAAGTTGAGCAGAAGCTGGAAGATGTTGACGAAGTTCAGGTAGAGCGAGAGCGCACCGAAGACGGCGAGCTTCTGGTTCGATTCCTGATCGTAGTTTTCCGAATACTGTTCCTTGATGTTCTGCGTGTCGTAGGCGGTGAGGCCGACGAAGACGACTATGCCGATCACCGAGATCGCAAATTGCAGCGCGCTCGAACCCAGGAAGATGTTGACGACAGCGGCGATGATGACACCGAAGAGGCCCATCATCAGGAATGAGCCCATGCGCGAGAGGTCACGCTTCGTCGCATAGCCGTAGAGGCTGGTGGCGCCGAACATCGTGGCGGTGATGAAGAAGGTCCGCGCGATGCTCGCCCCGGTGAAGACCAGGAAGACGGAAGCGAGCGACAGGCCCATCACGGCGCAGAAGGCCCAGAAGGTGATCTGAGCGGTGCCGGCCGACATCGTCTGGATCTTGAACGAGAAGAAGAAGACGAAGGCGAGCGGCGCGAGCATCACCACCCACTTCAGCGGCGAGCCGAAGATCGGGACGTAGAGTGCCGGCGTCGAGCCGACGACAAAGGCCACCAGGCCCGTGATGACGAGGCCGAGAGCCATATAGTTGTATACGCGCAGCATGTGCTGGCGCAGGCCCTCGTCGAAGAGGGCTTGGGAGCCGGCGACGGCGCCGTAGCGGGAATTGATCGGGTTCATGCTGATCTCCTCGGTTTGAATTAATAGAGCGAGCGGGCGAGCCGTTCGGCCGCCTGGTCGAGATTGAGACCGCTATCGTCGGCGATCAGCGCATAGGCGACCTCGCCGATCTGCCAATAGGCGGCTTCTGCTTTTTCCAGCGTGAGATGACTGACCGGCTTGACCTCGAAGGCGCCCGGACGGACGGCGAAAAGCGACAGTTTCTTTCCATCTGATTGCTCGATCGCCATCTCGACGCTGGGGCCGAATTCGGACGGGAAGATCTGCACGTCGGCGACCTTCCAATCCCTAGGCAGCTCAGGCATCACGATCGCGGTGGCAGCGCGAATATCGTCGGCGCTATAGGTGGCCGGCGTCTGGGGAGGCATCGATTGGCGCAGTGCCGCGGTCTGATAGGCGCGGACGGCATCCTCGACATAGGCGGGTGCCGGAACGGATGCCACCACCTCGGTCGCCGAGAAGGCACCGAAGGAATTGTGCGCCACCCAGCCGGCGGCGATCAGAATGCCGACAGCGGCAATGCGCTGCATGGAATGGAAGATGCGGCCATAGGAGAGGCCACGTTCCAGCCGGCGGGCGGCATCGCGGGTCTCGGGCCGGCCGAAGGCACTTTCGCCGGCAAGCGCCAGACGCAGTTCGCCCTTCATGCTGAGGTCGGCCATGACCTTGGCGGCAATCGCCGGGTTCTCGGAGAGATAGGATTCTACCTGGATGCGGCGGGCGACATCGAGCTCGCCATCCACATAGGCGTCGAGATCGGCATCGATGATCGGATCAACTGCTTTCATTGCCGTTCCCTCCGATTATTCTCAGATGAGAAACTCGCGGCGTCTTCTCCTCGAATTCGCGCAGTTGAGCGCGGGCGCGGGAGATGCGCGACATCAGCGTGCCCACAGGAATGCCAAGCGCTTGGGCGGCTTCCTGGTAGGAAAGGTCTTCGATCGCGACGAGATGCAGCGCCTCGCGCTGTTCCTCCGGCAGATCGAAGAAGGCGTCGCGAACCTGCTGCAGGCGCACGGCATGCTCCTGGCCGGCCGGCAGCGACTGCTCGGCTTCGACAGCCGCCTCGTCGTGACGGCGCGTCAGCGACCGGTTCTGACGAAGACGATCGATATGGGCATTGTGCAGGATAGAGAGCAGCCAGGTGCGCAGGTTGCCGCCGCTGCGGAAGCTTTTCCGTTTTTCGAAGGCGCGCACCAGCGCATCATGCACCAGATCCTCCGCCTCGTCCGAATTGCGCACCAGCGAGCGAGCGTAGCGCCTCAGCGCTGCGAGCTGTCCGATGACATCGAAGGGGCGGTCTTTGCGTTCCATGATTGAGTATACGGAAATGCGCCGGATTTTATTCCCAGCGGGCGTAAAAAATCATGCAGGGCCGAAACCGTCGCCGGATCATCTCAAAATATCCCTCGGGCGCCTTAAATCCGCGATTGTTTATGACAATTACATGACAGATCATAACGCCGCTGATTTGAGGGGGAAAATCAAGAATGAAGGAAAAGAAGCGAGTCTACGAAGCTCTCGTAGACGGCGCCATGGAAGGGCTGACCGATCAGGCGCTCTACGATTTCGTCAAGGCGCGTTGTCCGAAGGCCAACAGCAGGAAGATCGTCCGGGCCTCGCTTCTCGCCCTGACTGATCCTCATCTCAGGGACCGCAATATTCTCGACGTGATCTATGCGCTCGCGATCAAGCATCGGCTGGATGACGGCGTACTGGACGACAGCGAAGACGAGGGGCCTGACGAGCAACCTCAATCCTCACAGGCGGCCAACCAGAACATGCCCCAGCTTTCCTGATGCAGATCATCTGAAACGCTGCGCCTGCTCTCCTGAAATGATCAGCTGCCGTCCGAAAGCTCTTCGAGGATCGGACAGTCCGGCCTGTCGTTGCCGTGACAGGCATGCACGAGCTGTTCCAGCGTGCGACGCAGTTCCGTCAGTTCGCGGATCTTGCGGTCGATCTCGGCAAGCTTGGTCTCAGCAATATCCTTGACGTCGGCGCTCGCCCGGTCCTTGTCCTCGTAGAGCGCCAGCAATTGCCGGCATTCCTCGACGGAAAAGCCGAGCCCGCGCGATCGCTGCAGGAAGCGCAGTTTGTGGATGTCGGTTGCGGCATAGTCGCGATAGCCGTTTCCGCCCCTTTCGGGGCGGATGAGACCGATATCCTCGTAGTAGCGGATAGTCTTCGAAGGCAGGCCGGACCGGTCCGATGCTTCGCCGATATTCATCGCCGTCTCCTATAGTTTTGCAAAGCGCAGTCTCAGCGCATTTGATATCACCGAGACGGACGACAGGCTCATTGCCGCCGCCGCGATCATCGGCGAGAGCAGCAACCCGAAGATCGGATAGAGCATGCCGGCCGCAACCGGCACGCCGAGCGCATTATAGCCGAAGGCGAAGCCGAGATTCTGGCGGATGTTTCGCATCGTCGCCTCCGCCAGCCGCCGCGCCCTGACGATGCCGTTCAAATCGCCCTTTACCAATGTGATGCCGGCGCTTTCCATCGCGACGTCAGCGCCGGTACCCATGGCAATGCCGACATCGGCGGCGGCAAGCGCCGGCGCGTCGTTGACGCCGTCACCGGCCATGGCGATGATGGCGCCCTTGGCTCGCAATTCGTCGATCAGCGCCTTCTTGCCTTCGGGAAGCACATCGGCGCGCACCTCGTCGATGCCGAGGCTTTTTGCCACCGCGCGTGCCGTGCGCTCGTTGTCGCCCGTCGCCATGATGATCTTCAGACCGCTGTCGTGCAGCGCCTTAATGGCGGCTGCTGTCGTCGGCTTGAGCCTGTCTGCAACGGCGACAAGGCCGGCAAGCGCTCCGTCGAACACCACGAACATCACCGTCTTGCCGTCGCCGCGCAGGGCTTCGGTCTTCTCGGCAAGTGCGGCCGGATCAATGCCGAGATCGGCGAGCATCGCCGCATTGCCGAGCGCCACTGTTGTACCGCCCGCAAGACCCTGAACGCCCTTACCGGTCTTTGCCTCGAAGCCGGTGACTTCCACGAAGAGGACACCGCGCTCCTCGGCGCCGGAAACGATTGCTTCGGCCAGCGGATGTTCGGAGCCGCGCTCCAGGCTTGCCGCCAGCGACAACAGCCTGTTTTCCCCGATCCCGCCGAAGGCGACGATATCGGTAAGCTTCGGCTTGCCTTCGGTCAGCGTGCCGGTCTTGTCGACGATCAGCGTGTCGACCTTGGAAAAACGCTCCAGCGCTTCGGCGTCCTTGATCAGCACGCCTTCCTGCGCGCCGCGCCCGGTCGCGATCATGATCGACATCGGCGTCGCAAGGCCAAGCGCGCAGGGGCAGGCGATGATGAGAACGGCGACGGCGGCAAGCAGCGCATTCGCCATGCGCGGCTCCGGCCCGATCGCGGCCCAGACGAGGAAGGCAAGCAGGGCGGCGGCAACCACCGCCGGCACGAAGACGGCCGACACCCGGTCGACCGCACCCTGGATCGGCGCCCGCGAGCGTTGCGCCTTGGCGACCATGTCGACGATGCGCGACAGCACCGTGTCGGCGCCGACCTTCTCGGCGGCCATCACGAAGGTGCCGTTCTTGTTGATCGTGCCGCCGGTCAGCGGGTCACCCTTCGACTTCTCCAGCGGCAGGGGCTCACCAGTGATCATCGATTCATCGACGGTCGACTGGCCTTCGAGGACGGATCCGTCCACCGGCACCCGCTCGCCGGGGCGCACGCGCAACCGGTCACCAGGCTGGATATCGTCCACCGGCACGTCACTCTCGCCGCCCTCGGCATCGATGCGCCGTGCCGTCTTCGGCGCAAGGTCGAGCAAAGCGCGAATTGCCGAGCCGGTGCGTTCGCGCGCTTTCAATTCCAGCACCTGGCCGACGAAGACGAGTGCGACGATGACGGCCGCCGCCTCGAAATAGACAGGCACGGCCGCGCCATGGCCATGGAAGCTCATCGGGAAGATGCCGGGTACAAGCGTGGCGACGACGCTGTAGAGATAGGCGGTGCCGACGCCGAGACCGATCAGTGTCCACATGTTCGGGCTGCGGTTGACGAGGGACGCCCATGCGCGGCGGAAAAAGGGCAGGGCCGCCCAGAGCACCACCGGCGTTGCCAGCAGCAATTCGATGAATGTCGCCTGCGGCTCGCCGATCGCGTCCCGGAGCGGCAGGCCGAACATCGGTCCCATGCTGAGCGCCAGCAGCGGTATGGCGAGAATGGCGCTGATCCAGAGCCGCCTGACGAAATCGACGAGTTCCGGGTTCGGGCCTTCGTCAGCAGGCGGAATGCCCATCGGCTCTAACGCCATGCCGCATTTCGGGCAGTCGCCGGGACGATCGCTGACGACTTCAGGATGCATCGGGCAGGTATAAAGCGTACCCTTGGGTGCCGGCTGTGCCGCTGGGCGGTTGCCGTTGCGATAGGCTTCTGGGTCGGCTTCGAACTTCGCTTGGCAGGCGGCCGAGCAGAAATAGAATTTCTCGCCGTCGACTTTCAGAAAGTGTTTCGCCGTCGAGCGATCGACGGTCATGCCGCAGACGGGGTCCTTCGCGCTCAGGTAATCCTGCGGCGCAGCCGCAAATTTCGTCCGGCAGCCCTCGGAGCAGAAATGATAAGTGCGGCCGTCATGGTATAGCGAGGGTTTGCCGGCCTGCGGATCGACGGTCATGCCGCAGACAGGATCACGGATCATGGCGCTTACAGCCTTCTCCTGTTCATGGCCGCAATGGCAATGATCGTCGCCATTGGCGTGACTGTGATGGTGATCGTGTTCGTGCTTGATATCCATGACTATCTCCGGTGCCCGGAGGGGCACTTGGATAGGTTTATCAACCTTCCAGCGACTGGAAGGTCAAGCACTATTTTCATGGACTCGATTTTTGCGGCGGCTGATCTTCAGATCGGGGTGATCAGCCCGACCGGCTGGCTCCCGAGCAGTGTGGCGACCGAAATGCTGCCACCGGGCTCGATCGTCTTTCCGGTCACCAGATCCGCCTTCAGCCCGTGAAGCGGGGAGGGGACGGCAATCGCCGTATCCTCCCAGAATTCCGGACCGGCGAAGAGCACGCCTGGATCGAGCCAGCCGAACATCAGCCGCGGCGCCGCGATGATGGCGAAATCACCCTTATGCACCCGGGCAAAAGCAAGCACATGGTCGCGCCGGTTGCCCGTCACCTTCAGCGGCAGATAGTCGCCTCCAGCAAAGAGGTCTGCGTGCCGCTGGCGCAACTGCAGGCCGATCCCGACGAGGCGCTGCTTCAACGCTGCGGCCTGCAGCTTGGCGATCGGCCCGGCTTCATCAAGCCAGGCCGTCAGCCGCTGATGATCGACCGGCCGGCGGTTGTCGGGATCGACGAGGCTGAAATCGAAGCCCTCCGCACCCTGGTAGATATCGGGAATGCCGGGAGCCGTCAGCTTGAGCAGGGTCTGCGACAGGCTGTTGAGGTAACCCGCCGCGATGAAGGGCTGCAGCACCGTTTCGAAATCCTCGAGGAAGACGTCATTGTCAGGCGAGACCAGTGCCGCGGCATAGGTGGCGACCGCTTCCTCGTAGGCGGCATCCTGTTCCGTCCAGCCGCTGCGCAGTTTCGCCTCGCGCACCGACTTGACCGCGTAATCGGTGAAGCGTTCGCGGAGTTCTTCTGTCTGTGCTCTGTCGAAATCCTCCGGCCAGATGCCGGCCAGAGCCTGATAGAGCATCCATTCGACATTCGGCTCCGGCGCTGCGCCATCCGGCAGATCCTTCAACCACGGCCGGTTCATTTCGCGCCACCGCTCGACCGCCTGGGCAAAAACATCGGCGCCTTCGCTCAGGGCATAAAGCCTTGCCCGCGCATCCTCGCCGCGTTTGGTGTCGTGGGTGGCGCTTGCCGAAAGCCCATGCGGCTGCAGCCGCGCCCGCTCAGCCATGCGGCGGTGGAATTCTTCCGGGCCGCCTGGCGCCTTGCCCGGTTCGCCGCCGACTTCGTTTGCGGCAAGCAGCCTGTTATAGCGGTAAAACAACGTGTCCTCCGTCGCCTTCGCCATCACCGGCCCGCTCAATTGCTGGAAGCGGATACGGAAGTCGTGGGCCGCGTCACCTTCGACCTTGCCTTCGAGAAGCTTCAGCACATGGTCGCATGCTCGCCGGTCGTCGAGCTGCGCCATGGCTTGCGAGGCGGTCGCCGCAAGCACCGCTGAATCCTGCCAGGAAAGCGGGCCGCCGTCGCCATAGGTGCGGTAGACGGGAAAGGCGATCAGCAGTTCGCTGAGGGCCGTAGCGATCTCGTCTCTTTTCACCTCGGGAAAGATGCCTGCCGCGATCGACACCAGCCTGTCGGTCTCGCCGGCGAAATTGCGTTCGACCATCAGTCGCTTGGCAATCCGCCGGCCCTCCTCGAGATTGCCCGTTTCGCCGGCGATGCTGCGATAGGCATCGTCCAATATGCGCAGACCGCCGCCGTCGATGAACAGCTCGCTCAGTGCGGCGATGAATTCATATCCCGTGGTGCCGGCAACCGGCCAGCTCTCCGGCAGGACCTCACCGGCGCCAAGGATCTTTTCCACGACGATAAAGGTGTCCGGTCCGGACGCCTCCCGCAGCCTGTCGAGATAGGCCCTGGGTTCGGCGAGCCCGTCGACATGGTCGATGCGCAAGCCCTGCACCTTGCCGTGGCGCACCAGCTTGATCACCAGTCGGTGCATGTCCTCGAACACGGGGGGATCTTCGACGCGGATGCCGACCAGTCCAGTCACCTCAAAAAAACGGCGATAGCTCAGATGTCGTGCCGCCTCCTTCCAATGGGCCAGCCGCCAATGCTGCCCCTCATGCAGGTTTCTCATGAAATCGTGGTCGGAGGAGACGTCATTGAGTTTTTGCCGGAGAACTGCCCGATCGCCGCCTTCGAAGAGGATATCGCGCATCGCGCGATTGAAATCCTCGCCGGAGGTCACGGCCGCTGCTTCCGCCATTCTGGTGGCAACCGGATCGTCGAGCCGATTTGCGATCGCTCCGTAACTCCCGGGGTTCAGCGGCAACAGCGTTTCGAAATAACCGAAGGCGAAATTGCCGTGAGTTTCGTCGAGCGTAATGCGCAGTTCGCCGTCGGCCAGTGCTCCCTCGAAATCCTGGCCGAGCTGCGGCAGGGTCAGCGGCTCGCTCCAGTCGATGTCGAAATGACTGAAATAGGCGCTTTGCCGGCCAAATGTCAGCACGTCGCGCCACCAGCCGTTTTCCGGCGAGGCCGCCATGTGGTTCGGAACGATGTCGAGGATCAACCCCATGCCTGCGGAGGCAAGGCTTTCCGCCAGCCGTTCGAATCCTGCCCGGCCGCCGAGCGCCGGGTCGATCTCGTTGGCGTCTGTCACGTCATAGCCGTGGGTCGAGCCGCTGACGGCGGTGAAGATCGGAGAGGCGTAGAGGTGGCTGATGCCGAGCGTCTTCAGGTAGGGGACGAGGTCGCAGGCGCGATCGAAGGTCATGCCGTTGCGGAATTGTATCCGGTAGGTCGCTGTCGGAAGTGTCATGGGGCCGTCTGACGTTGGAAGGAGATTGTCCCCAACGGTTGCAGCGCGGCTTTTGTTCCCTTACCGCGTAGCGGGTCCTTTCAGACGCGCAAGGAACGGTGCTTTAGTCGATGAAAACGCCGACGCTTGCGGCGCGTCCGACCGAGTCGATGACGGTCAGTTTCGAGTAGCCGCCGCCATCGGGCAGCCATTGCTGGATGCGCCGGCGGGAGAGGTCGGGCAGCGGCTTGCCGTTGGCAAGCCAGCGGAAGGGCGCGCGGCCGCCCTGAAGCTTCAGCATCAGCGGTGACAGCTTGCCTTGCCCAGCGCCGAGATCGACATGCGCGCCTTCGGGCGGATAGATGATCTGCGGTGCGGCCTCGCGGCCTGAGGCGAGCAGGCCGCTGGCATTGAGTGCAAAACGCCGCTGACTGATCGGCAGCTCGGACTGGGCGATGCGCACGGCGCCTGCAGGCGGGCGGGGCAGCGGCGTCGTCGCGATGCCGGATTTGGCGAAACCTTCGAACAGGATGGGCGCGGCGGTGCCATAGCCGGTCAACCCCGGCACAGCGCTGTTGTCGGGCCGTCCAACCCAGACGCCGAGCACATAGCGGCCATCATAGCCGACCGACCAGGCATCGCGATAGCCGTAGCTCGTGCCGGTCTTGTAGGCGATGCCGCGCTGCGGCGCGCCGGCGGGCGGAATGACGCCGGAGAGAATATCGGCGACGTTCCAGACCGCGACCGGTTCCAGCAGCGGTTCGCCGTCGAACTCTGCCGGTGCACCGGTGACGCCGTCGCCGAGCCTAACCGGCTGACCACGATTGGCCAGCGCCGTATAGAGCTGCACCAGATCCTTCAGGGTGATGCCGACGCCGCCAAGACCGATCGCAAGCCCCGGCGTTTCATTCGGCGGCAGGACCGGGCGCACCTCGGCGCGGCGGAAGCGTACCATCAGCCGTGACGGCCCGACGGCATCGAGCAGCTTGATGGCCGGCACGTTCAGCGAAAGCTGCAGCGCCTCGCGCACGGTGACATCGCCCTGATAGCTCATGTCGAAATTGCGCGGCCGGTAGCCGAAGAAATCGGCGGGCCGGTCTTCGATCATTGTCTCCTGGGACACCAGCCCCTGCTCGAAGGCGAGCCCGTAGATGAAGGGCTTCAGCGTCGAGCCCGGTGAGCGGTTGACGCGCGTCATGTCGATCCAGCCGGAGCGGCTGGCGTCGAAATAATCGGCCGATCCGACCTCGCCGACGATGGCGCCGGTTTGCGCGTCCGCCATCACCATGGCAAGCGAAAGCTTCGGCCCGAGCTTCATGGCCGCTGCCCGCGCAACCGCCTCCAGCCCCTGCTGCACCTGTTTCTTCAGCGTCGTCTGATGCCTGAGGACCGTCGGCTCCTTGCGAAGTGCTGCTTCGGCGACATGGGCGGCAAGGGCGGGCAACTGCATGCGCCGTGGCGGGACCGCAACGCCTTCAGCGCGCTCGGCTTCGCCGTCGCCGACGGCCTCGGCGACCGCGACGCGGTCGAGCACACGCTTGCGTGCGGCCTCGGCTGCCTTGAGATTGCGATCCGGCCGGCGCCGTTCCGGCAATTGCGGCAGGGCGACGAGCAGCGCCGCCTCGGCGACCGTCAGGCGGCGCGGTTCCTTGCCGAAATAGGCAAGGCTTGCGGCGCGCACGCCTTCCAGATTGCCGCCATAGGGCGCATGCGTCAGATAAAGGTCGAGGATCTCTTCCTTCGGCAGCCGCCGCTCGATCTGCACGGCGCGCACCAATTGCAAGAGCTTTGCCGAAAGCGAGCGCCCTTCGCGCGGCTCGATCAGCCGCGCTACCTGCATCGATAGCGTCGAGGCGCCGGAAACGATGCGGCCGTTGCTGACCAATTGCATGGCGGCACGCCCGAGCGCCCAGGGGTCGACGCCGCCATGGTCATGGAAACGCTGATCCTCATAGGCGATCAGCATGCGGAGGAATTGCGGATCGACCTCGAGGACGGTCGTCTTCAGCCGCCATCGGCCTTCCGACGTCGCAAACGCACGTAACAATTGCCCGTCGGCATCCAGCACTTCGGCGGAGACGGCATTCGCCCTGTCCAGTGGCGGCGGGTAGGCCTTGTCGGTGGCATCGAGCGCAAAGAGAGCCGTGCCGGCAAGAAGGATGCCGGCCACGGATCCGATCGCAAACTTGTACCGCCGTCTCATTATTGCGCCGTCACGACCTCCATCTTGCCTGTCGCCGTGCGGGCCGAAAGCTCCGGCCGGTACATATCCTCGACGTTTGCGGCCGGATGGTCGTAGGTGCCGGGGGTGACGGCGCGCACGACATAGGCGACGTTGAATTCGCGGTTGTCGCCGGCTGCACGGTTGAAGGCGGCGACGAAGCGGTCGTAGCGGAATTCGGTATGGGCAGCGGAGATCTCGCCGATCCAGTCGAAATTCGCCATCTGGGCGCTGTCGACGAGGTTAGGATTGTCGATCTCGAAACCGGCCGGCAGGAGGTCGGTGATGACGATGCGCGACGGCCAGTCATTGGTTTCGCGCACATGGATGACGACGACGTAGCGTTCGTTCTGCTTCGCCTCGCTCACATTCGCCTGCTCGCCGTCGAGCGTGTAATAGGTCCGCTCGATGATGAAGCCGTCGCCGCCGGCCGGCAGCGGCACTGTCGGGGCGGCAACGGTGGTGACCACAGCCGAAACCGTGTCGTTGGTCTGGTTGGTCAGCGTCAGCGGATGGTCAGCCAGGGCATCGCCGGTCATGCGTGCCATATAGGCACCGGTGTGTGCGGCGCCATTGACATCGACCTTGAGGCCATCGTCACCGCCCTGGATGGCGCGCGCAGCAAGCAGCATCCAGGTCTCTTCCTGCGTGCTCTTGTATTTGCTGCGCTGCCATTCCTTGCCGACCGCCTTGGCGAGTTCCGGGATGACGGGCGGCACCGGCCGGCTTTCGGCGGCAAGCGCCAGGATCGCGGCGCCGTCGCGCAGGATCGTGCCGTAATCGGTGCGCGACAGGTTCACGCGCGACACCATCGATTGCTCCGACATCTGCAGCGCGTCGAGGAAAATGGTCTTCGAACGCTGCGCGTCGCCGTAGAGCGCCAGTGCGGCGGCGATATGCGCCTTGGCGAGCGGTGTCGGGAAGTCGTTGATCATCGTATCGGCATAATAGCGCAGATCGCTGATCGCCGCCTTCTTGTTGCGGGCAAGGACGTAGACGGCATAGGCGATCTGGTCGCCCTGGCCCTTGATGTCGGTGGTGTAGGACAGCGTGTTCTGAAGGTTTTCGAGCGCCTGCACGAAAGCCCTTTCCGGCACGTCATATTTCATTTCGCGGGCCCGCGTCAGGAAATCGGTGACGTAGGAATCGAGCCAGACATCGCCCGAATCCGGTCCCCAGAGGCCGAAGCTGCCGGCCGAGGCCTGATAGGAGAGCACTCGGTAGATCGCATCCTGCACGCGCTTCTTCACATCATCATCGTTTGCCATGCCGGCCTGCTTCGCCACCTCGACGAGGTAGAGGAGCGGCAGCGCCCGACTGGTGGTCTGCTCGGCGCAGCCGAGGGGATAGCGGTCGAGCGTCATCAGGAGTGCCGGGATGTCGAAGGCGGCCGAACGGGTGACGTTGACGCTGATCGAAGCGCCGGGCAGCACGCTGTCGGCAAGCAGGTTCTTGTCGACGGTGAGCTTTGCCCCTGGCTTCAGCGCCAGCACCCGCCGTTCGGTGATCGGCAAGGAGGCCGGGCGCACCGGCACGTCGACCGTCTGGTCGAGCGAAAGGCCGGAGGCGTCGGAGAGGTTGATCGAGACGCTGCCGGCGCCCGGCTGTTTGCCGATGAGCGAAAGCGTCAGCTCGGATTTCGCGCCGGCCTCGAGGCGGATCGTCTGCGAGGCGGATGCCTGCTCGATGCCGACCGCGTCATTGCCGGTCAGCTGCAGTTTATAGTCGCCGGCCGGTGCATCGGTGTTGGCGATGTCGAGGCGCAGATTGGCCTTGTCGCCAGGCGAGAGGAACTTCGGCAGGCTTGCGGTCACCACGACGGGATCGCGGATGATGACATCCTTGACGCCGTGGCCAACGCCTGATTTCGACCAGGCGACCGCCATGACCCGCGCCGTGCCGTTGAACTGCGGGATGTCGAAGGAGACATTGGCCTTGCCTTCGGCGTCGAGCTTCACCGGCCCGGAGAAGAAGGCGACGAGCTTCTGCGTCGGCGGGCTTGCCTGCAGCGCGATGGCACCGCCATCGCCGCCGGTCCGGAGCTTGCCGGTCGCACCCAACGAGCCGTCGATCAGGCGGCCATAGAGGTCGCGGATTTCAAGGCCGAGCTGGCGCTGGCCGAAATACCAGTCCTCCGGGTTCGGCGGTTCGTAGCGCGTCAGGTTGAGAATGCCGACATCGACCGCGGCAACCGTCACATAGGCATCCTCGTTGGCGCCGGCACCCGCCACCTGCAGGCCAATGTTTAGTGGCCCGCGCGGCAACATCTTTTCGGGTGTGTCGAGCGTTACCTGGAGCGCGCGCTGTTCGGGGTCGACTTTCAGCCATTTGATGCCGATCGAGCGCATCGGCATGTGGCTGTCCTGGGCGTCGCCGGGACGGAAGAGCGTGGCGGTCACATAGGCACCGGCACCCCAATCAGCCGTGACGGGGATGTCGATCTCGCCGCCGGTCTCGCCGATCGTGGCGTTCTGTACGGCAACCAGCTTTTCGGTTCCCGCCGTCACCATCAGCTCGCCGCCATGGCGCGAGGTGACTTTCAGCTTGGCGGTGTCGCCGATCTTGTAGCTGTCCTTGTCGAGGGCGATTTCCAGCCCGTCGGGTGTTTCGGTCGAGGTCGAGCTCACGAACCAGCCGGCGTCGAATTCGACACTGGAGGTCGGACCGTCGGCATCGGGGCTTTCCACTTCGAGGCGATAGCGGCCCCAGCCCACCGGCACGGAGATCTTGCCGCCGTCCATCGTCGCATCGACGCTGCCGTTGGAGACCTGCTCGGCGGTATAGACCGGCTCGTATTTCCAGGCCGTTCCCTCGCGATACCACTGGTATTGTCGGTTGAGGCTGTAGAATTTCCAGCGCAGGCCCTTCGCCTCCTGCTTCTGCCCGTCGGCATTGACGCCGATCACCGTGAAATTGGCGATCGCGTTCTCCGGCAGGTCGTCGGAAAATTCCGGCTTGATGCCGATCGACGCGCGCTCGTTCTTCACCGGAATGGTCAGGGACCGCTCGATGGCGCGCCCGCCCGCCTCCTGCATGCGCATATAGACGGTGGCGTTCAGCAGTTGCGTCGTTGCCGGCAGTTCGCTGATGGTGAGATCCGTCGAGGCTTCGCCATTCTCGTCGAGTTCCGGCAGGCCGTCGATCGGCTGGCGCGAATCCTCGCTCGCCTCTTCGTCGGCAAGCCCGAAGAAGAAGCCCTTATAGGCCGCACTCTCGCGCGTCGGCTTGACGACGACGTCGCCTTCAAGCGTCAGGCCGGCGGCCGGGGCGCCATAGAGATACTTGCCCGAGACGGTGATCGTCGCCGGCGTGTCCGGACCGACTTCCTTGGCCTCGGTCTTGATCTCCATGTCGGTGCGATCGGGCACGAAATCGTCGACGAGGAAACTCTTGGTGGCGATCGCGCTGCCCTTGGGATCGGTATAGATGTTCATCGTCCAGGTGCCGCGCATGGCGTTTTCCTGGGTCGGGAAATCGACGGTATAGCCGCCGAGATTGCTGGTCTGGCTGACGATCCGCCGGTCCTCGACACCGTCGGGGCGGCTGAAGATGAAGGTGAGCGGCAGGTTCTCGATGGCGTTGCCATCGGTGTCGCGGGCGAGCGACTGCGCATGCACCGTCTCGCCGGCGCGGTAGATGCCGCGTTCGGTAAACGTCAGCACGTCGATCGCGCCGGGTGCCGCGCGACCCGTCACGCCGCGGTCGGAAAGGTCGAAGCCGGCGCGCGTCATGTCGAGGAAGACGTAGTCCGAGGTCCCGTTCCTGGCGGCAATGACGGCCGGCGTCAGCGCCGCCGTGCCGCGGATCAGGCCGGCGGTGAAGGTGGCGCGGCCGTTTTCGTCGGTCGTCGCGGTGCCGAGCACTTCATTGTTCTTGGCGAGCAGCTGCAGCTCGACGCCTGCGATCGGCTTGGCCGAAGCGAGCGAGCGGGTGAAGACGTTGAGCCCGTCCGTGCCGGCATAGGTGGTGACGCCGATATCGGAGACCAGGAACCATTGCGTCGCCTGCGAATTCCACTCCTGCGCGGGGCCGTTCGCCGCCGTTGCGGTCATCACGTAAATGCCGGGCTTGCGCTCGGGCAGCGCCTCGTTGACCGGAAAACTGGTGACGATGTCCTTGTTGAGTTCGTTGGCGATGTCGATCGAGCCCTGCCAGACGAGTTCGCCGCTCTGGTCCTGAATGTTCTGGGCGCTGTAGCCGTCGAGCTGGGACAGGAATTGCGAATTGGTCAGCAGCGGCGCGATGGCGCGATCGCCGAGGCGGTAGAGTTTGAGGTTTGCCGAGGTCATGTTGACCGAAACGATCGGAATGCCGCGGCGCGCCGTCGACGGCAGCACGAAGCTGTCGCCGGTGAAGCGCACCATCTGGCTGCGGTCCTTGATATAGACGTCGATGCTGACAGGTGCTTCCAGCACCTCGTCGACGGCGGATGGCAGGCCGGTACGGAAGCCGATCTTGTAGGTCTGGCCATGCGTCAGCCCCTCGACGCAGATCTGCTTGTTCTTGGTTTCCAGCGCCTTCGGCGCTTCGCCGTTCAGCGTCACGAAGGGCGTGTAGTCGGTGGTCTTGACGAGCGCTTCCGAGAAGGTGACGCAGGCCCGCGGCGTGGCGCTGTCGGCATCGACCGTGTGTTCGGTGATGCGGAAGCCCTGCGTCGATTTCAGCTGCAGGTAGGCGGTCTGCACATCTTCGGAGGCAACCAGCGCCAGGCTCGCCTTGTAGGCGTCGAGCGCCGGACGGTAATTGGCGTTTCGGTCCAGGGCGTCGGCGAGGACGGCGAGCGCCTCGGCGCGCTTGGGCTTGGTGCGAGTCAGCTCGTAGCCGTTCAGCGCGTCGAGCACGGCCTGGCCGCTCGTGTTGCTCTCGGCGCTGCCGAGCGATGCGGCGGCGCGGGCGGTTTCAAGCCAGAGATCGGCGTCGTCAGGTGTGATCGACAGCGCGCCATGGAAGGACTTCAGCGCGTCGGCGAGGTTGTTGGCGGTAAGGTCGAGGCGGGCATTGGCCGTCAGGCTGTCGACGCCCTGGCCCTGCTGGTCGTCGGCGAGCGCGAGGTTGTCCTTGAAGTCATGGGCCTGCTGGATGAGATCGTTGCTCAGGAAGGTCAGGCGCGGCGCAGCACCTATATCCCGCTCCTGCTGGCCGGCCGTTTCGACGATCTTGCCGGCGATAGCGCCGGGGAAGGCGTTCATCGTCTTGAAATCGGATTTGAGGAAGCACCATTTCACCTTGGGATTGTAGGTGAAGGCCTTGCAGCTCCTGTCGCCGATGCAGGAGGTCTTGCACTGATCGAGCGAGACGTTCTGTTCGGTGCGAAGATCAAAGCCGAAGAAATCGGCGTCCTTGATCGTCTGGATGTCGCGCTTGGTATCCGCAGCGGCTGCGGGAAAACTGACGGCGATCATGGAAAATGCGATTGTGGCGAAAGCAAAGAACGAGCGCACGGACATAGGTTCCCCCCGGAATGCTGGCTCTGACCGGCGGGCACTGTCCTCACTCCTCACGAGATTGTCAACTCAAGTTGAGCGCTGTTTCATCTTCACACAGGCGCTTTCGTCTGGCGGTCACATCGGCGTGAGTGACCGGCTTGTGATTTGCGAGTTTTGCAAGGATGAGCAAGGATTTGGGCGATCACAGGAGGTAACGTGATGTCCACGTCGTTCCACCGCAGGAGCCTTGCCGCGCTCTTTGCCGCCGTTGTTTTCTCGCTCGGTGCGAGTGGCGCAGGCGCGGCCGAGGACGCCGTCGTCATCCCGCCACCAGCCGTCGACGAGGCGGCCGGCTCAGGCACTGAGACTGCCATTTTCGCCGGCGGCTGTTTCTGGGGTGTCCAGGGCGTCTTCCAGCATGTGAAGGGTGTCGAGAGCGCCGTCTCCGGTTATGCGGGCGGCGACGCTAAAACGGCGCAATACGAAACCGTCAGCACCGGCTCGACGGGCCATGCCGAAGCCGTCCAGGTGAAATTCGACCCGAAACAGGTCACCTACGGCAAATTGCTGCAGATCTTCTTCTCGGTGGCGCACAACCCGACCCAGCTGAATTTTCAGGGTCCGGATCGGGGAACGCAGTACCGTTCGGCGCTGTTCGTTACCGATCCAGAGCAGCGCAAGGTCGCCGAGAATTATATCAGCCAGCTCGACAACACGCATGTCTTCCCGCAGCCGATCGTCACCAAAGTGTCTGAAACCACGGGCTTCTATCCGGCCGAAGCCTATCACCAGGATTTCCTGACGCTCAATCCGACCTATCCCTATATCGTCTACAACGACCTGCCGAAAATCGAGAACCTGAAGTCGCTGTTTCCCGCCGACTACCGCGGCAAACCGGTCCTGGTGATGAAGGTCAAGGGCTGATTAACCCTGTCGGTGCTGGTTTTAGCGGGACGGCGATGGTGTCGCCTTTTTTCGTATCAGCTTTATGCAATTAAGGATTTATCAACGTTAACAATATCTTAAATATAAAATTCGGCGTTCCACCGCGGAACATATCGTCGACTTGCCCGTTACTGCCATGAGTTTCGCGTCGGATAGACTGCCGGAGCGGATACCTCTTTCGAGTTATGCGTAACCAAGGGGACGTATCATGGCCACCAATGTCGTGCGGCGCTGGCAACGAGATGATCTCATGAAACAGAGAGTGTTGATCGTCGAAGATGAATTCCTGATCGCGCTCGATCTCGAGGCGACGGTGGAAGGCATGGGCATGCAGGTTGCCGGCCTTGCGAATGATCGCGAACAGGCGCTGCGGCTGGCGCCGCTTGCCGACATTGCTTTTGTCGACGTCAATCTCGCCGACGGACCGACCGGGCCTGAGATCGGCCGGCGGCTGGCGCAGGAGCATGGCATTGCCGTCGTCTTCATGACCGGCAATCCCGAAGTGGTGGCTGACGGCGTGAAGGGCGCGGTCGGTGTGGTTCAGAAGCCGGTCATGCCTTCGGTTGTCGAACAGCTGGTGAAATATCTTGCCGCGCGCCGTGTCGGCATGTTCGCGGTCGTACCCTCACAAATGACGGTCTTTGCCTGATCGTAAGGGCCTGATCAGCCGGATATGGCTGCGAGCTGCCGCGGATGGCCAGCCTTTTCTGCGTCCGGCCTGCCATAGGCCTTGAGAAAGGTGTGGACGGCGTTGCGCGCCGCCTTTTCCAGTTCTTCGTCGGTGGGCGTGCCGCCGAGAAGGATCATCATCTGCAGATCGGCATTGCCGAGCGCCACGAACTGTCTCGCGGCGACGTCGAAATCGTCGATGACGAGCGTGCCCTTGTGAGCAAGCCTGGCGAAAAGTGCGGAAAGTGCCGTGGTCAGCTTGCCCGGCCCCTGCTGGCGCCAGCTTTCGAAGAGGTGCGGATATCGCTCGCCCTCGGTCTGCACCAGCTTGCGCAGGAATTTTCCGTCGTGGTTGCAGATGCAGTTCTTGTTGAGGCGCACGGCAAACGCCGTCAGTTCGTCTTCCAGATTGTCGGCGTTAGCCGGAAAGGTGGACAGCACGGAGAAGAGCATGGCATTGGCGCGGTTCATGACGTCCTCGACGACGGCGACGAACAGCGTTTCCTTCTCGCGATAGTGATTGTAGATCGTCTGGCGCGAGACACAGGCGACGGCGGCGATCTCGTCGATGCTGGCGCCGGCAAAACCCTCGCGGCAGAATACGTCGGCCGCGGCATCAAGGATCGACATGCGCTTGGCGCATTGTCCACGCTGCGTATGCCCCGTCATCCGGACTGCCGGTGTCATGCGATCTTTCATGAGAGCGAAGATAAGACGTCTTGACGTTTTAGACAATGGCGTCTAACTTTACATCCGTGTCCAAATTTGTTGACACTCCTGGTTTCGCCGCTGAGATATGAGCTCCCAACTTCGTCTTCGCGCGAACGATCATCATTGAACCCGCGCATCGGCCCGAGAATCGGAACCGATTTTCGGAAAGCACGATGCGTAGATTTAAAGTGTTGGAGCGTCCTTTTGCGTCCGAAAGGACGCACGGCGCTCTCAGAGCAATGCCGCGGAGCGACGATACGGTATTTCCGCTGCGCTTTCATGAAAGATCACCATTATGACGGCTCCCTTCTTTCGCATTGCCCTCATTCTCGGCCTTCTGTCGGCCATCGGGCCCTTTGCCATCGACATGTATCTGCCTGCGCTGCCGTCCATCGGACAGGACCTGCATGCCGATAACAACGTCACCCAGCTCACCCTTCTCGCGTTCTTCATCTCCTTTGCGCTCGCCCAGCTGGTCTATGGTCCGCTGTCGGATATGTGGGGCCGCAAGCTGCCGCTCTATCTCGGCATCGGCCTCTTTTCCGTCGCCTCGATCGGCTGCGCGCTGGCGACCGATATCGAAACGCTGATCGGCTTCCGTTTCGTTCAGGGTATCGGCGGTGCCGCCGGCATGGTCATTCCGCGCGCCATCGTCCGCGACATGCATACCGGCGTGCAGGCCGCCCGCCTGATGTCGCTGTTGATGCTTGTCTTTTCGATCTCGCCGATCCTGGCGCCGCTGACGGGCAGCGCCGTCATCGAGTTCTACGGCTGGCGCGGCGTATTCTGGGCCGTGACGATCGCAGCCTTCATCGGCCTCGTCCTGCTCGCCACCCAGCTTGACGAAACCCGTTCACCGGCCGAACGCAGCGGCAGCGGTCTGAAGAGCGCCATGGCGGCCTACCGCCTGCTGCTTGCCGACCGCAACTTCCTGACGCTGACCTTCATCGGCGGCCTCGGCATTTCGAGCTTCCTGGTCTATCTCGCCAACTCGCCCTTCGTGCTGATCCAGCATTACGGGCTGACGCCGACGCAATACAGTTTCGCCTTCTCGATCAATGCCGTGTCCTTCTTCGCGGTATCGCAGGCGACGGGCTGGCTCGGCGAGCGTTTCGGCCTCGTGCGCGTCATGCGGATTGCGGTCAGCGCTTTTGCCCTTGCCATGGTCGTCATGGCGGTGGTGATGGCCACGGGCTTCAACCAGCTGCCTGTCTTGGCGACCTTCCTGTTCATCGGCTACGGCTTCCTCGGCCTCGTCATCCCGACGAGCGCGGTGCTTGCGCTCGAGGATCACGGCGAGATCGCCGGCACCGCCTCGTCGCTGATGGGCACGTTGCATTTCGTGATCGCCGCCGTCGCCATGGTCATATCGAGCGTCTTCTTCGACGGCACAGCCGTTCCGATGGCCGCCGGCATCGCGCTCTGCGCCTTCTCGGCCTTCGTGCTGACCCAGGCAACGATCGGCCGCCGCGCCGCCGTCGCCGCCGCTGAATGATCAAAGTGACCGTACCCGGCTTCGGATACGGTCACATCGTCAGGGTTGCGGCTGCGAGAAAATGCCGCGCACAATTGAATATCTGCCGGCCGCGCTATTTATCCGATCCCGAAGCATGGTCATACCGGAGAATACTTATGGTCGACGAGAAGCGGCTGATCTCGAAAATCACCTGGAAGCTGATGCCGTTTCTCGGCATCCTTTATCTCATCGCCTATATCGACCGGCAGAACGTCAGCTTCGCCAAGCTGCAGATGGTCGATGCTCTCGGAATGAGCGAATATGCCTATGGTCTCGGCGCATCGCTCTTCTTCATTGGCTACTTTCTCTTCGAGGTGCCGAGCAACCTTTTCCTCGACAGGCTCGGCGCCCGTCTCTGGTTCGCACGAATCCTGGTCTCCTGGGGCATCGTCACCGTCGCGCTCGCCTTCACGCAGAACGCGACGATGTTCTATATCCTGCGCTTTCTGCTCGGTGTCTGCGAAGCCGGCTTCTTTCCCGGCGTCCTCTATTTGCTGACGCTGTGGTTTCCCTCGACCTATCGCGGCAGGATGGTCGGGCTGTTCATGATCTTCAGCGCCGTCGCCAATGCCGTCGGTGCGCCGCTCGGCGGCGTGTTGCTCGATCTCGACGGTCTCTACGGCTTTGCCGGCTGGGAGTGGGTCTTTCTGGCGACGGGCGTTCCGGCCGTGATCGCTGGCATCGTCACCTTCTTCTATCTTCCCGGCCGGCCTGAAAATGCAAGCTTCCTGAGCGGCGAGGAGAAGCAGTGGCTCGAACGAAGACTCACTTCCGAAAATGCCGGCATGGGCGAGAATGCCGGAAACGGCTTCAAGGCGCTCATCGACCCGCGTGTCCTGCTGATGGCGCTCTGCTATATCGCCTTTCCGCTTTCGGCCTATGGCCTCAGCTATTGGCTGCCGACCATCGTCAAGGCTTTCGGCGTCAGCAACACGGTGAACGGCTTCCTCAATATCATTCCCTGGGTGCTGGTCGCGATCGCGCTCTATGCCGTTCCCGCCATGGCCGACAAGGCGCAATCGAAGACGCCCTATATCGTCATTCCGGCTTTCATCGGTGCCGCCTGCCTGCTGCTCTCGGCGCTGATCCCGAACCACACTTTGCAATTCGCCTTCCTCTGCGTCGCCGCTGCCGGGATCTTCGCGCCCCAGCCGGTGTTCTGGAGCCTGCCCTCCCGTTTCCTCAAGGGCGCGGGGGCTGCGGCGGGCCTTGCCGCCATCAATTCGGTCGGAAATCTTGGCGGCTTCGTCGCCCAGAACGTCGTGCCCTGGATCAAGGATGAGAGCGGTAGCACGATCGCGCCGATGTTCTTTCTCTCGGCCTGTCTTGCGGTCGGCGCCCTGCTGGTCTTCGTCGTCACGCGTCAGCTGTCACAGAGGGGGCATCCGGCGGCTCCAAGCCGGGTTTAGACCGACAATGTTCCTTCATGGGATACTCTCTCGCTCAGCTGCCCGGATTCGTCAGTGAACTATTCAATGATTTCGTCCTGGAAAGCGCAAGCAGTCCACCAACATTTGATCCCGTGGTTGCGCATCGCCGCCCGCGAAACAAATGTCTTGATGCAACATCAATAGCTTGTCGTTCAATTATCGGATTCATTGGCACAACCCAGTACAACCGTGACGTCCGATACCTCCAGTCCGGACGGCGTTCTCAGCTTCGATGGGGCAGCGTCCCCGCAGGTTCTATCCGGTGGTGTTGCCTTTTTGGCAATTCAATTAGCGAATAATTGTTCTTTATTAGAACGCCAAAATTCCCCATCCTCCCCGGGCACTCGGCAAATGAGCTTCGGTACACGACGATAAAAGTCGGACCGGGGGAACAAATAGGGGAACTATTATGTCTCATTTCATGATGAACCGCCGTCGCTTCATGTCCAATGTCGCAACGGTGGGCGGTTTAGCCGCAGCACAGACCCTGATCGGCGTGCGTGCGGGCCTTGCCCAAGACGTCGCCCAGGTGAAAATGCAGCTGGGCTGGCTGGTCTCGAACGGCGTGATCGGTGAAGTCGTTGCGCAGAAGAAGGGTTTCTTCAAGGAGCAGGGCGTCGAGCTGGAGATCGTTCCCGGCGGCCCGAATGTCGATGGCGTCGCCGGTGTCGCGGCGGGGCAATCGACGCTTGGCCAAATCTCTTCCAGCCCGTCGGTGATGCTGGCGCGCTCCGCCGGCATCCCCGTCAAAGCTTTCCTGGCCGGCTATCAGAAACATCCCTTCACCTATTTTTCGCTGAAGAAAGCGCCGATCCGCGAGCCGAAGGACATGGTCGGCAAGACGATCGCCACGCAGCCGACGGCTTTTATCCTGCTTCGCGCCTTGCTCGCCAAGAACGGCATCGCCGAGGATCAGGTGACGATGGTCAATATGGGGTCGGACATGAACCAGCTTTTGACCGGTCAGGCCGACGCCGTCACCGGCTGGATCACCAACACCAATGCCCTTTCGGTCCTGGGTGACGACCGCGTCGACATGATGCTCTGGGATGCTGGGCTGCAGCTCTATGCCAATGTCTACTACACCACCGACGAACAGCTCGACAAACATGCCAACGTGCTGGTGCGCTTCACCACGGCAGCCGCAACGGGCTGGGGCTATGTCCGCGACCATCCGGAAGAGGCGGTCGACATGCTGGTCGAGACCTATCCCAATCTCGATAAGGCGAGCGAACTCAAAGCCGTCGGTCCGATTGCGAAATTCTCCTTCGGCGACACCACCAAGCAATTCGGCTGGGGTGCGATGAACAGGGAAAACTGGGCAGCCCAGATCAAGGCCTATGGCGACCTCAAGCAGTTCACCGGGACGGTTCCGACCGTCGATGACGTCGCGAGCTTCGCCATACTCGATGCGACAGCCGATATCCGCAAGCAGGTCGGGTGAACGGCCATGACTGCCGCCGCCACCGTTAAACTGCCAGATCCGCTGCCAGCCGGATCGCCGCTCGCAGTCTCCATCGCTAATCTGGACATCCGCTTTGGCGATAAGGACAACGAGATCACCGCTCTTTCCAACGTGTCGGTGAATATTCCCGAGGGGGCGTTCGTGACGATGCTCGGCCCTTCGGGTTGCGGAAAATCGACCCTGCTGCGCTGTATCGCCGATCTCGTGCATATCAACGGCGGTTCGATCTCGGTGCTCGGGCGCTCGCCGCGCGAGGCACGAGAGGGCCGCGATTTCGCCTTCGTTTTCCAGGATGCCACGCTGTTGCCCTGGCGCAGCGTCATCGACAATGTCCGCCTGCCGATCGAGGTCGGCAAGCATGCAGCAGGTTCCTTTGCCGACCCGGTGGAGCTGCTGGCGATGGTCGGTCTCAAGGGGCGTGAAAACGCCTTGCCGCATGAGCTCTCCGGCGGCATGCGCCAGCGGGTCGCCATCGCCCGGGCGTTGGTCACACGCCCGCGCATCCTGCTGATGGACGAGCCCTTCGGCGCACTCGACGAGATCACCCGCGACAAGCTCAACGAGGAATTGCTGCGGCTCTGGCAGGAGACGGGCACGACGATCCTGTTTGTCACTCACTCCATCCCCGAAGCGGCCTTCCTTGGCCAGCATGTGCTGATGCTTCAGGCGCATCCGGGCCGTGTGAAGGAGTTCATGAAGGTCGACCTTCCCTATCCGCGTTCGCTCGCCATGAGAGACACGGTGGAATTCATTCAGGTGACGGCGCATCTGCGCGCTCTGCTGGAGGAATGCCTATGAGCAACGTGGTCTCTTCCGAAGCGCGTTCCACGCCGCGCAAGATTGCGATCCTCGACGCCACCGTTGGCACCCTGTCGAGAAATCTGCCCGCGATCCTGGCTGGACTCGGCCTCGTCGTGCTCTGGCAAGTGGTGATCTGGATCTTCAAGATCCCGACCTTCATGGCGCCGAGCCCGGCCGACGTCGTGCTCGCCTTTCGCGACAATGCCGCAACGCTGTGGCGGAATTTCCTGCCGACGCTGCTCGAAGCCGCCCTCGGCTTCCTGTTCGGTAACCTCGTCGCCATCCTGCTGGCGGTCTGGTTCGTGCATAGCACGACGGCGGAAAAGGCATTTTACCCGATCGCCGTCTTCATCAAGGCGATCCCGATCATCGCGCTTGCGCCGATCCTCGTGTTGATTTTCGGCAACGGACTGGCGCCAAAGATCATCATTGCCGGTCTGATCTGCTTCTTTCCGACGTTGGTCAACATGGTCCAGGGGTTGCGGGCGGCAAGTCCCGCCATGCTCGACCTGATGCGCGTTCTGTCCGCCACCAATTCGGAGATCCTCTGGAAAGTGCGGTTTCCGAGCTCGCTGCCTTTCCTGTTCGCCGCCTTGAAGATCGCCGCAACCAGCAGCGTCATGGGGGCGATCGTCGCAGAATGGATCGGTTCGAGTTTCGGTCTCGGCGCCCTGATCATCGAGGCCACCTATAATTTCCGCTCGCCACTTCTCTACGCGACCGTTGTGATTGCGGCCCTTCTGGCGGTGGTCCTCTTCGCCCTGGTCTCGGTCGTCGAGGCAAAGGTCGTGCGCTGGAAGCCGGCCGGATCGCATTGAGCACGCGCAACCAGGAGAAAACGACAATGATTGAGACAATCCATCAGCCTGCGCGCGACATCAAAGTGGTCGATCGCTCCGACGTCGTCGTGGTCGGTGGCGGCCCAGCCGGGATCTCGGCGGCAGTGTCGGCGGCCCGCAACGGCGCGAGCGTGACCTTGTTGGAGCGCTATCCTTATGTCGGCGGCCTCGCCGCCGGCGGCATGGTGCTGGTGCTCGACGATATGATCAACGAGCTCGAGATTACCGTGCGCGGCATCTGCATGGAAATGATCGAGCGCATGAAGCTCTGGGGTCTGTGCGTCACGCCGACGGACCGCGACCGCCTGATCGAATTCCGCGATACGCCGGAAGCCTGGCAGCGCTGGGCGCGCTGGGGACTGTTCGACTTTCACACGCCGTCCATGCCGCATCCGATCTGCTTTTCCGCAGCCTTCGACCCCGACGCCTTCAAGCGTGCCTCCTACGACATTCTGGCTCTTGCTGGCGTCAAGCTCAGAACCCATAGCTGGTTCTCCTCCGCGATCGTTGAAGGCAAGACGATCAGGGGCGTGATCTGCCAGACCAAGGCGGGCATGGAGGCAATCCTTGGTGATGTCGTCATCGATACGACGGGTGATCTCGATGTTGCCGCCAGCGCCGGCGCTTCGCATGTCGAATCCAACTTTATCCTGACGACGGTTTCCCGCTGGGGCGGCGTCGATACCGATGCAGCCGAGCGGTTCGAGCGTGAGGATCCGGAGGCCTTCAAGTTGCTCGATCATGAGGCCAAGCGCCTGATCGGCGGGTGCTGGTCCTTCTGGTGGTTGAAGACGCCGCTGCCTGGCGTTGTCTGGCTCAACTGCCCGCATATGCCGAAACTGAGTGGCCTCAAGGTGGAGGATCTGACCCAGGCGGAGCTGGAAGGCCGCGCTCGCATCGCCCGTTTGCTGGATTTCGCGCGTGAAAAAATGCCGGGCTTTGAAAATGCCTATGTCGTCGATTTCGCCCCGCAGACCGGCGTCCGCCAGACCCGGCTCCTGGAAGGCGACTATGTCGTAACCAAAGACGATGTGATGACCAGGAGACATTTCGCCGATACGGTCTGCCGTGGCCGTGATTATTACACGCCGTATCGGGCAATGCTGCCGAAGGAGATCGACCAGTTGATCGTCGCTGGCCGCCATTATTCGGCAACGCCGCAAGCGCAGAAATCCAGCCGCGAAATTCCGCCCTGCATGGCCATGGGCGAAGCTGCGGGTGTTGCAGCCGTCGTTGCGCTCAATGCCGGTACGACCGTGCGCAAGGCCGACATCAAGGCAATTCAGAAGCAGATGCGGGCGCAGGGGGCCGATCCCGGCGACGCTCCATCCGAAAACGCTACCTATCTGGAGGCCGCGGAATGACCATTCTCCCCCTCGACGGCATTCGCGTCATCGATTTCACGCAAGTCATGCTCGGCCCCTCCTGCACCCAGGTGCTGGCCGATTATGGCGCCGAAGTCATCAAGATCGAAAAGGTCCGTATCGGCGATCTCTCCCGTTGGTCGCTCGGCTCCGATCCGGATGGCCTGAACAACCCGGTCTTCTGCTCGTTGAACCGCAACAAGAAGAGCCTTGCACTCGACCTGAAGCAGCCCGAGGCGCGCGAAACCGTGCTCACATTGCTCGAGACGGCCGATGTCGTCGTCAACAACTTCCGTCCTGGCGTCATGGAGCGCATGGGCTTCGGCTTCGAGGACCTGAAGAAGATCAACAAGAAGCTGATTTATGCTGTCGGCACGGGCTTCGGCCTGACCGGCCCTTACCAGCACAAGGGTGGACAGGACGTGCTGGCGCAGGCGGTATCGGGCGTCATGCGCCGCAAGTCGGACAGCAGCCACCCGACTTCGATTTATGCCACGCCGCTTGCGGACTATTCCGCCGGTATGCACCTAGTTCAGGGCATTCTCCTGGCGCTCCTGCAGCGCGACAAGACCGGCGAAGGCCAGCAAGTCGCCGTCAGCCTGTATAATTCCATGCTCGCCATGCAGATGCAGGAGGGGACGACGCATCTGATGCGAGACAGAGACCTCAACTGGGGCGCCTTCCCGCTGACCGGCGTGTTCGAGACCACTGACGGTGCTATCGTCATGGTCGGCGCGTTCAAGCAGAACCCGCTTCAGGATATCTGCAACGCGCTTGAGATCGAGGATCTGTCGCAGTACCCGCATTACAAGGATTTCGACGCGCAGATGGCGCGGCGGCCGGAGCTGCAAACGATCTTCCGCGACAATTTCGCGAAAAACACCATGGCGCATTGGCTGCAGCGCCTGGAGGATGTCGACATCCTCTGCGCGCCTGTCCGCTCCCTGCCGGAAGCGCTGAAGGACGAGCAGACGATCATCAATAAGATGATACTGGAGGCCGGCGAGACGGCAGCCGGCCCGATCCGCCTCATCGGCTCACCGATCGACATGTCGGCGGCTGAGGTCGCGGTGCGCATTTCGCCACCGCAACTCGGCCAGCACAATGACGAGATCCTCGGCTCTCTCGGCAGGTTGCAAGGAAATGCGGCATGAGTGTCGGGTTTTCCGTCGGAGATCGTGTCGCCCGCGTCACCCTGAACCGTCCCGACCGCATGAATGCGGTGGATGCCGCGACGGAGCAGGAGCTGGAGACGATCTGGCGCGAGATCGAAGCGCGGGACGACATCAGCTGCGTTGTCCTGACCGGAGCCGGGGAAAGAGCCTTTTGCGCCGGCGCCGATCTGAAGGGCGGGAGCGGTAGCTCCAGCCTCGATTATTGGGCGGCGAGCCGGGTCAACGGCTTCGGCGGGCTGGCGTTTCGCCGGTCTCTCGATGTGCCCGTCGTCGCCCGCGTCAATGGCTTTGCACTCGGTGGCGGCTTCGAGATGGTGCTCGGTTGCGACATCGTCATTGCCGCGGAAACGGCGCGCTTCGGCCTGCCCGAAGCCCGCGTCGGGCGCATGCCGCTGGATGGCGGCATGGTGCTTTTGCAACGAAAGATCGCCTTCAACCGGGCGATGGCCGTCATGCTGACCGGCCGGCAGTTCAGCGCCGCCGAGATGGCGGGGTTCGGGGTTGTCAACGAGGTGGTTCCTGCGGCTGAGCTGGATGCGGCAGTCGATCGCTGGGTTGCCGATATCGTTGCCTGCGCGCCGCTGTCGCTGCGCGCGATCAAGCAGACGGTGAACCGGACCGGCCATCTGAGCCCCGCGGAGGCGCAGGCCTTGCGGACGCCGGCGCTTATCAAGGCGCTGCAAAGCGAGGATGCGCTGGAGGGCGTTGCCGCCTTCCAGCAGAAACGGGCGCCCGTTTGGCGGGGACGATGAGCATGGTATAGCTTCCGGCATATCGAGGGGCCCTCATGCACGCCAGTATCTTGAAATATTTCGCTGAAGTCGCGCGTTCAGGGTCGATCCGCAAGGCATCGGACGAACTGCATGTGGCGACCTCGGCCGTCAGCCGGCAGATCAAGAAGCTGGAGGACGAGCTTGGAGCACCGCTGTTTGAACGTTTCTCCGACGGCCTGCGATTGACGGCGGCTGGCGAGATCGTGCTGAAGCATGCCAAGGACACGCTGCTGAAATACGAGATCATGAAATCCGATCTCGGCGACCTCCAGGGCAAATGCGCCGGCCGGGTCCATATCGCCTCCCTCGATAGTCTCGCCATCCAGTTCCTGCCGGAATTCGTCATGGGCTTCCACCGGCGGCATCCGGCGGTCGATTTTCGCATCCGCTATGACAATTACACCAGCATTTTCCATTTCCTAGCCGAAGGTGACGCCGATATCGGCGTCACCTTCGATCTTGCCCGGCCGCATGACATCAAGCTGGTCTATGGCGTTCCGATGCCGCTGATGGCGATGGTATCGCGTAATCATCCACTGGCGCGGCAGAAATCCGTCACGCTGCAGGAATGCGCGCAGTTCAAGCTGCTGCTGCAGCTCGACAATGAGGTCATGAGCTCAATGATCGCCGTCGAGCTCGGTGCGCTCAACCGTGTCGGCCGTACGGTGGTGGCGACCAACAATCAGATGATGCTGAAGCCGCTGATCCTGTCTGGTGAGGGGGTCGCCTTCTTCACGCCGCTTGGCCTTCTGGAAGAGCTTGAGGCCGGAGAAGTCGTCGCTTTGCCGATTGCCGCTTCGCGATTGCACGATCTGCAGGTCGGCATCGTCGTGCCGCGTCATCGCCAGCTTACCCACGCAACCGAGGTGGTCATCGAGTCGATGAGCGTCGAGCTGAAGAAGTTCAGCGACAAAATCCAGACTGTGATCCAGAGGTAGAGAAGATGACCCCATCAGCCCGGTTGCTGCTTCGCCCCGGCCATCAGCCTGCGGAGCGTTTTGATGGCGCCGCAGGGTTTCCGGTCGCTCAAAGCGTGCTCGCCGCGCTCGGCCCGGGCGATCTGGTGATGCCGTCGCCCGTCAACGCCCATGACCACGGATATGGTATCCGCACGCTCGATTTCGGCGCCGTCGACGATGCTCTCGAGGTCTGGATACCGGGCATGCGCCTGCGACCGCGAACCGATGCCTATCTGGAAGCGTTGGTGGCGTTCGCGCGCCTGGCGCAAACCGGTGTGGGCGCGACGATGCATTGCCACAACTCGCTGAATATCAATCGGCTCGGCGATGAAGCTGCCGCCGTCATCCGCGCCGCGGGGGATGTCGGCATTCGCCTGGGATTGTCCTGCCCGCTGCTCGATTTCGACCCTTGGGCCTATGGCGGCGGGCCGGAGAAATTGAAGCCATTGCTGAGCGAGGACGACTGGCAGGCTCTGTCGCCGAGCATCCCGGCCTATGCGCCGGTCGCGGAACAGATCGCCGCCGTCGACGCGGTGGCGGCCGTAAATTCGAATCCGATGGTCGATGTTCAATACGGGCTGGTCGGTCCACAATGGTGTTCCAACGCCATGCTGGAGGCGATCGCCGAAGCATCTGCAGTCAACGGCCGGCGCATCCACATGCATCTTCTGGAAAGCCCCCGGCAGCGGCAATGGCTGGATCGCCGCTTCCCGCAAGGTGTCGTCCGCTTCCTCGATGAAATCGGTTTCCTATCGTCGCGGCTGGCGGTTGCCCATGGCGTGCAATTGCAGCCGGCGGAATGCGAGCTTCTGGCGGAAAGGGGTGTGCAGCTCGTCAGCAATCCCTCGGCCAATCTGCGTCTGCGCTCCGGCATTGCGCCGATTTCGCTCGTGGCAGAGAAAGGGCCGGCTCTTGCCATTGGCCTCGACGGGTCAGGCTTCGACGACGATCAGGATCTCTGGCGCGAAATGCGACTTATCCACCTCCTGCATGGCGGACGCGAGCTCAATCGCCGGTTCACCGTCGACCAGATTTTCGATGCCGCCATTCACATTGGCGCCAAGGTGCTCAACGCACCAGCCGGCCAGGATTTCGTGGTGATCGATTATGATGCCCTGACGGCTGATAGCCTGTTTGACGATATCGATGAGGCCGAGATGCTGTTGACCCGCATGACATCAGACCAGGCCAAGGGGCTATTCGTCGGCGGGCGCGAGATCATGAGGGGCGGTCGCTTGACCACCGTCGATTTTGATGGAGCGCGGCGGGAACTGCGCGAGCAGGCAAGGGCCGATTTGCCCCGCCTCCGGCGCGAACGGCAGCTTGCCGCAAGTCTGTCGGCTGCAATCCGCAGCTACTACTCGCGGTGGTGAGAAGGTCGGGTATCTAGCCTGCGCTCGTCAACTCGGCGGCGATCGTGTCCAGCGCGTCCAGGCTTGCCGCTTCAGCGATTTTCAGGTTCGGTGGCAATACATTGCCCCATACCGCATGCCCCGTCCGCTTGCCGACGAGACATTTGACCGCCGGAATGAGCGGGTGAGCGGCGATCGCCTGCCTGAGGTTTCTGACCCTATCGAGGGTCGCCTGATCGCTCTGGTTCTTCCAAAGCCGTGCCGAGGATTGCGGGTCGATATTGACCGTTGCCGAAATACAGCCGGCGAAATTATGCTTTTCCGCCTCGGCAAGAACTGCCTCGTTGCTCGGGAAGACGGCAAAGCCGGGAATTCGTGCGAGCTTACGGGCATAGTCCAGATTGCCTGAACTATCCTTTGCGCCGCGGATGCGCTCGGGAAACATTTGGATGAGTTTTGCTGCCAGGGCAAGTGAGAACTCGATGCCTGTCAACTGCGGGAAGTTGTAGAGGTACAGGCTGATAGGCGTTTCGGCTGTCTCTCGAATGACTTCGGCGAACCAGGCAAAAAGCCCCTCATCCTGGACCGGCTTGTAGTAGTAAGGCGGCAGGACGAGCGCGGCGGCATAACCCAGCTCGTAAGCCTGCCGTGTCAAGGCGATCGTCGTTTCAAGATCGGGCGTTCCGGTGCCGACCATCATCCTGCCGCCATCGAGGCCCTTTGCGGCGACGGCCATGAGCGCGCTTCTTTGCACGAAGGAGAGCGCGTTAGCCTCGCCCGTCGTTCCCAGCACATTGAGAAGATCGCATCCTTCCGCCAGGCACCAGCGGCCGTGTTCAAGGAAAGCATCCGTATCGACGGTTCTGTTTTCGGTGAAGGGGGTAGGTACGGCCGCGACGATGCCACCGATCTTTACTGCTGTCATATCGATTTCCGTTCTCGATCGAGAGACCTGTCTTGATCAGGCTCTTTCATAGGCGGCGACGAGTGGGTGATCGCGATTGGTCGTATGGTTTTTGTCCCATCCGCCGGGCGAGCCCCAGTCGGTGACGTCGGGGCCGAAGAAGTCCTGATTGACGGCTTTGAACTGAACTCGGCTTTGTGGAATTTCCTCGTCCCATGAAATGGCATCGACCGGACAGACCGACAGGCAAAGGCCGCAATTGATACACTCGCCTGGGTGTATGTAGAACATCCGTCCGCCTTCGTAGATGCAGTCCACGGGACAGGCGACCGTGCAATCGCCATCCTTAACGTCGATACAGGGATCGGTAATGACATAGGCCATCCGGCAATACCTCGCTCTTCACTTGAGACGAATATGGCAAAGGACAGCGTTGCGAAAAAGCGCCGATTTTCGATGCTTTGATTGCCGAAAAGGCAACGCGACGGCCTTGCGGCCAGCGGCACCGCGAGCGCCGAAGCCAAAGTCGCCTTTGCAGCAAGCCGCAGCTGGGATGATGGCTAAGTGTCCGGCGTAGGTAGCAGGATACGGTACATCATTGGCATGTGGTAAGTGGTGCCGGTGCTGATCATGCTTGACGGTTTTGCGACGATATCATGCTCCATTTCTTTGATTGAGCGTGAAAGCGTCGCTTTCGCCGGGAACGAGTTCCAACGGCCAGATCCTGTTGCGGGCGCCCTGCGGATAATGATCGGCATAGGCCGGCATGGTGGCGAGCAGGGTTTCGCCGAGCTGCGCGCCGAGATCGCGCAGCGACATGCGGAAGGAGGTCAGCGTTGGCTGCAGGAAATGCGTGCGCGGCTCCTCGCGGAAACCGACAACGGCGAGGTCGCGGCCTGGCACGATGCCGGCCTCGGCAAGCCGGCGGTAAAGCCCGATCGCCATCAGCTCGTGGATCAGGATGATCGCCGTCGGCCGCTCTTCTATCATCAACAATTCGTGGCCGGCCTGATAACCGCCCTGTTCGCTTGACTTGACCCGGATGACGAGGGCCGGGTCGAAGGCAATACCGTGCCGTTGCAGCGCCTGGCGGTAGGCGTCGAGGAAGAGATAGCCAAGATTGATGTCGGAGGAGGGGGCGGCCACCGCGATCCGTCGGTGGCCTTTGGCGACCAGCCGGTCGACGCCGCGCGCCGCCACGCCCTCGAAATCGAGGTCCATCCAGGTGTAGCTGCCGCCCGACGCGCTGCGGCCAAGCGCCACGAAGGGGATGCGGGCCTTTTCCAGAAGCTCGATACGCCTATCGGTGCGTCGTGTCGCCGAGATAATCAGCGCGTCGACAAGCCGGCGCGCCACCATGCGCTTCAGATATTCATGCGGGTCCTCGTCATCGGGACAGGGCAGCATGACGAGATCGAGCTTGTGGCGGGAAAAGACGCTCTGCAGCCCGTCGGTGACGCCAAGGAAGAAGTCGTCGCTGTTTTCGACCGTCTCGCGGCTCACTTCGAGCATCAGCCCGATGACGTTGGTCATGCCCTGGCGAAGGCTGCGGCCCGATTGATTGGCGACGTAACCGAGCTCTTCGGCGGCGGCGAGCACGCGCCGGCGCGTTTCGTCGTTGACGTCGGGCTTGCCGTTCAGAGCACGGGACACCGTTCCGATCGAAATATCGAGATGCTCGGCGAGCTGGCGGATTCCCCTCATCTGCGTCGATCTTCCTCCCGGTTCACGCGTCAACCCTTCTTGCCACAGGATGGAGCCTGCGAAAAGCCGTGGGGGAGGGTCAGGGTCTGAAGCTCTGGCGGATGACAAGCTCCGGAATGACGCGTTCGTAGCCCGGAAGCAAGCCCGGGTTTTCAAGCCGCCGCTCCATCAGTTCGACGGCGCGCTGCGCCATGGTCAACGGATCCTGGCGGAAGGTGGTCAGCTGATAGCTCAGCCAGGAGGATTCCGGCACGTCGTCGAAGCCGATGACGGCGACGTCTTCGGGGATGCGCAGCCGCGCTTCCAGGCGCACGACATCCATCAGTCCGAAGGCAATCTGGTCGTTGGCGCAGAAAACGGCGTCTGGCTTTATTGTCTGCGAGAAGAGCGCGCGTGCGGCGGTGACGCCACCGTCATAGTCGGAATCGCCGCCGCGTCCGACGACGACGGATACACCGAGCGATCCGGCCGTCGACAGGAAGGCGCTTTCGCGCTCGATGATGGAAGGCGTTCCGGTGTTGGAACCGATGACCGCCAGCCGCCGTCTGCCGCTTTCGTAAAAGGCCGTCGCCGCCTTGCGGGAGGCCTCGGAGTTGCCGGCGCGCACATGGTCGGCATCGGGTTCCGAACGGCCGATCACCACGAGCGGCTGGCCATTTCGCTGCGCGAGTTCGAAGAAACTCGCCGGCGGCGAGCCGGACAGGATGATGATCGCCTCGGCACGGTGCCCGATCAGCATCTTCTGGGCGGCGAGCAGCTCGTCTTCCGTCTGGCCGGTATTGATGAGAATCGGGATGCTGCCGCGTTTGATCAGGCATTTGGCAAGCGCTGCGGCCAGATGCGCGCGAAAACCCACTTCCGGCCGGGTCGCGACGATGCCGACCAGGCGGCTCTGGTTGGCAAGCACGCCGCGCGCCAGATCGTTGACGTGGTAGCCAAGTTCCTCTGCCGCCCGCAGCACCTTTTCGCGCGTTGCCGGCGCTACGCTGGTGCCCGGCGTGAAGGTACGCGAGACGGCGGAGCGCGAAACGCCCGCCAGTTGCGCCACCTGCTCGGCGCTGACGAAGCGCATGCGTTCTTTCTTTGGCGTCTTGTCGCCGTTCACTGGACCATCATTCATCGGCCTTCAGCTATTGGTCATCTCTAACAGCCGCATGACAGGCGGCCGAGGCAGCCAGAAATTTCTGCTATGGGAGTGACCGCAGGCTAACTGCATTGGCCCAGCAAAGAAAAACCGAGGCTTGCGGATGCAGCCTCGGTGATGGCGAAAATCAACGGCGACGACGAATAATCAGATCCGCGCCGCCATAGGAAGGCCAGGTCTGCCCGCTACTCGCAGACCCGCACGGTTTCGATATGATAGCCGCCGTCATAGCGGTTGCGGACATCGCGGTCCTCATACCAGCATCTCGGCGCGGGTTCGACATAACGCGGACCATCGACGTAGCGAGGGCCGCTATTGGCGATCGCGCCACCGATCAGACCGCCGACGACGCCTGCGGCAACGCCACCGGCGATAGCCCGGCCCGTATCATCGTGGTGATGGCGATCACGCGCGGCAGCGGGCTGAATGGCCGATCCAACAAGGGCCGTTGCGATCAACAGGCTGCTAATAATTCTCTTCATAACATTCTCCTCAGTGGCACTCGTCCCCGATAGGAAATAAATGCGGCAGCAAGGCGTTTGTTCGTTCAAACTTTGCGACAGGCATTAATGCATGTCGCCTGAGATCACGTCGCCGACTCCGCTGCCGTCGTCTCTTCCAGCACATCTTCGGGAATGTCGTCGAAGGAGGAGTAGTTCAGATTGTAGAGCTTAGAATAGAGCTTGCCGTTCTTCATCAGCTGGCGGTGGTCGCCGCTTTCGATGATTTCGCCGTTCTGCAGCACGATGATGCGGTCCGCCTCACGGATCGTCGCTAGGCGATGGGCAATGACAAGGCCGGTGCGGTTTTCGAGCAGCTTCACCAGCGCCTTCTGGATCAGCATCTCGGTATAGCTGTCGATATTGGCCGTCGCCTCGTCGAGCACGAGGATCTTCGCGTCCGCCACCAATGCGCGGGCAAAGCTCAAAAGCTGGCGCTGGCCGAGCGAAAGGTTGCCGCCGCGCTCGCCGAGAACGCTGTCGTAACCATCGGGCAGGCGCATAACGAAGTCATGCGCGCCGACGGCCTTCGCCGCCTCGAGCACCTGTTCGCGCGTCGCCTCCAGCTTGCGGTAGCGGATGTTTTCGAAGACGGTGCCGGTAAAGAGGAAGGGTTCCTGCAGCACCATGGCGATTTCAGCTCCGAGCGAATCCTGTGTCAGATCACGCACATCGTCGCCGCCGACCAGCACCTGACCCTGTTGCACATCGTAGAAGCGATGGATCAGCGACATGCAGCTCGATTTGCCGGACCCCGTCGGCCCGACCAGCGCCACCGTCTCGCCGGGATTGACCTTGAAGCTGACGTGCTTCAGCACCGGATGTTTCGGATTGTAGCCGAAGACGACGTCCTTGAATTCCACCGATCCGTCCATGTCGCGCGACAAGGCTTTGGCATCGGGCGCGTCCTTGATGTCGACAGGCACGTCGAGCACTTCGGTCAGCCGCTGGCCCGACGCCATGGCGCGCTGCATCACCGAATATTGCAGGGTCAGCGAACGGATCGGGTCGAAGAAGCGCTGGATGTAGAACAGGAAGGCGACGAGCACGCCGACATCGAGCGCCTGATTGAGAACGCGGGCGCCGCCGACGACGATGACGAGCGCCATCGCCACGCCGGTCAGGCTGTCGACGATCGGCACCATCACCTGCGCATAGCGCGCCGCCGTCAGATGCGTCTTGAGGTTGGCATGCGCCTTGTCGTCGTAAAGCGTGAAGTTGACGCCCTGCCTATCCATGCTCTGGACGGCACGCACGCCGTGGATCGCTTCTGCAAGCGCACCATTCGCAACCGAATTGGTCTCGTGCGCGGCCATGAAGGATTTGCGCGCCAGCGGCAGCCAGAACAGCCGGACGATGAACAGCACCGGCAGCACCGAGAGCGTCAGCAGCCCCAATTTGAAATCGAGATAGAGCATGACGAAGACGATGCCGAAGAGCAGCACGGTGTCTCCGACTGACAGCACCGAGGTTTCGAGGAATTCCTGCATCGAGTTGACGTCGCCCTGCAGGCGCGACATCAGCCGTCCCACTTCGGTCTTGTCCATGAAGGACAGCGAGACGCGCTGGAGATGCGAAAACATTGCCTTGCGGATATCGAAGAGCACGTCCTCGGCCACGCCGCCGACCAGTGTCTCCTGCGCATAGCTTGCCGCATAATTGATTGATATGGCGATGGTGAAGGCGACGATAGACCAGACCAGAGCCGAATGGTCGCCGCCCGGCGACATGCCGTGGTCGATGGCATAGCGGATGATCAGCGGGATGGTGAGCTGCATCATCGTGAACGTCAGAACGGCGACGACCGACCACAGGACCTGGCGGCGATAGGGGTGAACGAAAACCCAGATGCGCTTGACGATGTTGCCATCGAAGGCCTTGCCGAACATCTCCTCCTCGACGCGGTGTGAACCGACCACCGCTCGCGGCGGGCGGCGTCCATCCTCGCGAACGTCGGGACGCTCGGTTTCCAGTTCTTCGGCCATGCCATTCCTCCCGCGGCCATCACGTCCGGTGGCCTGCATAGTCATTGCTTGTCCGCTCTTCTCCCCGAGGGCAGAAGAAGGGAATTCATCGCTAGGCGCTCAAGACCTCGTCGCCCGGCCGCACTTGCAGGTCGTAGAGCGCCTTGTAGCGCCCGCCGAGCGAAAGCAGCGCCTCATGCGTTCCGCGCTCGACGATCCGGCCGTCTTCGACGAACAGGATCTGGTTGGCATGCATCAGCGAGCTCAGGCGATGGGCGACGATGATCGTCACGCGGTCGGCCGCATAGCGGCGCATGGCGCCGCGGATGCGCTGTTCGGTGGCCGCGTCGATCGCCGCCGTCGAATCGTCGAACACCATCACCGCCGGTTTCAGCATCAACGCGCGGGCGATCGAAAGACGCTGGCGCTGACCGCCGGACAGCGAAACGCCGCGCTCGCCGACGACGGTGCCGTAACCTGTGGGCAGGCCGAGCACGTAATTGTGCAGCTGGGCGCTTTCGCTGGCGCGTTCGATGCGGCCTTCCTTCGCCCATGGATCGCCATAGGCGATGTTGTTTTCGATCGTCGTCGTGAACAGGAAGGAATCCTGCTGCACGACGGCAACCGCCCGGCGCAGCGATTGCAGCGTCGCCTTGCGAATGTCCTGGCCGTCGATCGTGATCCTGCCGCCGCTGACGTCGTAGAAGCGGGGAATGAGATGGGCGATCGTCGACTTGCCGCTGCCCGGAGGCCCGACGATGCCGATCGTCTGGCCGCGCCTGGCTTCGAAGGAGACATCGTCGAGCACGGTGCGCTTTTCAGAACCCGGATAGGCGAAGCTGACATTTTCAAAGCGCAGCACGCCGTCCGTCACCGCCAATTGCTTGGCATCTGGCGCATCCTTGATGGCGATGTCGAGGTCGAGCAGGGCGAAGAGGCGCGAGCCGCAGGTGGAGGCGCGGGCAAAGGCGTTGACCATCAGGCCGAGCTGGCGCACCGGCATCTGCAGGATGGTCATGAAGGTCAGGAACGAGGCCAGCGTGCCGACGGTGATTTCCCCCGACATCACCTTGCCTCCGCCGACCCAGAGCACCAGGCCCATCGCCGCGAAGAAGGAGAAGGTCATGGCGCTGGTGTTGGTGACGCGGATGCCGACGCGCTGATGCGCGAGCGCCAGCGCGCTCTTCGACGCCGCCTCGAATTTCGAAATCTCGTGTTCGTGGGCGGCAAAGGCGCGCACGACGCGGATGCCGCCGAGATTTTCCTCCATGATGCGGGTCAGCACCGAAAGCCGCTCCTGCAGGTCGAGCCAGGTGGCTCGCAGCCTGAGCTGCGTCACCGACGAGCGCCAGCCGACGAAGGGCACGAAGGAGAGCGCCAGCAGGCCGAGGACGACATCGGTCGACAGTAGCATATAGGCGCCGATGCCGATCAGGATCGTCAGCAGGATCATCCGGACGAGCGCGGTGGAAAAATACATGCGCACGCCTTCGAGATCGAGCAGACCGACGGTGATCAAGTCGCCGGAATGCACGGTGTCATGAAAGCTGAAGGAGAGCCGCTGGATCTTCTCGTAGCAGGCCAGCCGCAACTCGTAGCCGATGTGATGGCCGACGGCTTCGCTGTAATAGTTCTGCACCATGGTGAAGAGGCCGCGCAGCACGCTGGCGCCAAGCAGCAGCAGCGCCGTGGTTAGAAGCGCGTCCTGTGCCGCCTGGCCCGCCGCACCGCCGCTCATCGCCATTTGCGTGTGGTCGACGGCCTGGCCGAGAAGGCGCGGGATCATCAGCTGGAAGGTGGAGGCAACAAGCGTGGCACCGATCGCAAAGCCGGATTGCCAGGGGTGGCGGAAGGCCATCATGGTGATGCGGACCAAGGTGTAGAGGCCTCGGCCCCAGCCTGCCGCAGTTGCAAGCGCCATCGAAGCCGAAGGCTTCGTCGCGCGTATTAACGCATCGCTGCTCACGGTATTTTTTCCAATAGATGTGTGGTCGGACGCTGGCCCGAAAAGACGGCAAATCCATGAAGGGATTGATAGCACCTTCACTTTTGCCGATTCCATTTGGGGGTTCAAGTAAAGAATTCACCAGTTGGTTATTTTTACGTGAGGTCTCCTCGCGTCCGGGCGGGAACAATCTGGGCGCGAACAGGTTGCAGCAGGCAAATGCCAACTGCCGACCGGTGCCGGAGAGACCCATGCCTCTGAAAGCTCTCGCCCTCAACGCCACGCTGAAGACCAGTGATACCAAGGACGCGTCCTCAACCGACCGGATGATCGGATTGATCGACAAGGCGATGTCCGCACACGGCGTCGTGACCGAGGTTGTCCGGCTGGCCGATTTCAACGTCAAGGCCGGCGTCACCTCCGACGAAGGCGCCGGCGATGACTGGCCCGATATTCGCGCCAAGGTGCTGGACGCCGATATCCTGCTGATGGCGACGCCGATCTGGCTCGGACAGCCATCCAGTGTCTGCAAGCGGGCGCTGGAGCGCATGGACGCCTTCCTCGAGGAGACGGACGAAGGGGGCCGCATGGTTTCCTATGGCAGGGTCGCGGCCGTTGCCGTCGTCGGCAATGAGGACGGCGCCCATCACGTGTCGGCCGAGCTCTTCCAGGCGCTGAACGACGTCGGCTTCACCATTCCGGCGAATGCGGTCGCCTACTGGGTCGGCGAGGCAATGGGTTCCACCAATTTCGTCGAACTTGATAAGGTGCCGAAGGTCGTGACCAAAGCCGTCGACATGCTGGCGCGCAACACGGTGCATCTGGCCGGCCTGCTGAAAGCAAAACAATATCCGGGCGAGGGCAGCTGAGGTCGCTACCGACCTGACATTTTTGAGATCAATTCGCAGTTCGGGATGCAAAACCCGGCCACACTTCCACGGAACACTTCTAAATTGTATTATATTTCAATAACTTCAAAAGATGTGACAACAAACCTCTTGCCACCTGCGCCATTTACCGCTTTCATACACTACCAGTTTGATAGACTATGGACGAGCGTAATTGCACTCCTAGTTCTCTTGCGGGGCCGCTGGTCTGGACCCGGATGCCGCGGCAAGTGTAGTGAATGGCCGCATGAACCTCATCAACGCGTGAACCGCTTTTTTATGCGTTGAAACCTCGATCGACACACGGTGCGGATGAAGCCGCAAAGGAGTTGCGATGACGGTTCAGGGACTTTTTTCCGCGAGAGCCAGTGCGGCAGCGCAGATATCAGCTGTGCCGCGTATTGCGATCGTCGGGCGCGGCTTTTCCGGCATGATGACGGCCATCGCGCTGATGAAGACGGTGCGCGCGCCTTTCCACCTGCAGCTGTTTGATCCAAATTCGTCGGTCAGCGGCGGGCAGGCGCTGGCCTCGGCTCGCTCCTCGACGATCCTCAACACCCGTGTGCGCGATCTCTCGGTCTCGGTCGGCGACAACGACGATTTCAACGACTGGCTCTGCAGCAACGCCGCCTTCCGCGCCGCCGTGCAGGCCGCCATTCCCGGATTTCGGCAGATCTTCGTGCCGAAGGAGATCTTCAGCGATTATGTCTACCAGCGCTTTTCGGAAGCACTCGCCGCGCGCAGGGACATCACGGTCCAGGTCTGCAACGATCCGGTCGTGGCGATCCGCAGGAGCCACGGCAACCGCTTCCTGCTCGAAAGCGCCAATCCCGCCAATCCGCTGTTCGATACCGTGATCCTCGCCACCGGCTTCGGCCTGACTGCGCCGGATGCCGGCGGCGAGGACGCTTCGCCGATCAGGGCCCAGCGGCTCGTCGCGCGGCCGCATGCGGTGCTGCTCGGCAGCGGCATCCGCGTCGTCGACCAGCTGCTACAGCTGCGCGATTCCGGCTATGCCGGCCAGGTGACGATCATTTCAAGGCGCGGCTTCCTGCCCCAGAGTCATACGCCGAATTCCGCCGATCCGGTGTTTCCGGCCGAGACGCTGCCGCAGAGCCTGCCGGAGATCGTGCGCTTTATCCGTGAAGCCTGCCGCGAGGCGGAGGAAGCGGGGCGAAGCTGGCAATCGGTAATGAACGGCCTCAGAAAACATGCCCGCTCGCTTTGGCGCTCGCTGCCGGCCCGCGACAAACATCAGTTCAACCGCCACCTCAGGGCGATCTACGACAGTCACCGCAACCGTTTGCCGGAGGCCATGCACCTACGCCTGAAACGCGAGCTTGCCGAAGGCCGCACGGTGCTGCGTCGCGGCCGGGCCGGCCGCCGGGGCCTGAGTGGCCTATTCTTCACGCCGGCCGGTTCCACAGTTGAGGAGGTCATCCATGCCGAGCGCATCATCGATTGCCGCTGCCAGGCGCCGGATCTTTCAGCGCCATTGATGCAGAGCCTGCTTTCCGCCGGCCTCGCCATGCCGGACGAGCTCTCGCTTGGCCTGGCGGTCAATGCGCGCGGCGAGCCCTTCCTCGACGACGGTTCGACGGTCGCCGGGCTCTTTGCCGTCGGCCCGCTCGGCCTCGGCAGCCTGCCCGATATCGATCTCGTGCCGGAGATCGTCTCGCAGGCCTATGCCGCTGCCGAGCGGATCAGTGAGCGGTTCTATCCCCAGGTCAAGGCGGTCTGAAAATTCGCCGCCGTTTCGGAACCATCTGTCCGTCGCGGCGTTATAAAGCGCTGGTGACTCAGAGGGGCCGATGGAAGCGCTGAATCGACATGATACGTCTCTTGACGAAGAGGGACGCTTTCGCCTTTTGGTCGATGCCATCACCGACTACGCCATCTATATGCTGAGCCCCGAAGGCATCGTCACCAGCTGGAATACCGGCGCTCAGCGGTTCAAGGGTTACAGGCCTTCCGAAATTCTCGGCCAGCATTTTTCCCGTTTCTATCTGGAAGAGGATCGCGCCGCGGGAATTCCGGAGCGCGCTCTGGCCACGGCGGTCGAGCACGGCCGGTTCGAGGGGGAAGGCTGGCGCCAGCGCAAGGATGGCAGCCGCTTCTGGGCGCATGTGATCATCGATCCGATCCGCCGTCCCTCCGGCGAACTCATCGGTTATGCCAAAATCACCCGCGACCTGACCGAGCGCAGGGCGGCCGAAAAGGCGATCCGCCAGAGCGAGGAACAGTTCCGCCGGCTCGTCCAGGGCGTCTCGGACTATGCGATCTACATGCTCGATCCCGAAGGCAATGTCAGCAGTTGGAATTTTGGCGCCGAGCGTATCAAGGGCTATCGGCCGCAAGAAATCATCGGTCGGCATTTCTCGACCTTCTATACCCCCGAAGACCGCGAAGCCGGCCTGCCGGAGACCGCGCTTGGCATCGCGCGCGCCGAAGGCCGGTTCGAGAGGGAAGGCTGGCGCGTCCGCAAGGACGGCACCCGTTTCTGGGCCAGCATCGTCATCGATGCCATCCGCGACGAGGAAGGCGATGTGATCGGTTTCGCGAAGATCACCCGCGATATCACCGAGAAGATGGAGACCCAGCGGGCACTGGAGCAGGCGCGCGAAGAGCTCTTCCAGTCGCAGAAGATGGAGGCGATCGGTCAATTGACCGGCGGTATCGCCCATGATTTCAACAATCTGCTGATGGCTGTGCTCGGCAGTCTCGAAATCCTGAAGAAACGCATGCCACAGGATCTCTCGCTGACATCGCTGGTCGACAATGCCATGCAGGGTGCCCAGCGGGGTGCTGCGCTGACCCAGCGCATGCTGGCCTTTTCCCGCCGGCAGGAACTGCACATGGAGCCGATCGACGTCTCCGGCCTGGTCCGTGGCATGATGGATATGCTGAGCCGTTCGCTCGGCCCCCTCACCGTGATCGAGACATCTTTCCCCGTCAGGCTGCCGACGATCCTGACCGATCCGAACCAGCTGGAGATGGCGATCCTGAACCTCGTCGTCAACGCCCGCGACGCCATGCCGTCCGGCGGTCGGATCGTGCTTCGCGCTTCCGAAGAATCGCTGCCATCAGGCAAGGGTCCGCTGTCGCCCGGCCGCTATGTCCGCATCGCGGTGATCGACGAAGGCGAGGGCATGGATGCAAGGACGCTGGAGCAGGCCATCACGCCGTTCTTCACGACCAAGGGTGTCGGCAAGGGCACCGGTCTCGGCCTTTCCATGGTGCAGGGCCTTGCGTCCCAGTCCGGCGGCCGCCTGATGATGAAGAGCAGCCTCGGCGAAGGCACGACGGCCGAATTGTGGTTCCCGGTCGCGATGATGGAACAGGTAACCGGCGCGACCCCCGACCGGCCGCAGCAGGAGGACAATGCGGCGCGCCGGCTGCGCATCGTCGCCGTCGACGACGATGGTCTGGTCCTGATGAATACCACACTGATGTTGGAGGATCTCGGCCATACCGTGTTCGAGGCGATGGCGGGTCCCGAGGCGCTCGACATCCTGCGCAAACAGCAGGTCGACCTAGTGATTTGCGACCATGCCATGCCCCGCATGACGGGCGCGCAGCTCGCCCAGGCGATCCGCAGCGAATGGCCCGACATACCGATCATCCTCGCAACCGGTTACGCCGAGATCCCGCAAGGGGCCGACATCGTCGACTTGCCCCGCCTCGGCAAGCCCTTCTCACAGGCGCAGCTCGCCGAAGCGATCAGCCGGGTTGCTTCATAAGGATCGCCGACGAGGTTAAGGCCTTGGCCGAACCCGGCTCCCCCTCTCGCCGCGAAGAATGAACACCAGCAATGCCAGCACCATCGCCGCCAGCCCGTACCAGGTGATCGCGTAGACGAGATGGTTGTTGGGGAAATCGATGATCGTGAGGCCGCCGACAGGCAGGCTGCCCGGATTGGCGGTAGCATCGGCGTCGATGAAATAGGACGCGACCGTACCGACGCCGCGCTTTTCAGCGATCGCAGCGACATCGCGCGAATACCAGCGGTCGGCCGCGACGTCATTGGATTGCAGCAGCGATCCCTTCGGCTCCGTCATCCGCATCAGCCCGGTGATCTCGACCGGGCCTGATGGTTGCCCCTCGCGGCGCGTGGCCGGATCGCGCCGGTCGGTCGGCACGAAGCCGCGATTGACGAGGATTGATGTCCCGTCGGCAAGCGTCAGCGGCGCCATCACCCAATAACCCGGACCGAGCGCGGTCGAGGCATAGACCAGCGTTTCCTTGTCGTTCGCCAGCATCCCGGCCGCGGTCACCCGCCGATATTCGTCATCGGTGGCATTGACCTTCTCCCAGTCGGCGCGTGCCGGTGCCGGCACGGGTGGCGCGTGCACACGCTGGTCGACGCGGGCGATGAGGTCGCGTTTCCAGGCCAGGCGCTCGACCTGCCAGGTGCCGAGTGCGGAAAGTGCTGCGGCAAGCAGCACCAGGCAGACGGCGAAGATCGCGCGTTTTACCTGATAGCGCCGTCTCTCCGATGTTCGCGAGGGAGCCTCACTCATGCCCTGCCTATGTCTGAATTGCTCGGGGCTGAACCGCTGGTGGTCTGAACCGCTGCGGGCTGGCGCCGCCCCTTCGTGACCGTCACGGCATGTTCTTCATCATCTCGGGGCTCATCGGCATCATGTTGGTGTTGAGATGATGCATGACCCAGAGGGAACCGGAAAGCGCGATGGCGACGATGATGAGGGTGAAGATCAGCGCCATGATCGTCCAGCCGCCCTCGCTCCTGGTATTCATGTGCAGGAAGAACACCATATGGACGACGATCTGGATCGCCCCGAGGCCCATCACCAGCACCGCCGTCAACGCCGGGCTGTCGAATACGCCGGCCATGACAAGCCAGAAGGGAATGGCGGTCAGGACGACGGAAAGCACGAAGCCCGTCATGTAGCTGCGGAACGTGCCATGGCCGGCCTGATGGCCGTGGCTGTGGCCGTGATGAGCCTCGTGGGCATCCTCATGGGCAGGTGCTTGCGAACTCATCCGAGAACTCCCAGCAGATAGACGAAGGAAAAGACGCCGATCCAGACGACGTCGAGGAAGTGCCAGAACATCGAAAGGCACATAAGGCGGCGGCGGTTGGCCTCGATCAGCCCGTGCATCGACACCTGCACCATCAGCGTGATTAGCCAGATGATGCCGAAGGTGACGTGCAGTCCGTGGGTGCCGACGAGCGTAAAGAAGGAGGAGAGGAAGGCGCTGCGCGTCGGCCCGGCGCCTTCGTGGATCAGGTGGATGAACTCGTAGAGTTCGAGCCCGATGAAGGCTGCACCGAACAAGCCGGTCACACCAAGCCAGAACAGCGTTTCCGCCTTTGCGTTCCGCTCCATCTGCAGCATCGCGAAGCCGTAGGTGATCGAGGAGAAGAGCAGCATCGAGGTGTTGAGGGCAACGATCGGCAGATCGAACAGATCGGCGGGCGAGGGGCCGGCGGCATAATTGCGGCCGAGCACGCCGTGCGTCGCAAACAGCACCGCGAAGATCAGGCAGTCGCTCATCAGGTAGAGCCAGAAGCCGAGGTTGGTGCTGTTTTCCGGATGATGATCTTCCGTCAGGTAGAATTCAGGCTTTTCGGCCGTGTCGATAGTCTGATCGCTCATGGTCATTACACCTGCTCGGCAAGCAACGCCGTGCGCTTGCCTTCCGTTTCGGTCACCTCTTCGGCGGGGATGTGAAAGTCGCGTCTGTAGTTGAAGGTATGACCGATCGCGACGACCAGCATGGCGACGAAGGAGACGGCCACCAACCACCACATATACCAGATCAGGCCGAAGGCGAGGGCGACGCTGATGGCCGACAGGATTGCGCCGGTGCCGGTGTTCTTCGGCATGTGGATCGGCCGGAAGCCTTCCAGCGGACGCGCATAACCACGGTTCTTCATGTCGTACCAGCTGTCATGGTCGTGGACGACGGGCGTGAAGGCGAAGTTGTAATCCGGCGGCGGCGAAGAGGTCGACCATTCCAGCGTGCGGCCATCCCAGGGATCGCCACTATCGTCGCGCAACTCCTCGCGTTTCATGAAGCTGACGACGATCTGGATGAGGAAGGCGGCGATACCGAGCGCGATCAGGCCGACGCCGAAAGCGGCGATGATGAACCAGATCTGCAGCGACGGATCCTCGAACTGGCTCACGCGGCGGGTGACGCCCATCAGGCCGAGCACGTAGAGCGGCATGAAGGCGAACCAGAAGCCGATCTGCCAGAACCAGAAGCTCATCTTGCCCCAGAAGGGATCGAGCTTGAAGCCGAAGGCCTTCGGAAACCAGTAGTTCACGCCGGCGAACATGCCGAAGAGAACGCCGCCGATGATGACGTTGTGGAAGTGGGCGATGAGAAACAGCGAATTGTGCAGCACGAAGTCGGCCGGCGGCACGGCGAGCATAACGCCGGTCATGCCGCCGATGACGAAGGTCACCATGAAACCGACCGTCCACAGCATCGGCACCTCAAAGCGGATGCGGCCGCGATACATGGTGAAGAGCCAGTTGAAGATCTTCGCCCCGGTCGGGATCGAGATAATCATCGTGGTGATGCCGAAGAAGGAATTGACGGAAGCGCCCGAGCCCATCGTGAAGAAGTGGTGCAGCCAGACGATGTAAGACAGAATCATGATCACGCAGGTGGCGTAGACCATAGAGGCGTAGCCGAAGAGACGTTTGCCGGAGAAGGTGGCGACGACTTCCGAGAAGATGCCGAAGGCCGGCAGCACGAGAATGTAGACTTCAGGATGACCCCAGATCCAGATGAGATTGATGTACATCATCGGGTTGCCGCCGAGGTCATTGGTAAAGAAGTTCGTCCCGGCATAGCGGTCGAGCGACAGAAGCGCCAGCGTTGCCGTCAGGATCGGGAACGAGGCGACGATCAGCACGTTGGTGCAGAGCGCGGTCCAGGTGAAGACCGGCATCTTCATGAAGGTCATGCCCGGCGCACGCATCTTGACGATGGTGGCGATCAGGTTGATGCCCGAAAGCGTCGTCCCCACACCGGCCACCTGCAGGCCCCAGATATAATAATCGACGCCGACGCCCGGACTGTAGGCTGCGCCCGACAGCGGCGGGTAGGCGAGCCAGCCGGTCTGGGCGAATTCGCCAATGAACAGCGACAGCATGATGATGATCGCGCCGGCGGTGGTCATCCAGAAAGAGAAGTTGTTGAGGAAGGGGAAGGAGACGTCGCGCGCGCCGATCTGCAGCGGCACCACGAAGTTCATCAGACCGGTGACGAAGGGCATCGCCACGAAGAAGATCATGATGACGCCGTGGGCGGTGAAGACCTGGTCGTAATGGTGCGGCGGCAGATAGCCCTCCGCGCCGTTGAAGGCGATCGCCTGCTGGACGCGCATCATGATCGCGTCGGAAAAGCCGCGCAGCAGCATGATGACGGCGAGGATCACATACATGATGCCGATCTTCTTGTGATCGACGCTGCAGATCCAGTCGCGCCAGAGCGGACCCCAGAACTTGAAATAGGTGATGATGCCGAGCACAGCGAGACCGCCGATGACGACGCCGATGAAGGTCACGACCAGGATCGGCTCGTGATAGGGGATGGCATCGAGGGTCAACCGGCCGAAGACGAACTTCAGGAGGTCAGGATTGGAAAACATGGAACAACCCGTTCATTATGTCTTGCGACGCAAAGCGCCAGGTTAATTGTTGTTGTTGAGCTGCGCCGGCGCCGGAGTGGCGCCGTTGTCCGTGCCGGGCATGGAATGACCCTCATGCTGCATGTCCATGCCGGGCATGTCGTGCTGCATGCCGTCGGTCCGCTCGGCAGGCTCGCTGCGTGCCGGAGCCCCGGTCGCCGGCACGGTGGCGGCGGGCGCCACGATGCCTTCGTCGGCATGACGGTTGTCGTATTGCAGCTTCTCGCGGTTCTCCGCACTTTCCTTGCCGCCGCCGCCCATCATGTCGATGTGCATCATCTCGTTCATGCACATCTTGCCCGGAGTGGCGCACATGTTGAGGATGGCGTTGTAAAGGTCGGCATCGGCGCCGGCATAATAACGCACCGGTTCCTTCTCGCTCGGCTTCTCGAGTTTCAGATAAGCGTCGCGGTTGAGCATCGTGCCCTGCTGCTTGACCTGCGCCACCCAGGCGTCAAAGCCCGCTTGATCGAGGCCGTGGAACTTGAAGCGCATGTGCGAGAAGCCGCTTCCGCTGTAATTGGCGGAGAAGCCCTCATATTCGCCTTGCCGGTTGATGACGGCGTGCAGCTTCGTCTCCATGCCGGGCATCGCGTAGATCTGGCCGGCCAGGGCAGGGATATAAAAGGAGTTCATCACCGAGGAGGCGGTGATCTTGAAATTGATCGGAACGTCGACCGGAGCAGCCAGTTCGTTGACGGTGGCGATGCCGAGTTCGGGATAGAAGAACAGCCACTTCCAGTCGAGCGCCACGACCTCGACGATCAGCGGCTTGGTATCGGCCGGAATGGCACGCTCGGCATCAAGGCGGTCGAGCGGGCGGTAGGGATCGAGCTTATGCGTGGAAATCCAGGTCACGGCGCCGAGCGCAATGATGATCGCAAGCGGCGCTGACCAGATCACGATTTCGAGGCGGGTCGAATGGTGCCATTCCGGCGCGTAAGTTGCAGCCGTATTGGAGCGGCGGTAGCGCCAGGCGAAGAACAGCGTCAGGAAGATCACCGGTATGATGATCAAAAGCATCAGTACCGTCGAGATGACGATGAGATCGCGCTGTTGCGCGGCGATGTCGCCGGAGGGCGCCATGACCACCATGTTGCATCCTGCCAGGAAAAGCAGCGGCAAGACGGATAGAAGGCGGGAAAACTTCATGAGTTTTAACACGTCTCTAAGCTCTTGTTGTTTCGTTCGTTCCGCGACTAACGCACTGAACCTGATAGCGACATGAGGTGTTTGGTCGCAGTGCAGCAATGATGCCGCGCTGCGGCACAAATCATGGTGCACTACAGCTTTGGAATCCTGATGAAATCAAGAAGGATTCCTTGCCCAGCGCATGTTTCAGATCAATATATCCGCAAGAGCCGGCCAAGCCAGCGTTCCCGGGAAAAATCGCGCTCCGGATCACGCTCTTTTTTCCGTCCACGCCTCATTTTGAGCCGTGATGATGAACTATTTACGTCTTACGGACTTGATAAGCCTGCAGGTTTGATCAAGATCAGGTTGAGGCGCCCTGCCGAAAGCGCCTCAACGAGGGAGGCGTTTCATGGCTGAAACAACGCATTACGGACCGTCATCGTCGTCGCTGGAACGCGACGCGCGGCGCATTCACGACGACAAGCCGGTTTCGCCGGGCAGCATCGCCATCGGCGTGGTGATAGGCCGCATGTCGGAATTCTTCGATTTCTTCGTCTACGGCCTCGCCTCGGTCCTGGTCTTTCCACAGCTGATTTTCCCTTTCGCTCCGGACAGGCTGACGGGCACGCTCTATTCCTTCGCTATCTTCTCGCTTGCCTTCCTGGCTCGCCCCGTCGGCTCCGTCGTCTTCATGACGATCGATCGGCTGTACGGCCGTGGCACCAAGCTGACGATCGCGCTCTTCCTGCTTGGCGGCTCCACGGCCTCGATCGCCTTCCTGCCGGGTTACAACGAGATCGGCGTCTGGTCGATCGCGTTGCTGGCGCTCTTCCGCCTCGGCCAGGGCTTCGCGCTCGGCGGCGCCTGGGACGGTCTTGCCTCGCTGCTGGCGCTCAACGCGCCGGCCAAACACCGCGGCTGGTATGCGATGATCCCGCAGCTCGGTGCGCCGATCGGTTTTGCGCTGGCCAGCACCTTGTTCGGTTATTTCGTCGCCAATCTTTCCAGTGAGGATTTCCTCTCCTGGGGCTGGCGTTATCCCTTCTTCGTCGCCTTCGCGATCAACGTCGTAGCGCTGTTTGCGCGTTTGCGGCTCGTCATGACCAAGGAATTCGGCACGCTGCTGGAGCAGCATGAGCTGGAAGCAGCTCCCATTCTCGACGTGCTGCGCGTTCACGGCCGCGACATTCTGATCGGCGCTTTCGTGCCGCTCGCAAGCTTCGCCATGTTCCACCTCGTCACCATTTTCCCGCTCGGCTGGATGAGCCTTTATGGCAACCAGCCGATCGGCACCTTCATGGTGGTGCAGGTGGTCGGCGCCATGGTCGGGATCATCACCATCATTGCATCAGGACTGATTGCCGACCGCATCGGCCGGCGCGCCCAGCTTGCCATCTGCGCCGTCATCATCGCCGTCTTCAGCTTCGTTGGGCCGAGCCTGATCGCATCCGGCAACAGCGGCCATGACGCTTTCGTCATCATCGGCTTCGGCGTGCTCGGCCTTTCCTTCGGCCAGGCGACGGGCTCGATCTCGTCCCGCTTCGGCCGCGGCTACCGCTATACTGGTGCCGCCTTCACATCGGATCTGGCCTGGTTGATCGGTGCGGGTTTTGCGCCGCTGGTGGCGCTCAGCCTCTCCAGCCGCTTCGGCCTGACTTTCGTCGGTTACTACCTGCTGTCCGGCGCCATCTGCACGCTTGCAGCACTTGCCTTCAGCAGGGCGCTGGAGCAGCGGGAATAGACGCAGTCGAACAAATGGCCTGCATGGGAAGCCATGCAGGCATTTGCCCGGCGTGCGAAAGCAACATCAGATCGCAAGAAAGCAATTCAGTTCATCGCCGAACAGAATGTCGGTGTCGCGACAAGTCAGCTTGATGAGGTGGAGAGTCAGCCGATTTTCTTGTCCATCAGCCGGAGATCTGCCGGCCTGGACGCATCGCTGGAACGGAACCGGTCATCTCACGCACATCTTTTATGGTGAGCTGTCATGTTCGCCAAAAGATCAACAGCTGGAATTTTGCGCTTCGTACAGGCGCACGGAAATGGCCGGCGAAATCCTGAAAAACCTTACTGCGCCATCTGAGGCTGCTTCGCCGCCCGGGCCGCGGTTAGTTCCGCGGTGGTGTGGTTCAGGCGGTCGGCCAGCACCCGCATGATTTCCACGGCCATTTCGGGGAAATCGCTGAGCAGCTTCAGGAAATGCTCCTTGCTGATGCGCAGCACCTCTAGCGACGAGGTGGCGCGGACCGTTGCCGTGCGCGAGACATCGCAGAGGATGGCGATTTCGCCGACGATGGAATTGGGTTCGACGTCAGCGACCTTGATCTCGCCGGCCGGTGATGCGACGACGACGTCGGCGGTGCCCGAGAGGACGACATAGGCGGCATCACCGACATCGCCCTGATGGAAAAGGTCCTGTCCGGCCTTGTAGGTCATGCGATCGGAGGTAAAGGCCAAAAGCTTGAGCTTTGCTGGCGCGATCCTTGAAAAGATCGGCACCCTTCGGAGCATTTCGACTTCGTCTCTCAACAGCATGAGCGTTTCAATCCCCTGATGCAGGGTCCCGCAGGACCAGGCATCTTCAAACTTCGAGGCGTCCCCATCAGGAACACCCACCATCGCCGCCCCTATAGAATATTACGATAACAGTTCCTTGAACATCCCGTTTTTCGCGGAAAGTTCCGGATAGTTTCCGGCCTCCGCCAATCCGCCGCGGTCAAAGAGCAGGATCCGGTCGAACATCTCGGCCTGCCGGGCGTTGGAGAGCACCCAGATGATCGCCGGCCGATGGCCTTCTTCGTGCAGGCCCTCGATGATGTTGCGGGTGATCTGATCTTGAACGCGCTGGTCAAGCGCCGACAGCGGCCGGTTGAAGATGAAATAGTCCGAGCGCTTCAACAGCGCGCGGGCCAGGTTCAGCTTCTGCCGCTGCACCATGGTCAGTCGTTTGCCGCCGGAGCCGACGTCGAATTCGAGGCCGATCGACAGCACGTCGTCATAAAGGTCGAGCGCATCGAAGAGTTCGCCCATGATGCCGCGGATGCGGTCGGAAGCGTCGGCCTGCTGATAGGCGATACGGCCGAAGAGCACATTGTCCATCAGGCTTGCCGACGGGGTGAAACGCTCGGCGTCGTAACGCTCGATCAGCTCGGCGAGATCGGCCGGAATATGCTCGTGGAACTGCTTGCGGGCGCTGACGATTTTGTCCATGAGCTCGTTCGGCAGCAAGCCGAAGCGATGGCGCGGCTCGATATAGGCAAAACTCAGCCGGATGATGGCCGAACGTTCTTCCGGCGTGGCGTCCTCGAAGCGGCGGCTTTGCAGCTTCTGCAGCAACGCCTGATAGGTCGGGATGTCGTCCGCCGTCATGAAGGTCAGCTGCTGGAAGAATGGATGGTCGGGCGGCAGGTCGTGGAAGAGTTCCACCGCGTTTTCGGCGATCTCGAGGCCCATGGCGTAGAGATCGGTGCTGAGGCCGGTCTCACGGAAGAGCTGCTGGAAATAGGGATGCGCGGCCAGCCTCCGGTTGGTCATCAACGGCCGCTTCATCGTGCCGAAGAGCAGGTTCTCGCCGACCGTCGCCTGGGCGTTATAGGCATCGAAGTCGAAAGGCACGACGATCGTGTCGAGCCCCTCGTCGCGCAGCCGGTCCCTGAGCGAGGCGCGTAGCGCCACGACGTGGTCGCCGAGCGCCACATGCACGTCGGTGTTGACGGTCGAGCGCAGCGCCAAATCGAGGATGTCCTGCGAGATCAGGACGGCGTCGAGCACCGGGCGGATTGCTGTGAGCAGGTCCTCGGGCCCGCTGGCGCCGGCAGCCTTGTAGTCCACCCAGTCGCTGTTGAGGTCGAGCGTCGGATTGCCGGCCTTTTCCGCCTCGGCGGAATGCCATTTATACTCCAGTGCTTCCCGCTCGTCGTAAATCGGATCGGTCATCGGCGCATGTTTCAGGCCGTAGAGCAGATTGCTGGCGAGCGTCCCGTGGAAGAAGAAAGTGTCCGCCGAGGCATAGGAGATCCGCCGGCCGGTAATCGATTCTGGCAGCTCCAGGAGATCGCGTCCGTCGATGGTGATACGGCCGGAGTCCGGCCAGACCATGCGTCCGAGCGCTTCGGCGAAGGCTTCAGCGCCGCTGCCGTTCGGCCCGACGATCGCCACCGTCTCGTTCGGCTTGATCTCAACGGAGACGTGGTCGACGATGCGGGCGCCGCTGTCGTCGGAGAGCGTCAGATTGGTGATGACGAACGCGCCAGTCAACGGGCCGACCGGGGCAGTTGCGAGTTCCTGGATGCGGCTGTCGATCAGCGGCTCGACGTTGAACTGCTCGTAGACCTGCTGGTATTTCACCTGCACGTCCTGGCGCATCTGGTCCCAGTCGATCAGTTCCTTCAGCGGGCCGGGCAGGTCCTTGTAGGCTGATATGACGGCGACAAGCTGGCCGATGTCGAGCCGGCCCTGGAGCGCAAGATAGCCGCCGATCGCGTAGAACAGGAACGGCGTGACCTGGGCGAGGAAGTTGTTGATGAACTTCACCAGGAACTTCCACTGGTAAAGGTCGTAGCGGATCGAGAAAATCCGTCCGAGCCGCGAGGCGATGTCGGCGCGTTCGAGATTCGACGTGTCGTTGCCGTGGATCGTGCCGATGCCCTCGACGATTTCGCCGACGCGGCCGGAGAGTTCGCGCGCCGTCAGCTGCCGCTGGCGGCCGAGTTCCAAGAGGCGCTTGCGCATGCGGGGGATGACGATGGCCTGCACGCCGACGATGCCGGCGGCGATCATGCCAAGCCAGAAATTCTGGACGATGATGAAGACGAGCGCCGTTATCGCCTGGCCGCCGAGAAGAGCAGGGGAAACGAAGGCGTCGCCGGTGAAGCCGCCCATCGGCTCCACCTCGTCCTTGATCATGGTGGCGATCTCGGCCGATTTCACCCGCTTGAAGTGAATGGGCGGAAAGCGCAGCACCCGGTCGATCAGCTCGAAGCGGATGCGGCGCAGCATGCGCTCGCCGAGACGGCCCTTATAGGTGTTGATGTAGAATTTGAAGAGGCCGTTCAGCACCACCAGCGCCAGAAACACCAGGCTGAGGGCCATCAGCATCTGGAAGCGGTTGAGCTGCAGGCCTTCAAAGAATTCGACATGGCCGATCAGCGGGATGTCGTAGGCAATGTGCATGAAAGTCTGCCGCGCGCCGGGACCTTCGAAGCCGTCGCCCTGAATCGGTCCGTTGACGATCTGCTTCGGCAGGTCGAAGGACAGGAAATAGGGCACCATCGATGCGGCGACGACGGCCAGGATCCAAAGCTGCTGCAGCCGCGTGTTCTTCCAGATGTAGCGGGCGAGGCTTTTTTCCATGGCTAACCGTCAGCTTGCTGGGAAATTCCGGAGGCGCGATCCGGGCGCCGTGCGGGGGAGGATTCTCAAGAACAGGACCATGCAGCCGGACCGCCGATATCGCAATGAAAACAAGGCGAAGCGACCGGCTGCAAAAATGCCGATTCTCGCCGGAACATTGCTTATATCACAGGAATTTTGGATTAGGCGAGGGATTCGGCAATCATGGAGCGAATGATGAGGGCGGTTTTCTCCGCCCCGTCGAGGTCGAGCAAGACCGGCCCGCGTGGCTGTGCGGCAAGCGCCTTTTCGACCGCCTCTTTCACATGGCCCGACGTCAGTCCGTTCTCCGGCAGGATATCGGCGAGGCCGAGCGCCTGCAGTCGTTCGGCGCGCACCGTCTGCTCGGTCTCGCCGCCGGCGACGAAGGGGATGAGGATCGCCCGGCATTCGGTGCGCAAGAGATCGCCGACCGTGTTGTAGCCGGCCTGCGAGATCGAAACCTTCGCACCGCGCAGCAGCGAGGGAAAATCCTTGCGGAAGCGCGCCAGCGTCACATTCGGGCCCGCGTCCTCGGACAGCGCGGCGAAATCGGCCTCGGGCAGGTTCGGGCCGGCGACCAGCAGCCAGCGAAGATTGTCCGGCAGCAGCGCTGCCGCCTCTTTTGCCGCGCCGATCAGCGCGGCGCCGACCGCACCGCCGCCCGCCGATGCGATGATGTCGAATGTCTCGGCGGGTTCCGGCGCCGGCGGGGCTGCGACGAGGCCGGTATAACGCAGCCTGTCGGCGATCTCTGACGTCAGCGGGAAAGTGTCTTCGAGCCTGACAAAGCCGGGATCGCCGTGGACGAGCACGGCATCGAAATGGTCCTTCACCAGCGCGACGGTCTCCGCGTCGCGGCCGGCCTTGCGGTTTTCCTGCAGGATGTCGCGAACCGAGCTTATGAGTTTCGGCCGCAGTTCGGCTTTTTCGATCGCCTCAAGCAGCGGCAGCAGTTCGAAGCGCATCTGTCGCCGGCCAAAGGGGAAGGCCTCGATGATGACGACATCGGGCTTTGCGGCATGAAAAGCGTCGAGCAGCAGCTGGCGGCGTATATTGAGGAATTCCTCGCCTGCCGGTCGGCCCTCGGCATCGGCGAGGCCGGAGAAGCCGGCATTGCTGGCGACGACCGCCGGCAGGGCTACGGTCTTCACGCCTTCGCCCGGAAAGCCCGGCACCGGCAGGCCGCCGGTCACGACAGTCACGTCAAAACCGTCCTTGATCAATGCATTGGCGATGCGGCTGGCGCGGGCTATGTGGCCGATGCCGAGCAGATGCTGGACGTAGAAGAAAATACGCGGTGCCGTCATGACGCCTTCTGCCATTCTGCCTCGAACAGGCCGGTGAGCTGTCTGATGCTGGAGTGATAGTCGAAATATTCGCGCACCTGGATTTCGGCGGCATCGCCGAGGCGCTTTCGCAGTGCCGGGTCGCGGATCGCCGCCTCCAGCGCGTTGGCCAGCAGCGCCGGGTCCTCCGGCGGCACGACGAGGCCGTTTTCTCCGTTCTTCAGGAGCTCCGGCACGCCGGATACGTCGGTCGAGAGGCAGACGAGCCGCTGGCTGGAGGCTTCGACCAGGACGTTCGGCAGGCCGTCGCGGTCGCCATTGGCGGCGATGCGGCAGGCAAGTGCGAAGAGGTCGGCGCGGCGGTAATGATCGAGCACGTCTTCCTGCGCCATGGCGCCCTTCCAGACGATGCGGCCGGAAATGCCGAGTTCGGTCGCCAGGACTTTCAGTTTCGCAAGCTCCTCGCCGCCGCCGATATGGTCCATGCGCCAGTGAAGCTCGGCGGGCAAAAGTGCCAGCGCCCGCAGCAACACGTCGTAACCCTTCTTCTCGACGGCGCGGCCGACGCTGAGGATCAAGGCCGGATCGCCGGGCTCGCTGCCGGTGCGATTCGAACGCTCGCCGGCGAAATGGCCGAAACGGGCGAGATCGAGGCCGTGGTAACTCAGGTGCACGGCCTCCTTGCGGGATGTCAGCGTCCGCATATGGTCGTAGCCCGTCCTGGTGCAGGTGACGGTCCAGCGGGCGCTGCCGAGTTTCTCGTTCAGCTCCCAGTCGGGCGACGTCCATATGTCCTTGGCATGCGCCGAACAGGTCCAGGGCGTGCCCGTGAGGATGCTCGCATATTCCGTCACCGAGGCCGGCGTGTGGATGAAATGGGCATGCAGCCATTCACCCTCGTCCGGCCATTCGCGCCCCAGCACCAGCGCCTGGCCGAGACGGCGGAAGCGATTGCGGGAGATGTCGCGCTTGAGGTCGGCGAGGAAGCGTTTCATCAGCGCCTTGAAGCCCGGTTTCGCGAGACCGGCGATGAGGCCCTTCAGCACGCGGATCGGCTCCTCGTGCAGATATTCCGGCAGATAGACGACGCGCGCCCGGATCTCGTCATGCACGGGATGGCGCTTCTTGTCGGTCGGCCGGCGCATCGAAATCAGCGTCAGGTCGAAGCCGGCCTTTTCGAGGCCGAGCAGCTCCTGGGCGATGAAGGTCTCCGAAAGGCGAGGATAACCTTTCAGCACGACGAGGATCTTGCGGCGTGGCGGCAAGGCTTTGCCCTATTCCGCGCCGACGAGGGAAAGGTGGCTGCCGCGGCCGTCGATCCACCGGCCGACGGTCTGTGAAATGTGGTCCAGCCCTTCGAGACGCATGTTGCCGCCGCTCTTCGAAGGCGGCTGGCGGGAGGGCAGGCGTTTCAGCGCCTCGGCCATGATCGTGGGGTCGACCGATTGGTCCGGCAGCAACATGTCGACGAGGCCGAGCTCGCTTGCCCGCTTGGCGCGCAGCAGCTGCTCCTCGCGCGGCTTGACGCGCGGCACGATGAGCGCCGGCTTATCGAAGGAGAGGATTTCGCAATAGGTGTTGTAGCCGCCCATGGCGACGACGCCGGTGGCGCCGTCGATCAACTCTTCCATGTGGTTGTCGAACTCGATCACCTCGATATAGGGGATGGCTTCGCCCTTCTGCACCAGCTTGGCGCGCTCGGCGGCCGGCATATAAGGCCCGAGCACGACGAGCGCTTTCTGCGTCAGCGTCGCATCGGCCTCGTAGGCGTTCATGACGTCGTGGACGAGATCGGAGCCGTCGCCGCCGCCGCCCGTGGTGACGAGCAGGTAATTATCCTTGCGGGCGTTGATCGAGCTCTTGCCCCTGGAGACGCTGCGCTGCAGGAAGCCGACGAAATCCATCTTCCGGCGCAGGCTTTGCGGCACGTCGAGGCCGATCAGCGGATCATAGAATTCCGGCGGACCGTAGACCCAGACGCTGTCGTAATATTGATCGATCTTCTGCATGATGCTGTTCTTCTTCCACTCGGCCTCGAGCAGATGCGGCGCGTCCATGATCTCGCGCAGCCCCAGCACCAGCACCGTGCCGCGGGCCTTGAGATAGGCGAGCGTATCTTCGACTTCGCCCTTCAATCCCATCGGCTCCTTGTCGACGATGAAGATGTCCGGCTGGAAGGTCTCGGCCGTGTGACGGATGCTCGATTCACGCATCTTCAGCGTCTCGTGCAGGTCGATATGGCTGGCAAGCGACGTATATTCGCCGTTGCGCAGCTTGATGACGCTCGGGATCTTCACAAAATCGACGCGGGCGCGGTAATCGAAGGCGCCGGCGATCGTCGCTCCCGAAATGATGAGAATGTTGAGGCCGCGATAATCCTCGACCAGCGCATGGGCGATGGCGCGGCAGCGGCGCAGATGGCCGAGACCGAAAGTATCGTGACTGTACATGAGGATGCGCGCATCTTCGAGACGTCTGGACATGGGCATCCCTTCTGGGGTCAGCAACATACTTTGTGCCCCCACCGTCCGGAGGCAAAGAGGCGGGGGCGGTGCCGTGATGGGCCGCCGCGTTTCCTGCTATTTGTAGGGATCTGCCGCATCACGCAAGCCGTCTCCCAGAAAGTTGAACGCCAAAATGACAAGAACAACAGGAATGATCGGGTAGAGCAGCCAGGGATAAAAGGCGATGACGCTGACGCTTTTTGCCTCCGTCAGCAGAATGCCCCAGCTGGTGATCGGCGGCCGAAGGCCGAGGCCTAGGAAGGAGAGCGCGGTCTCGCCGAGGATCATGCTGGGGATCGAAATCGTCGCCGAAGCAATGAGATGCGACATGAAGCCAGGCACCAGATGGCGGCCGATGATGCGCGGCGTGCTGGCGCCCATCAGCTGCGCAGCCTGGACGTAATCCTCCTCGCGCAGCGCCAGCAGCTTGGAGCGCACGGCGCGCGCAAGCCCGGTCCAGTCGATGATGCCGAGAATGACCGTTATGCCGAAATAGATGACGATCGGGCTCCACGTCACCGGCATGATGGCGGCCAGCGCCATCCACAGCGGCAGGCTCGGCAGCGATTGCAACACTTCGATCAGGCGCTGGACGACGAGATCGAAAAAGCCGCCCCAATAACCGGCAAGGCCGCCGATGACGATGCCGAGAACGAAGCTGATCGAAATGCCGATCAGGCCGATCGTCAACGATATCCGCGCGCCATAAAGGATGCGCGAAAGCACGTCGCGGCCGAGCCGGTCGGTACCGAGCAGGAACATCTGGCCGCCGATCGCCGGGCAGACGAGATGATAGTCCGACGTGACAAGGCCCCAGAATTTGTAGGCATCGCCGCGGCAGAAGAAACGGATCGGCTGCACGTCGTTCGGCCTTTCGGTATAGACGCGGTGCAGCGTGTCGAGATCGAGCGCCATACTGCGGCCGTAGACGAAGGGACCGACGAAATTGCCCTTGTCGAAGAAGTGGACGCGCTGCGGCGGCGCGTGGATGAAGTCGACATTGCGCGTGTGCAGGCCATAAGGCGCCAGAAACTCGACGATCACGATCATCAGGTAGACCGCGGCGAGAAAGAAACCGGAGATCAAGGCGAGCCTGTGCTGCTTGAACTTCCACCACATCAGCTGCTTCTGCGAGGCGAGATGGATGCGCGATTGCGCCGCCGTCAAGTTTTCGGTCGCCTGGGGATCGAAGGGAGCGGTCGAGACGTAGTGCGGCAGCGGCGCGCCGGGTGCGGGAAGGGGCGACATTATTTGGTGCTCCTGCCTTGCAGACGGATGCGGGGATCGAGGAAGCCGAGGGCGATATCGGAGATCAGCACGCCGATGACGTTGAGGAAGGCGAGAAACATCAGGAAGGAGCCGGCGAGATACATGTCCTGGCTCTGCAGCGCCTTGATCAGCATCGGCCCTGTCGTTTCCAGCGACAGCACGATCGCCACGATTTCGGCGCCCGAAATGATCGATGGCAGGATCGAGCCGATATCGGCGACGAAGAAATTGAGCGCCATGCGCAGCGGATATTTGACCAGCGCCTTCAGCGGCGGCAGGCCTTTGGCGCGTGCAGTGACGACATACTGCTTCTGCATCTCGTCGAGCAGGTTGGCACGCAGCCGCCGGATCATACCGGCCGTGCCGGCGGTGCCGACGATGATCACGGGGATCCACAGGTGAGAGAGGATCGACCGCGCCTTTTCCCAGCTCATCGGCTCGTTGAGATATTGCTGATCCATCAGATGGCCGATCGACAGACCGAACCAGACATTGGCGAAATACATCAGGATCAGCGCCAGCATGAAGTTCGGAATGGCGATGCCGAGCAGGCCGAGGAAGGTCAGCCCGTAATCACTCCAGCTGTACTGGTGCGTCGCCGAATAGATGCCGATCGGAAAGGCGATCAGCCAGGTGAGCAGGATCGTCGTGAAGGAGACGAGGATCGTCAGCCACAGCCGTTCGCCGACCACGTCCGAAACCGGGAGCTGGTATTCGAAGGAATAGCCGAAATCGCCGTGCAGCATGCCGCCGACCCAATAGAAATAGCGCACGATCTCCGGCTTGTCGAAGCCGTATTGCTGGCGCATCTCCTCGATTTCCTGGAGATTGGCGGTCTCGCCGGAGGCCCGCAGCTCGGCGATCTGGCTCTCGAAGAAGTCGCCCGGCGGCAGCTCGATGATGGTGAAGACCAGCGCCGAAATGACGAAGAGCGTCGGCACCATGGCGGCGATGCGCCAGAGAATGTATCTGAGCACGCCTCAGGCCTCCTTGTACCAGAATGCATCCGGCATGTAGACGCCGAGATAGGAGGTGGGGTCGAAGCCGTAGAGCGCTTTGTCCGGCAGGTTCTGCAGCTTGGCGGCGCGAAGGATCGGCTGCGGCGTGCTGTTGATGAGGCCGATCGAGAACACCTGCTGCGTATAGATCGACAGCATCCTGTGCCAGATCACCTGGCGCTCCTCGAACTTCGCCGTCGAGCCCCATTGTTTGAGCAGGTCGACCAGTTCGGCGGCTTCCGGCAGGTCGGGTGCGACGCCCTCCTGGCCGGCGGAGAGGTAGTGCATGCCCCAGAGCGGCCATTGCAGCTGATCGTCGAGCGTCGGCGCCAGCCCGGAGGGCGACATATCGGCCGTCGGCACCCCATTGTCGAGCCCGTACCAGATCGACATCATGATCGAACCGCTCATGGCGCGGTTGCGGAAGACGTCGCGCTGCGAGGTGCGGGTAAAAAGCGCCAGGCCGATATTGGCCCAGTGGTCGTGCACCAGCTCCAGCACGTCGGTATCGAGATTGCTTTCGCCGGCGGTCTCGACGGTAATCTCGGCGCGCCGGCCGTCCGGCAGCAGCCGGATGCCGTCGTCGTCGCGTCTGGTCAAACCGAGCTCGTCGAGCAGGCGGTTGGCCTCGTCGGGATCGAACTTGACGAAGGCATCGGCATATTCGGGTTTGAAGAGCGGGCTGTCGGGCAGCACGGTGTCAGCGCTCGGCGTTCCCAGACCGTAAAAGGCGACCATGTTGATCTCGTGCCGGTTTATCGCGAGCGACAGCGCCCGGCGCAGGCGCACGTCGCGGAACAGGCCGCGCCACACCTCGTCGGCACAGTTGAGGTTCGGCAAGAGCGTGATGCGTGAGCCGCGCGCCAGCTTCCAGAGGTTGACCTTCACCGGGAAACGCTTCTCGGCTTCCTTCAGGAAAGTGTAGTCGTTGAAATCGATGCCGGTCGCCTGCAGGTCGGCTTCGCCGGCCCCGGCCTTGGCGGCGATGATCGACGAGGAGGAGACGTTGAGGACGAAACGGTCGAGATAGGGAAGCTGCCTGCCGGTCTCGTCGACGCGGTGGAAGAACGGGTTGCGCTCGAAGACGAATTGCTCGGCCGGCAGTGGCGTCGTGTTGCGCCAGGGATCGAGGGTCGGCAGGTTCGGATTCTCAGGACGGTAGGAGCGCGCCATCTTGATGTGCAGGTCCTGCCACTTCTTGACGCGGCTGGCCTTCATCATCTGTTCCATCTTCGCTTCGTCGGACTGAAACTTCTTGTGGAACTGCTTCAGGTAATGCGCCGGCCCGACGATCACGAGCGGCAAGGGCCCTGCCAGGGTCGGCAGGAACATCGGGTTGGGCTTTTCCCAGGTGTAGCGTACCGTCAGCGGATCGAGCATCTCGAAGCGCGGCAGGCTGCCATGTGGACGAAGCTCCAGCGCCCCGCCGCCGGGCGTCAGCTTCTCGTTCAGGATGACGTCTTCCCACCAATAGCGGAAATCGTCGGCCGTGAACGGCTGGCCGTCTGACCATTTATGGCCTTCGCGTAGGGTGAAAGTGAAGACCCTCTCGTCCTCGGCATGGAAATCGGCCAGAATATCCGGCTGGAACTGCAGGTGCTTGTCATAGCCGACCAGGCGGGCATAGCCGTAAATCGTCATGAACCGGATGTCGCGCTGGCCGCCGATGATGGTGCGCACCGTGCCGCCATAGGTGCCGGGCTGCAGCCCCATCTCCTTCAGGTTGACGATGCGCGGGCGAGCGGGAATGCGCTCGGCCATCGGCGGCAGGCTACCCGATGCCAGCCGCTCCTTGAGGAATTCCGGCTCGCCGGCCTGTTCGGCCCGAAGCACCGCGGGCGCGATCGCCGCACCAACGAGGCCGCCGAGAAAAATGCGACGCGTTACCATCAGCGCAACTCCCTGATATCGGCGCCCTTGCGGGCGCGCACCAGATGGCCATCGCCGAGGTCCGCATAGGCAAGCTCGGCCGCGTCGTCATGCTCGGCGGTGAAGGTCACGCCCCAGTTCTGCTTGTCGGCGGCGCCGTTTTCCCTGAGCGCCTTGAAATCGAGCGGCCGGTCGAGATCGGGGAAGGGGACGGCGGCGAGCAGCGATTTCGTATAGGGGTGTACCGGATCGCGCAGAATGATCTCGCGTGGCGCGATCTCGACGATGCGGCCCTTGCACATCACCGCGATGCGGTCGGCCATGTAATCGACGACTGCGAGATTGTGCGAGATGAAGAGATAAGTCAGACCCAGTTCCTTCTGCAGGTCCTTCAACAGGTTGAGGATCTGCGCCTGCACGGAGACGTCAAGCGCCGAGACCGGCTCGTCGAGGATGACGAGCTTCGGCCCGAGCGCCAGCGCCCGGGCAATGCCGATGCGCTGGCGCTGCCCGCCTGAAAAACTGTGCGGGTAACGGCTGAGATAACGCTTGTCGAGGCCAATGGCCGCCATCAGCCCTTCGACCTTGCGCTTGCGCTCGTCACTGTCGCCGCGGTCATGGATCTCGAGCGGTTCACTCAGAATGTTGCGCACCGTCATGCGCGGCGAGAGCGAGGAGACAGGGTCCTGGAACACCATCTGGATCTTCGTGCGCATGTCCTGCAGTTCGGCGCCTTTGACGGAAAGGACGTCGACGACCTCCTTGCCGTCGTTGAACACCACCGCGCCGCTGTCGGGTGTGATGGCGCGCATCAGGATCTTGCTGAGTGTCGTCTTGCCGCAGCCGGACTCCCCGACCAGGCCGAGACATTCGCCGCGGCGGATGTCGAAGCTGACATCGTCGACGGCGCGCAGGACGGTGGCTTCATGTTTGCCGAAGAAACTGCGCTTGCGCGTCTTGTAAGTCTTCGAGAGATTGGTGACGGAAAGCAGCACGCCCGGCGCCTCTGCCTGGAGCGGCTTCTTCTTGCCGACCAGGGCTTCGAGATTGACCGGTACGTCACGCAGCGCCTTCAGCCGCTCGCCGGGCTTCATGTCGAAATGCGGAACGGCGGCCATCAGGCCCTTTAGATAGGGATGCTGCGGATCGCCGAAGATCGCCTCGACCGGTCCTGCTTCCATGATCTCGCCGTGATAGATGACGACCACCTCGTCGGCCATGTTGGCGACGATGCCGAGATCGTGGGTAATCAGCAGCATCGCCATGCCGAGCTTCGCCTGCAGTTCGCGGAGAAGTTCCAGGATCTGCGCCTGGATCGTCACGTCGAGCGCCGTCGTCGGCTCATCGGCGATCAGCAGCGCCGGTTTGCAGATCAGCGCCATGGCGATCATCGCGCGCTGCCGCATGCCGCCGGACAATTCGAACGGATACATGTCGTAGGTGCGGTGCGGATTGGCGAAGCCGACCAGGCCAAGCATCTCCTCGGTTTTTTCACGGGCTTCCTGCTTGTCGGTTTTGGTATGGATCAGCAGCACCTCGCTGATCTGATTGCCGATCGTATGCAGCGGCGAGAGCGAGGTCATCGGCTCCTGGAAGATCGTCGCCATGCGCCGGCCGCGCAGGTCGCGCATTTCCTCACTGTCGCGCGGAAAGGACAGAATATCGGTCGTGCTGCCGTCGAGCGGATCGGTGAAGAGGATGCTGCCCGTCGCCTTGGCCGGATTGGGCAGGATGCCCATGACCGACTGACTGATCACCGATTTTCCCGAGCCGGATTCACCAACGAGAGCGGTGACCTTGCCAGGAAGGATGCGAAGATTGGCTTGTTTTACGACGCGTAGCCGGTCACCGAAAACCGAGAAGGAGACGTCGAGATTTTCAATACGCAACAGATCCGCTGCAGACGCCATACCAATGAAATTCCCCAGTCTTCTATGTTCCCGTTAAGGCACACTACCGTACCGCAAACGGGGTGTCTAGCTGATGACAATCATAGAAAAACCCCCACGTCCCGCCGAAGTTCCCCGGGCGAGACGCGCAGATTATGAGAGGGGTTGCAGGCGCTTACTGGATGAACTTCTCCATGCTGGTGCGCTCGACATGTTTCTTTGCATCGCGATGCAGGAGAATGACCTGCTCGGCTTCTGAGAGTCCGTTCTGCACGGCCTCGCGGAAGCTCTCGTCGACGTTGATCGCGGGCGCCGGCGCGCGCGGCTGCAGCACGGTCACCTTCTGGCGGATGCCGCGCAGCTTCTCTTCGCCGAGCGTCGTCCATTCGCCGCCGCAATAGCCGGCGAAGGCCTGGCTGGCGACGACCTCGCGGCCGTATTTCTTGGTCAGGATCTGCAGGCGTTGCACCTCGTTGACCGCCGAGCCGAAGGCGGAGAAGGTCAGGCGGTCCTTGAGGCCGACATTGCCGAACATCACGTTGCCGACATGCAGGCCGATGCCGTAGCCGATCCTGGTCAAGCCTTTCTGCTCGCGGTCCCTGTTGAGTTCGGCAACCCGCGCCTGCGCCTGATGGACGGCCGAAAGCGCCGCCTCGCAGGCGATTTTCGATGGGTCCTTGTGGCGTCCGCAGGGATAGACGGCGAGAAAGCCGTCGCCGAGGAAACTCAGGATCTCGCCGCCATTGCGGTTGAAGGGGGCGGCGATCGCGTCGAAGAACTGGTTCAGCGTGTCGATATAGGCCTGCCGGCCTTCCTTTTCGGCGTACATGGTGGATTCGCGCATGTCGCCCATGACCAGTGCTGCCCGGATCGTCTCACCGTCGCCACGGCGGATCTGGCCGTTCAGCACCCGCTTGCCGGCGTCGCCGCCGAGATAGGTGGTCAGCATGTTGTTGGCGAGCTTGCCGAGCACTGCCATCTTGGCGGCGACCGCCAGATGGTTCTGCATCCTGAGCAGCGCATCGATCATATCGTCGGAAAAGCCGGTATTATGGTCCGTCGACCAGGAACCCATCATGCCCTGCACGGAGCCGTCGCCGAAAGGCTGCACGAAGGCGAGGTAGTCGGTGATGCTGTCCTTGCGCAGGTCCTCGAAAATCGGAAATTCGTTCGGCCCATCATGCATCAGTCGGCGCCGGATGTGCTGCAGATTGTTGTCGAGCAGGTAATAATATGGGCTCTGCAGGAAGCGGTCCGGCTTTTGCCCGGCAGGCATGCGGAAGCCCTCGATGGTGACGCCGCTGGCGCGCCGCCAGGTGAAGCTCAGCGCATCGTAGAGCGGGTGCAACATCGAAAAAGAAAGATGCACACGCGCAAGCGGCAGCCCCGCAGCAGTGAGCCTTTCGCAGAAACCGCGGACGATGTTTTCAAGCTCGTCTCCGGCCAGCGAAGAGTTCGTCAGCCATTCAGCGACCCGGTCCAACAGGATGGAGGACACGCTGGATTCGATCGTGCTCATTCTCGGTATGATCCTCATAAGGCACGCCATCCCCAAGAGCCAAAAGTCCCTGGGCCGGCACATTTTCATGCGCAGGTCACAAGGAAATCAGGATGTACGAGCGGTATTATTGTGTCAACGGATCTGCCGAAAGCCCGGCAGTGGCGCCCTCAGCTCCCCATATAGGAGGATCGGACGGGTTGTCCTTTCCAGCTGGTTCATTATCAACAGTCAAAATAGGGATGCTGCAAGTGCGAAACAATGGGAGCTGCAATTTTTTGTGCGCTCAAGTTGCAGCAAACGGCGCGGCCTGAGTCATTTTGGCCACACCCGGCTAAGGGATTTTGGGTATCAATGCCACGCGACATCCCACCCCACGAGATGGGCGAGAGGGTTAGGCTGAGGGCAGCCATCGGAGAGAACCGGACGGCAGCGCCGCCGGAAAGACGAGGAAGATCCGCGCCCGGGTTTAATTTGCCTGGATCATGCATTAGATCAGCCTTCTCTTCCCCGTTTGAAAGATCCCGCCTTGGCCACCTCCACCTTCGATACGCTTTTGCAGAAGATCGAAACCCGCGCGGCTCGTGCCGGCATCATCGGCCTCGGCTATGTCGGCCTGCCGCTGGCGATGGCGGTGGCGCGCAGTGGCTTTGCGGTCACCGGCTTCGACATCGATCCGGGCAAGATGGTGGCTCTCGATGCCCGCCGCTCCTATATCGACGCGGTGAGCGACGAGGCGCTGTCTGCCGAGATCGACGCGGGCCGCTTCAAGGCGACGACCGATTTCGCCGGCCTTGCCGAGTGCGACGTCGTCATCATCTGCGTGCCGACGCCGCTCACCAAACATCGCGATCCCGATCTTTCCTTCGTCGAGGCGACGTCGCGCTCGATCGCCGCGCATTTGCGCCCCGGTCAGCTCGTCGTGCTGGAATCGACCACCTATCCCGGCACGACCGATGACGTGGTGAAGGTCATTCTCGAAGGCACCGGGCTGAAATCCGGCTCGGACTTCTTCGTCGGCTTTTCGCCGGAGCGCGAGGATCCTGGCAACCAGCATTATCATACCGCCACCATCCCGAAGGTCGTCGCCGGCGACGGGCCCGAGGCGCTGGCACTGATGAAGGCCTTCTATGGTGCGGCGGTATCATCCGTCGTCCCGGTCTCTTCGAATGCGACGGCCGAGGCGGTGAAGCTCACCGAAAACATCTTCCGCTCGGTCAATATCGCCCTCGTCAACGAGCTGAAGACCGTCTATGCGGCGATGGGCATCGACGTCTGGGAAGTGATCGACGCGGCCAAGACCAAGCCCTTCGGCTACATGCCCTTCTATCCCGGCCCCGGTCTTGGCGGCCATTGTATCCCGATCGATCCTTTCTACCTCACCTGGAAATCGCGCGAATACGAGCTGCCGACCCGCTTCATCGAGCTCGCCGGCGAGATCAATTCGGCAATGCCGCGTTATGTCGTCGGCAAGCTCGCAGAAGCGCTCGACATCCGCGCCGGCAAAGCGCTGAGCCGTAGCAAGGTGCTGGTGCTTGGGCTCGCTTACAAGAAGAACGTCGCCGATATCCGCGAGAGCCCGTCCCTGCGACTGATCGAGATCATCGAGGAGCGTGGCGGACACGCAGATTACCACGATCCCTTCGTCGCCGAGATTCCGCCGACGCGCGAATACCAGGCGCTGAAGGGCCGCAAATCGGTGGCGCTGACGCCTGATACCATTGCCGGCTACGATGTAGTGCTGGTCGCGACCGACCACGACCGGATCGATTATGCGGCTCTCGCACAAAGCGCCGCGCTGATTATCGACACCCGCAACGTCTTCAACCGGCTCGGCCTCTCGGCCGATCACGTAATCAAGGCGTAACTCTTTGAATCGGAGTCGAGTTTAAGGAATTATACAGCAACTCCAAGTATTAATCCCCGAAGGTTTCGTTCGTTAAACCAGGCTTCATCAATAAGCTTTACGCATTCTGATCTCGCCAAGACCATTTCGGGAGGCGGATTAATGAGTTTCAACGGAGGAATATCTTGAAAAGTTTTGTTGCTGCGGCCATCGCGATCGGTGTCATGTGCTCCTGCGCTTCTGTTGCATCTGCGCAGACGAAGGGCGACTGGGTTCTCGGAAACTACAAGGGGGCCGGTTATTGGTTCCCTGGCGTTATAGACAATACCTCCGGCGGGAAGGTGACGATCCGATATGATGACGGCGATAAGGAAACTGTTCCCTTGAGCGACGTGCGTCCTTACAACTGGGCCATCGGAATGAAGGTCGAGTGCAACTACAAGGGTGCTGGCGACTGGTATGCTGGCAAAATCACCTCGCTTGGCGGCGAGAAGATTGGTATCGCATACGATGACGGCGACAAGGAAACCACAAGAACCGGTCGCTGTCGTTCCCGATAAGTCGTTGCATAGACCAGTGCGCGATCAGCCCGTCGCCGTCAAAGCGACGGGTTTAGTTTTTTCCGGACGATCTGAAGAAAGTCTACAGCGCGCCGCATGAATCACGTTGGATTCGGCGCTGGAGCAAGCGCTTTGCCTGTCATCCGGCTTGCAGCCACCGCATAACCGCCGGCCGCACCGTCGATGAAATGCATGTGGTCGCGCGAGATCGGCGTCGGCACGAAGCAGGTCATCAGCGCCGAGGCCTGCCGATGCAGGCCGTAGCGGGCAATGCCCTTGGCGCGTGCCGCTTCCAGTAGCGTCTCGATCCGTTTCAGATGTTCGGCGTCGACATCGATCGTCATCTTCAGCCCGTCATCGAACTTGCGAAAATCGGAATTGCCGGCGACGTCGCGCTTGTAGCGGCGGGCGTCGAAGCGGCCGAGCGGAACGCCGAGCTTGTAGCACACGACCGTGATGGCAAGCTGCAGGAAGATGGTGAGCTTCTGCCGCAATCGCCGGCCAGCCGGCGCGGTGGCCTTGGCCTCGCGGTTAATGCCGTGCAGCGAGAAGGCAAGGTTCGGACCATCGGCCGGCACCGGATGGCTGTCTCGGTTCTGCTCGGTGGTGATGGCGACGATGCCGTTGACGAGGTCCCGGAATTCCTGTCCCGGCCGGCCTTCGCCGGGCACGGCGATGATCGAGACGATCTCGCCGTGCCTGGCGTCGATCGGGCTCCAGCGGCAGGAAAGGCCGGTGAGATCGGGGCGGGTTCCCGGAGCCGCGCGGGCAATGCCGTAACGGCCGAGCTTCATCTGTCTTTCGGCCCAGCTGGTGCCGCCGCCCCAGAACATCGCATAGGTGACATAAGGGCTTGCGGAGTAACGTGCGACGCGGACGTCGAGGCCCTCGGCGCGGGTGTCGGCGACCGGCACGATGGCGATGCGCAACGTCAGGCCCAAATCCTCCTCGACCCAGATCTGCACGGCGGCAAGGGCGTCGCGGGCTGCCTTTTCCAGCGAACCCGGAAGCGCAATCAGCGCGCCGTCGCCGCCGAAGACGAAGGGATAATCGCCCTTGCCGACGGAATTCAAAACCGCTGATATGACGCTGGCGCCCGCCATGTTGACGTCCTTGTAACGGCCAGCCGCGATCGCCGGCGTCGAGCCGACGATGTCGGCCAGCGCCAGCACCCATCCGTCCGGCAGCGGCCGGTAGTTGGCGGCATCGGTCACGCCCTCGAATTCGCTGAAGAGCGGCACGGCGGCAAAGAAATCTTCGTCGGTCACGGTTTTCATGTCAGTTAGCTTAGCACAGACCCATGTTGCCACTGCAACGCCAATTCCCATTTACGGCAATCGACTTGGCAAGGTTTCATGTGTTAGAGCATTTCGTGCTTTTTCGGACGCACGGAAATGCTCTATCTTTTTGTTTTTACGCAATTCCGGACGCAAAACCGCTCTCGCACTTTTGCTGGAATTCCTCCAGGATCGCTGACGATTTCATGACGGATATAGATTAGATGAGCCGCCTCGACAGCTTCATTCGCCGGTTGACGGCTCAACGCGACATTTTGAACTCGATCACAAATCTGGTGGGGGAAACGCCAGGCCCGGTTCTGGAGTTCGGCCTCGGCAATGGCCGCACCTATGATCATCTGCGCGAGAACTTTCCCGGCCGCCGCATCGTCGCTTTCGACTGGGAAATCCGTTCCTATTCGGCCTCGACACCTGAGGCAGAAGACATGGTGACCGGCAATATCCGCGAATCCGGCCAAGCCTTCGTCGGCATCGGCGCAGCACTCGCCCATGCCGATATCGGCACCGGTCATGACGAGATCGACGCGGTGACGCTGACCTGGTTGCCGCAGCTGATGGCCGGCGTGCTCGCCCATAACGGCGTCGCCGTCAGCGGGCTGCCGCTGGAGCATCCCGAGCTGGTGGCGCTGCCGCTCCCAGACGGCATCAAGGAAGGGCGTTATTTCCTCTACCGAAGGACGTAAAGGCATCAGCGGTGGCATTTCGGTTCATGCCACCAGACCCTTGGTCAGTTCCAGCGCCTGCCGTTCGAACAGCCGGCGATAGATACCGTTATTGAGCCTGATCAGCGCCTGATGGTCGCCTTCTTCGACAATCTTTCCCTTGTCGAAGACCAGCAGCCGGTCCAGCGCTCGCACCGTGGACAGCCGGTGGGCGATGACCAGCGTCGTGCGGCCGTTCATCAGGCGTTCCATGGCCTGCTGGATCTGCACTTCGCTCTCGCTGTCGAGGCTCGATGTCGCCTCGTCCAGGATCAGCACCGGCGCATCGGCCAGGAAGGCCCGGGCAATGGCGACACGCTGCCGCTCGCCGCCCGACAGCTTGACGCCGCGTTCCCCGACCAGCGTCTCATAGCCTTTGGGAAGGTCCAGGATGAAGTCGTGGGCACTGGCCTGTTTTGCCGCCTGCTCGATCTCGCGCCGCGAGGCGTTCGGCTTGGAATAGGCGATGTTTTCCGCCAGGGTGCGGTGGAACAGAATGGGCTCCTGCTGCACGATGGCGATCTGGCCGCGCAGGCTGGATTGCTTGACCCCCGCGATATCCTGTCCGTCGATGCGGATTTCGCCCGAGTTCACGTCATAGAGGCGTTGGATGAGCTTGACGAAGGTCGTCTTGCCGGAGCCCGAATGCCCCACCAGGCCGACGCGCTCACCCGGCTTGATGGTGACCGAAAAATCCTCATAGAGCGGGGTGGGATGCGCGCCATACTGGAAGGTGATGCGATCGAAGACGATCTCGCCCTCGCCAATCTCGATCGGCGTGGCGTTCGGCTTGTCCTCGATGCCGAGCGGCATCTTGTCGAGCAGCACGAGTTCTTCCATGTCGTTGACGGCACGCTGCAGATTGCGGATGTCCTGGCCGACATTGCGCAGATAGCCTTGCAGAACGAAGAACATGGCCAGCACGAAGGTGATGTCGCCAGGCGTCGCCAGCCCCTGCTGCCACATGACAAGGCCCGTTCCCAGAATACCCGCCTGCATGGAAACCATCATGAAGCCCTGGATCGTGCCGCTCAACGTGCCGCGCTTCCACGTCCGTCGCGTCCGGCTGTCCCATTTGGTCAGCACGTGGCGCAAGCGTCCCTCTTCGCGGTTTTCAGCGCCGAACGCCTTGACCACCGAATTGCAGCTGATGGCATCTGCCAGCGCACCACCAAGCTTGGTGTCCCAGGCATTGGCAAGCCTTGCCGCCGGCGACACGAAGCCCATGGAAAGCGCCACGGTCACGCCGATATAAATCAGCGACCCCGCAGCCACGATCAGCCCCATGATCGGCCAGTAGCTGCCGAGCACGATGCTGGCGCCGACCAGCATGACGATGGACGGCAGCAGGGCGACCAGCAGCAAGTCGTTAAGCTGGTCGAGCGCCCACATGCCGCGGGTGATCTTGCGCACCGTCGAGCCGGCGAAGCTGTTGGCGTGCCAGTCGGTCGAGAACCGCTGCACCTTGTGGAAACCGTTATTGACCACATCCGCCATGGTGCGCAGCGTCAGCCGGATAATGCCGTTGAAGATGAACCAGCGCAGCACCACGCTGGTGAGGCCGAGTGTCACGACGATGACGAAGGCGCGCAAAGCACCATCAGCCGCATTGCTGCCGGCAATGGCATCGACGATCCGGCCGGAAAACACCGGCACCATGACTTCGGCCAGAGTGCTGACGACCACCAGCACAATAATAATGGCCACCAAAAGAGGCCGATGGGTCCAATGATGGAAAACAAAGCCGAGCACATGGCGATAGGCATCGGCGCGGAAGTCGAGCTTCTTGCGAGTCATTTTAATCGCTCGGCGCCGTGTCGGCGACCGGTCCTCAAAAATAGAGAGTTGGATGGCACAGCCCAAACGGGAGACGAAATAATCCCGTCGGATCAATCGGGCTGTGAATTAAGGGAAAACCGAATTTCGGGCGCGCGAGGCGGGCCGCGAATGGAAATGACCTAGTGTCGGGACATTCCGTGCGGGAAGGTTTCGATGATTGCTGGTGTCATGCAACGCCTCCCTTATGTTCGAACTAAAGCGGTGGAGCGTTTTGTACCGAAGCAATTCGCCATTGACAAGCGGATATTTGCAACCTTACGGAAGGTGATGCGGAAACGACACAGCTTGTGCGGTTGCGAAGAGAGGGTTCGGCCGGCCCCGTTCGCCGAAAACGGCATCAAGAAAGGCCGTTATTTCCTCTACCGCAGGTCACCCCGCTCATGAGGCGCAGGAATAGGATGTGGCGGGGCGGGCGGTCAGTTTTTCTTCAAAGTCGGCGGCGATCTTGTCCAGCGTCACGCTGTCCAACCGCTGCAGCAGCACGGCCTGGGCCTCCTTCATCGCGTCGCCGAGAGCGACATTCACCGCCTGTTCCACCAGGCATTGCGGCTGGTCGTCGGCCGGGCCAATGGCGAAGAGATGCGGTTCGCCGATGGCGCGGTAGATATCGAGCAGGGTGATCTCAGACAAGGGACGCACCAGCGTCCAGCCGCCGCCATGGCCTTTTTCGGAGCGGACGTAACCCTGTTCGCGAAGGCCGGCCATGGTGCGGCGCACGACGACGGGATTGGTGTTCAGCATTTTCGCGATCATATAGGAGGTCGCCGAATGCTGGTGCTTATCCATGTGGATCAGCACGTGCAGCATGCGTGAAAGGCGGCTGTCATTGCGCATCGTTCTCTTCCTGTCGATCGGGCGGGTCATTATCGCAAGCGGCTTGTAACAAGACAAGTAACATGATGCTTGACGCCGCCGAGTCATGTAACTTATGTTGCGTCATGAGTTCGATATCAAGGGAGAGTTCCATGTCGTTTGAAGCCATCGTCATCGGCGGAAACTTCGCCGGCTTGTCGGCAGCGATGCAGCTGGCCCGGGCACGGCTGCGCGTGCTGCTCGTCGATGCCGGCGCGCCGCGCAACCGGTTTTCTGAAGCCTCGCATGGGTTCTTGGGGCAGGACGGCCAAACGCCGGCCGCGATCATGCAGGAGGGAAAGCGGCAGCTTTCGCTTTATCCGACCATCGCCATCCGCGAGGGAAAAGTCGTCCGAGCGCACAGCGATGGTGACGCGTTCATCGTCGGCACCGAAGACGGCGGCGAAGAACGAGCTGCGCGCATCGTGCTTGCAACCGGCGTCAGCGACACGCTGCCCGAAATCCCCGGCCTCAAGGAGCGATGGGGCCGCTCGGCGCTGCACTGCCCCTATTGCCACGGTTTTGAGGTCGGTGGCGGCAAGCTCGGCGTTCTCGCAAACCATCCGCATTCGGCCCATTCTGCCATGATGATCCCGGATTGGGGCGCAACGACCTTTTTCACCCAGGCGCTGTTCGAGCCCGATGAAGAGCAATTGGTGAAGCTGACGGCCCGTGGCGTCCGGATCGAACGCAGCCCTATCGTGGAATTGTTGGGCGACAATCCGAAGCTTGAGGCGGTTCGCCTCGCCGATGGCCGCGTCGTGCCGCTCGATGCCGTCTTCGTCGCGCCGAAAACGACGATGGCGAGCCCGGTTGCCGAACAGCTCGGCTGCGCCTTCGACGACGGCCCGTTCGGGCCAATCATTCGGGTCGCCGATAACAAGGAAACCACCGTCAAGGGTGTCTTTGCCGCCGGCGATGCGGCTAGCGCCATGCACAATGCCACGCTCGCCTCCGCCTCAGGCGTGCTCGCCGGCGTGCACTGCCATCAATCGCTTGTCATGCAGTCGGCCGCATAGCCTCTAAGGCAAAAACAGCACGTTGTACTGATCGAACTCGCCCGGCAGGTCACGAACCTTCATTTCCTCTTCGCGATCCTCGAAGACCACTAGGCAATTCTCGTAGAAGCCCGACAGCATCGATATGAAGGCTTTCGTTCCCTCACGCCCGTAAAAGAGCGGCGTGAACTCCATGTAGAGCGGCACGCGGCGGGCAAGCAGCGGTTGCATCGAGCGGCAGGCGACCGGCTCGTAGCCCTCGATATCCATCCAGACGAGGCCGATTGAGGCCGTATCGACCGAAAGTCCGGCAAGGATTTCGGAAATCGGCTTCACCGGCACGCTGATCTTCTTGTCTGTCGGGCTTTGGCGGATGGCGCTGCTCTTGCCGTGGTTGTTGAGGTTGAGAAAAAAGTCGATCTCGCCTTCGTACTCGCCGGCGGCGCAGTTGACGAGCCGGACCTTCTCCTCCAGCCGGTTCTGGCGGATGTTAAGTTGAAGCAGCGGGAAATTGCGTGGATCGGGCTCGATGCTGATCATATGGGCATAAGTGTCGCTGAGCGCGAAATAGACGGTCTGGGTGCCGATATTGCCGCCGATCTCGAGCAGCGTTGCGTTCTTTCGCAAAAGGCCGCGCTCGCGCAGGATGACGATCAGCCGGTCGACGGCCTCGCGCTCGAAATGGCCCTTCCGGAACACCTTGCGGCCGATATAGTCGGCGGGAGAGAAGGTCATCAGGTGGTCGCCGGCGTCGACCGTCATCGAGACGACGCGCGGGCCGATATTCTCGATCAGCAGGCGGCGGCCGAAGCGGGTGTCGAAGAAGCGCGAAGCGGCGGCATTGCGCGCCTTGCGCAGCCGGCGGCTCCAGTATTTGGCGGTCAGCCAGGGCTTGCCGGGCATTAATCTTTCCCTTCGAGCGGTTCTGCCGCTTTCTCTCTCGGAATGACGTAGACTTTCAAGGGCAGGGCCCGGCCGCGCACACTGATTTCACGGCTTTCGATGCCGGCGAGATCGGCACCGGAGAGGCTCGCCACCGGCTCGGAGATGACGATCGCCGCCTCGAACTCCTTGGCGGCGGTCTCGAGCCGGCTCGCAACATTCACGGTATCGCCGATCGCCGTCATGCTGCGCACCCGGCCGTATCCCATCGTGCCGACGACGGCCGGGCCGGTGTGAATGCCGATCGCGATACGCAGCGGCAGCGCCAGTTCGTCGGCCAGCTCGGCGGCCAGTTTCTCGATCTCGGCGACGATCGATGCCGCCGCGTTAAGCGCCTGGCTGCAGGCTTCCTCCGGTGCGGTGTTGAGCCCGAAGAGCGCCATGGCGCCGTCGCCGATGAACTTGTCGAGCCGCCCGCCCGACTGCTCCACCGCCTTTCCGATGATGGCGAAATAGCGGTTCAGCAGGAAGACCACGTCGAAGGGCAGGCGCGTTTCCGTCAGCGTGGTGAAATGGCGGATATCGACGAAGAGCACGGCGATCTCGCGCTCGCGGCCGGGGCTCGTCTCCTGGCTGTTGGCGGGAAGGGCCGCTTCGATCGCCGGTACGAGAAGCGGCGCGACGGCAACATCGCGGTTCGGACGAAGCTGACAGGCGAGCCGGACATCCGGGCCGGCATTGATGCGCTTCAGCGTCGTCTGTTCCATCTTGTCGGGGGCAGGCAGGCTTTCGTAATCGCCAAGGATCTGCACGCGGCAGGTGGAGCACTGGCCCTTGCCGCCGCAGACGGCATAATGCGGCAGCCCGCCGAGCCGGCTCGCTTCCAGCACCGAGAAGCCGCGCGGCACACGGATCACCTCGCCGCCCGGATAATGCACGGCGACCTGGTCAAGCCGCTCCTTCAGCTTGCGCCGGGCGCGGGCGGCGACGACGATGAGCAGCGAGGCCGAGAAGGCGCCGTAGAGCCCGGCGCGGATCATGGCGATCTGACGGTGAACTTCCGGGTTCGAGGCGTAACGGGTGTTGACGCCCTCCTTGTAAGTGCTGACCGTCATTGACTGCTGGTAGGAAGGGTCGGCGAGCGTCCGGCCCATTTCGACGAAGCCGAGCAGCGCGAGCACCGGCACGAGGATGGCGAGCGCCAGCATGAGCGGTGCGAAGTCCGGGTACCAGGAGCGGTAGCGCAGCCAGAAATGGATGCCGATGCAGCCGTGGATCCAGACGGCGACGAGGGCGAGCGCCTGCCGCGCGCCATTCGCCGGAGATTTGATCCACAGCGAACCGACGACCGTCTCGTAGTCGTCAATGTAGCCGTAGAACTCGTGGGCGATGCGCGTGCCGATGACATGATCGAAGATAAGCAGCGGGATCATCAGGCCGAGCACGATCTGCGCCATTTCCCCCTTCGGCATGACCAAACTGCGGCGCATGTATATGGCGCGCAGCACCAGCGCGATATGGATGAGGACCGACGAATAGAAGACGGCGGTCCCCAGGGGATTACGCCAGATCGCCAGAAAGAGATGAGCGGCCTTATCGGCGGCGGCGACGGAAATCAGGCCAATCGCATGGTTCGACAAATGCAGCAGGACGAAGACAAAAATGACGAGGCCGGAACCGAGCCTCGCCCTTCTGATCGTACGCTCCGAAAAAATCCCTGTGGCCGAGACCGTCGTCATTCATTCCCGTTCTTGTCGATGTAACCGCACGCCCATAGAGATTGGCAAAGAGGCGGAATTGCTTCGATCGCGATCACATTCCATATGCTTATGCGCAAGTTTTCGGCAAAGGGACAATAGCGGAATTTTCCCGACCGGCGCGAAAGTTGTAAACAGTGTGTCTTACCTGAGGTGTGCCAATGCGGGTGGCTTTCTACGCGCCGATGAAATCGCCGAACCATCCGGTGCCCTCAGGCGACCGGCTGATGGCGCGGCTGTTGATCCGGGCGCTGGAGCTTGGCGGGCATGAGGTCGACATCGCCTCCGAATTCCGCACCTATGCGGCGACACCGGAGGCGGCAGCGGCGCTCGAACCCGCCACCGGCGCCGAACTGCAGCGGCTGCGGCTGGCATGGCAATCCGCGCCGCGGCCGGAACTCTGGTTCTGCTACCACCCCTATTACAAATCGCCCGATCCGTTCGGGCCTGTTATCTCTGCCGAATTCGCCATTCCCTATGTCACCGCCGAAGCCTCCTATGCGGCAAAACGCGACCGGACCGGCTGGGCCACTGCCCAGAAGCTGGTGGGTGAGGCGATCATGCAGGCGGCGGTCAATATCAGCTTCACTGAACGCGATCAGGCTGGGCTTGCCGCCGCCTTTCCGCAAGCGCGGCTTGCCGGGCTGAAACCCTTCATCGACACGGCGTTGTTCGAAAAGGCGTCGCCGGTACCCGGTCCGCGCCGGCTGATGACGGTCGCGATGATGCGGGCCGGCGACAAGATGGACAGTTATGCGATGCTCGCAAAGGCGGTGCGACTGATCGAAGACCGGCCCTGGACGCTTGCCGTCATCGGCGATGGGCCGATGCGCCAGGAGGTGCAGGCGCTGTTTGCTGGTCTTCCCGGTCGCATCGAATGGCTGGGTGAGCGCAATGCCGTCGAGATCGCCGCATTGCTCGGACGCGGCGACCTCTATGTCTGGCCCGGCTGCGGCGAGGCCTATGGTCTTGCCTATCTGGAGGCCCAGGCCGCCGGCCTGCCCGTCGTCGCGCAGGAAACGGCGGGCGTGCCCGCGGTGGTCGAGGCTGGCGTAACCGGCCTGCTGACGCCGGATGGCGATGTCGCCGCCTATGCCGAGGCCGTGGCTGCCCTGCTTGACGACAGGCAGAGGCGCGACGCCATGGCGCAGGCGGCGCGGCGCTTGGTGCTTGGGCAACGCTCGCTTGCGATGGCGGCGCAGGACTTGAACGGAATTTTGCGGGACAATGCAGCAACAGGAGTGACGCGATGAGCGACGGGATAGCCTGGGACCCCCTGCACCGCGAGCTTGACCGCTGGCAGGCCGCCGGCCGCGTGGCGCGGTTCTGGCTGCGGGATGACGACGCCGTCGAGCCGACGCCTGATCTGGAGACGCTGCTGGCGCTGACTGGCGAATCCGGGGTGCCGCTGGCGCTTGCCGTCATTCCCGGCCTGACCGGCGAGGCCCTGGCCCTGCGGCTGGCGGAGGAGGCGGGCGTCGCGGTCTCGGTGCATGGTTGGTCTCATACGAATTACGCGGGGGCGGAGCGGAAGAAGCAGGAACTCGGCGGCGACCGGCCGGCGGGGGCTGTGCTCGGCGAATTGGGCGAAGGGTTCCGGTTGCTGGAGCGGCTGCATCCGGCTCGCTTCCTGCCAGTGCTGGTGCCGCCGTGGAACCGGATCGATGCGACCCTGATCCCGGCGCTGCCCGGCCTCGGATTTGCTGCCCTTTCAGTCTATGGGCGGGCAAAGCAGGATGGGCCGATGCCGCTGCTCAACACCCATGTCGACATCATCGACTGGCACGGCACGCGCGGCGGACGGAGCGAGGCGGAATTGGTGGCCGAACTGGTGGCGGAGCTTGACGACCGGTTTGCCGGCAGCGACGAGCCGATCGGCGTGCTCACGCACCACCTGGTGCATGACGCGGCCGCATGGGATTTTCTGTCAGCCTTGTTTGCGATGACGGCCCCGCATCCCGCCGTCTGCTGGTCCCCGGCGTCGGCACTTCTCAAGGCTCAGGCGCGTGAACCCGTTCAAGGAACTCGCGCATGAGCGCGACAACGTCGTCGAGATGCGTCTCGAGCAGCCAGTGGCCGCCGCCGAGCAGATGGAGCTCGGCATCCGGCAGATCGCGCAGATAGGCCCGCGCCGATTTTTCCGGCATGTAGTGGTCGTTCGGACCCCAGACGATCAAGGTGGGCGGCCGGTATTCGCTGAGGTATTTGCGGTGTTCCGGAAACCAGGCCCGGTTCTCCTTCAGTCCGGCGATCAGGTCCATGGCGATTTCCTTGCGCTGAGGCGTGATCAGCCACCAATGCAGCTTCCAGAGATCGGGCGGGATCGTATCGGTGAGGGGAGGCGGCAGATCATTGAGGAACTCCTCCTTGAAAGTCTCCTCGCTGATCGCCTCCGCCAGCGCCTTCCTCATCGCCGATCTCGGAAGCGTCCACGTCGCTTCGATATCCGCATATTTCGGTCCAAGGGCATCCTCATAGGGGATATCGCCGTTCTGGATGATCAGCCCCGCGATGCGCTGTGGGGCGCTGATCGCCAACCGGGCACCGATCGGCGAGCCGAAATCGTGGAGGTAGAGGACGAACCGGTCGAGATTCATCGCAGCGACAAAGGCCTCCAGCCAGGCAGCGTATCCATCGAAGCTGTAGTCGAAATCGTCAGGCGTGCCGCTGTAGCCCGCACCCGGGAAATCCGGCGCAATCAGGCGCCAGCGGTCGGCAAGGCGCGGCATGAGATTGCGAAATTCATAGGATGAGCAGGGATATCCATGCGGCAGCAACAAGACCGGCGCATCTTCCCGGCCGGCCTCGCGGTAAAATGTTTCGACGCCGGCAACAGTCATCCAGCGATGTCGGACAAGAGTGGCCACGGCAACCTCCTCAGAACCGTTCTTCATTTTCGGTCTTCGTCATACTGCTCGGCGCCTTCGACCGGACGCAGCCACGGCTCGCGGCGTTTGATCCAGAGTTCGTAGCTCGGCACAAGCGGCGTCGGCACCTCGGAGAGGATGCCAAGCTTGATTTCGGCCTCATGATCATCGGCGGAAAACAGGCGCGAACCGCAACTTGTGCAGAAATGCCGACCTTGAAACGCGGCGGTTTGCCCTGAATGTTCGAATTGGCCGGCCGGCCAGATGCCATAGAAGGTAAAGGCCGAACCGCTTTCGCGCCGACAGTCCGTGCAATGACAGATCCCAACGCGTAAGGGTTCGCCTCGGACGGAAATGCGCACCTGCCCGCAGAGACACTTTCCGGAAAGCACGGTCATGACTGAGCCTGTTTTCGTTGATTTTGCGCTGCCGGGAAAACGGTCTGGCCCCGCATCTGTTCCCTCGAGACGTCGCAAGCCTGCTCAGTCCGATCGATAGGCTCTCTGCCGAAGAGCTTCGGACCGCACAAGACGAAGGCGGGCGGCCTTCAGCAGCTTGCTAGATCACCACGACCTGATTGTCGCGCGCGGCAAAAGATTCGGGGAAGGCGACCTGGGCCTGCGCTTCCATCTGCGCCAGCTGCTCGTCCGTCCGGGAAGGGGCGTGGTGAAAGAGCGCGAAGCGCTTGGCGCCTGCCATCTTCGCAAGCTCGGTGCCATGCTGCCAGGTCGAATGGCCGAAGCCCTTGAAACGCTGCATCTCGTCTTCATTGTAGGTGCAATCGTAGACGACGAGATCAGCGTCCTGCATCATCTCGAGCGCGACCGGATCGTAGGAGCCGGGTGTGTGTTCTATATCGTAGATAAGAGCGATCGAACGGCCCTGCCATTCAATGCGATAACCAATCGCCCCACCTGGATGGTTCAGCATGAAGGTCTTGATCTCGATGCCCGGGCGCGGGTTCAGCACCTGACCGGCATGAAAATCGCTGAAATTCATCGTCGCCTGACAGATATCTGTCTTGACCGGAAACCAGGGCGGGCTGATGAACTGCTCGACCATTTCCCGGGTGCTCATCTTGCCATCGAGATGGCCGGACCAGATGTTGACGTTGATCGACGGATAATAGATTGCCTTGAAGAAAGGCAGGCCGATGATGTGATCGTAATGGCAGTGGCTGAAAAACAGGTCGACGTCGCTGACGCTGTCGGCGAGCATCGACAGCCCGGCCTCGCGCAGGCCGGAGCCTGCGTCGAAGATCATCCGATGTTCTCCGCAGCGAATCTCGATGCAGGAGGTGTTACCGCCGTAGCGATCGAACTCGGGACCTGACACGGGAATACTGCCGCGGACGCCCCAAAATTTTACCTGAAACAGTTCTGTCGTCATCGTTCTTCAAACCGGCCTTCCCGCATCGCCATCGTAGTCATAGTTCGTCTCTATGCGAAGCAGCAGAATTCCACGGGTTTGTCTGTTCCCCTTTGTATTCTCCCAACCGCTAGCGGAAGAAGAAGTAGATTTTCCTAAGCAATCGGCTTTCGGCTCGGAAAGCAAGCCAGTATGGTTGGTTTTCGGTAAACGCGCTGCTGAGGGTGGGGACATTTTCCCGTAAGTCATGCCTATAAGATGGTTGCGCGCGATTGAAAAAACAATTGTCGCCAAGTTTAGCCGAAAGTCGAATTCAAAGAGCAGCACGAAAACTGGCGCCAAAGGGTCAGGCGCCCGCAAGCATGGGGCACGTTTATTGTGTTCAGGCCCTGCCGACCCGACCCTCCGCGTTCTCTGGGAAAACCCGCATCATCTGAGGAAAATGGGGTTCCCATCCTGCGAATGTTTCCTTGATTGAGAATGCCAGAAAGCGATATATCAGACGATACAGGAAATATAAGAGAATCGCCATGTTGCAGCCGGCTATCAACGAGACCATTGCCGAGAGCAGCTACAGGCGCATTCGGGCCGACATCATTTTTGGCCGGCTGGCTCCCGGACAAAAATTGAAGCTGGAAAGCCTGAAGGAGGCCTACGAGACCAGCATCAGCACACTTCGGGAAGTGCTGAACCGGCTGTCCTCCGAGGGGCTCGTCCTCGCCGAGGGGCAGAAAGGTTTCGAAGTGTCCCCGGTGTCGGTTTCAGACCTCAAGGAGACGGCAGCGCTGAGGCTTCTGCTGGAAACACATGCGCTGGAGCAGTCGTTCGTGCATGGCGACGTGGAGTGGGAAGCTCCACTGGTATCGGCGCATTATAAATTGGCACGGATGGAACAGGTGATGGCATCCGGCGACACCAGCAGGGCCGAGGACTGGAAGCGCTACGACTGGGAGTTCCACCAAGCCCTGATAGCCGCCTGCGGGTCGAAACTGCTGATGGAGACGCATTCGGTGATCTTCGACAGATATCTCAGATATCAGATGGTTGCCTTGTCCTATCGAGGCGATGTCGCGGCCAATGAACATCAGCAACTTTTGGATGCGGCCTTGCGACGTGACGCAGAGACGGCCAAGCGGGTGCTTGTCCTGCATATTCAAGGCGGGGTCGAACATGCGCTGGCGAGAGGGACGCTGAAATAGAAATGGTCCGGACGTTTCTCTTCGAGCTTTAGGTCCACCACGTAAATTGCATTTCGGCGAAACCAGGAAAAGCCATGCTCAAGCAAGTCCACGACCCGGCTGAAACAGTAAGCGATGTCGTCTTCCGGCAGATACGCGAGGATATCATATCGGGCACATTGCCGCCGGGGGCCAAGATCAAGCTGGAGCAGGCAAAGGAGCGTTACTCCATCGGCATTTCATCGCTGCGCGAAATCCTGAGCCGCCTGACCACGGAAAACCTCGTCGTCGCCGAGGGGCAGCGCGGCTTTGAAGTCAGCCCGGCTTCGCACCGCGAACTCATCGAACTCGCCGACCTCAGGATCGTTCTGGAAACACATGCGATCGGCCTTGCCTTCGCTGCGGGAAATCTTGAATGGGAGGGGCGCATCGTCGCCGCCCATCACCGGCTGGCTGCCGCGGAACGCAAGCTCCTTGCGGGCGATGTCTCAAGGACGGTCGACTGGGTCCGATACGACTGGGAGTTCCATCAGGCGATCGTCTCGGCCTGCAATTCGGCGACGCTGATGGCGACATTGTCGTCCGTCTTCGACCGCTTTCTCCGCTACCATATGCTGGCCGAGAGTTTTCGCGGCAAGCCTGTTGTCGATGACCATAGGCTCTTGTTTGAACTTTCCATTCGGCGCGACGTCGCTGGCGCGACCGACGTCGTCAGACGGCACGTTCAAAGCGGCGTCGAACATGTGCTCAAGAGCGGCCGGATCGCCTAAACCATAGCTCAAAAGGCGTCTTTAGGAATTCCTTCCGGTCGCATCTGTTTCTTCAGAGCGGCGATCCGGAAAATTGCGTTCGGCGCGCCGTAGCCGCGGTAGCCGCGGCGCTCGACGATCTCGAAAAAGAAACCCTCTCCATAGGTTCCGCTATAGAGCTGGAAATATTCGCCGTGCTCGTCGCGGTCATAGAGGATGTTCTCCGCCTTCAGCCGCTCGGTCAATGCTGGATCGAGACCGAAGCGTGCTTCGACGTCGTCATAGTAGTTCGGCGAAATGTGCAGCGATCTGAAACCGCAAACACGAAGGCTTTCGGCGGTTGCAAAGATGTCGTCGGTCAAAAACGCCAGATGCTGGATGCCGGCCCCGAATTTCTCGGCAATGAAATGTCCCGCCAGAGTGCGGCGATTCTCGGCGCCGTTCATGGTGATGCGCAGTGCCCCGGTGTCGTTCTCGACGACCTGACTGCGCACCACCCCGGCCGGATCGATGATATCGACCATCGGCGTCTTCCGCGTCTCGAAAATGGACGTGTAGAACAGAAGCCAGGTGAGCATTTCATCGTAGCCGACCGTCTGGGCGACGTGATCGATGCGCAAAAGGCCTGCAGACGGCGCGGCGCTGTCATCGGTCACCGGCTGAAAGTCGATTTCGGAGAAGCGACCCAATGCACTCTTGTCGTCGATGAGATAGACAATCCCGCCGCCCACGCCCCGAATGGCGGGCAGCTCGAGCTCACCGTCCGCGACAGGCTGGGTGAATGGCTCGGCATCCAAGGCGAGCGCGCGCTCATAGGCCTTTGCCGCATCGTCGACGATCAGGGCCATGGCATAGGCAAAAGTACCGTGAACGGCGTAGGCGGCGTTCGCGAATCCTGCCTGATCGACATTGACGAGGATGCGGATCTCGCCCTGCTCGAAGAGGGAGACCTTTTTCGTGCGGTGGACCGCCGTCTTTTTGAATCCGAGGGTGCGCAGCAATGCAATCAGCTCGACTTCGTCTTCCTCGTCGGTGGCAAACTCGACGAAGCCGACACCCTTGACGGAAGGCCTTTCCGGCATCGCCGCCCCGGTCATGCTGCCGATGCCGAGATTGCGTCGTACCTGATCGCCTAGATAGATCAGGGAGCGGTGGCCATCGGCCGCAATCGCACGCGACAAACCGCCTCGGAACTGGTCGTTGAAGATCTCCAGGGAGAAATACCCATCATAACCTGTCGCCGCGACGGCTTCGGTGAACGCGGTGACGGGAAGGTCGCCTTCACCCGGCATATTTCGGAAGTGGCGGCTCCAGTAGAGCAGGTCCATGTCGATATCAGGGGCATCGGCAAGCTGGACGATGAAGATTTTCTCTTTGGGAATCGAGCGGATGGAATTGACGTCGATCTTGCGCGACAAAGTGTGGAAGCTGTCGAGGATAAGACCGACATTCGGATGATCGGCGCGACGGACGATCTCCCAGGCGTCGCGGTGGTCGCTGATATGGCGGCCCCAGGCAAGCGCCTCGTAGCCCACCCTCAGTCCCCGCCGGGCAGCACGCTCGCCAAGTTCATGAAAGTCCGCCGCCGCACGGTCGATGCCGCCGATAGCGGCCGGCGAGACGTTGGAGCAGACGAGCACCAGATCCGTTCCAAGCTGCTGCATGACGTCGAACTTCCGCTCCGCGCGGTCAAACGTGCGGCTTCGCAGCGGCTCCGGCATGCCCTCGAAATCACGGAACGGCTGAAACAAGGTGATCTCCAGGCCATGGTCGCGGACGAGTTTTCCGACATCGGTCGGGCTTCCGTCGAAGGCAAGGAAATCATTTTCGAAGATCTCGACGCCGTCGAAGCCCGCTTCGGCGATGGCCTCGAGCTTCTCGGGAAGTTCGCCGCTGATCGTTACAGTCGCAATCGAGGTCCTCATCTCAAAGCCCTTCCGATATCCGTGCGAGATTAAACGAACGCCGAGCACCACGATGCGTCCCGGAAAATCGTTCGCTACTATTATGGCAAATGTCGTGAGGAATTCAAATAGCGTGTCTTATTATAAATTCTCATATGATTTTGAAAAACTCTGTTGATTTGAGCACTCGTCTCTGGCAATTATTCCTCTCACAGTCAAAAGGTGAGGTGGCTGTCCGGTCGAGTGACCGCCAAAGGAGGAGGAATCACATGTTCAAATCTATGCTGACGCGCCGAAACGCGATGCTCGGAGCCGCGGCCCTGGTGGCTGCCGTCACCCTGGCGCAACCGGCCGCCGCCATCACGCCCGATGAAATCAAGGCCCGCGGCAAGATCATCGTCGGAATTCAGGGTGACAACCCGCCTTGGGGCTTTGTGACCAGCAGCGGCAAACAGGACGGCCTCGACGCCGACATCGCAACGCTGTTTGCCAAGGAACTGGGTGTTTCGGTCGAGTTCGTGCCGCTTGAAGTCAACAACCGCATTCCCGCACTGACGGCCGGCCGTGTCGACGTTCTGTTCGCAACGATGGCGATGCTGCCGGATCGTGCAAAGGCCGTGCAGTTCAGCAAGCCCTATGTTGCCAATGCCATTGTTCTGATTGGTCCAAAATCGGCTGAAATCAAGACGAATGCCGACATGGCCAAATTCACGGTCGGCGTCGCTAAGGGGGCTGCCCAGGACACGCAGGTCACCAAGAACGCACCGGCGGGCACGACCATCCGGCGCTATGATGGAGATGCCCCGAGCGTCCAGGCGCTGGTGTCCGGCCAGGTCGAGACGCTGGGCGGTAACATCTTCTACATGGACCGGGTGGAGAAGGCCCGTCCGGGCGAATTCGAAAACAAGCTTGAGTTCCAGAAGCTCTACAACGGCGCTTGCACGCGTCTCGGCGAAAAGGAAATCAATGCGGCGCTCAACACCTTCATCGACAAGATCAAGGCAAACGGCGAACTCAAGGCAGTCTACGACAAGTGGATGAAGGTTCCGGTCCCGGAATTCCCGGAAACGCTGGAAGGCATTCCGTTCGCGGCGAACTGAGCGAACAGCAAAGGATGGCTGGCTCTCACCCTAACCCTCTCCCTCTCCCCGTAAAAACGGAGAGAGGGGACGTGCCCTGCGAGGGGTGCGCGAGGGACGGAGAGGACGCAGCTTGTCCCTTCTCCCCGCCTGCGGGGAGAAGGTGGCGGCAGCCGGATGAGCGGCGATCGCCCTTGGGGCGGGTATTTTGACGTCCAGACGAACCTTGCCAATGAAGGCGGGCAGCCATGCCCGTCAACGCAACCGCCATGCCTATGGCCCGGCCCGTTTGAGGTGCACGACATGACCAGAACCATTTTTGTGCTCAACGGACCGAACCTGAACCTGCTGGGCCAGCGCGAGCCGGCGATCTATGGAACCACGACGCTGGCCGACATCAGGAAACGATGTGAGATCAAGGCAAAGTCTTTGGGATTCGACGTCGAGTTTCGCCAGACCAATTTCGAGGGCGAACTGGTCGAGAGCGTGCACCAGGCCCGGACCGACGCCTGTGGCATCATCATCAATCCTGCCGGCTATACGTTCACGTCGATCGCTCTTCTCGATGCGTTGAAAATGTTCGACCCGCCGAAGATCGAACTGCACATCTCCAATGTCCATGCACGCGAAAGCATCTACCACAATTCGCTGATCTCACGCGTTGCCACCGCCATCATGATCGGTTTTGGAGCCGACGGCTACGAACTGGCTGTCCAGGCGATGGCTGGAATGGTCAAGCGGGACTGAATTTTCAGGAAGACGGACCAGAAGGATCGCCATGAATTATAAGTTGGATTTCACCCCGGTCATAGATGGCCTGCCGAGCCTTCTGCTCGGCTGCCTCGGGACATTCTTGCTTGCCATTTGTGGGATGCTGCTGGCGATCATCATCGGAATTGGCGGCGTTGCGCTCCGCGACTCCGCCCTGAAGCCGGCGCGATGGCTGGTCATCGCCTTCGTCGAACTGATCCGCAACACGCCGTTTCTGGTGCAGATCTTCTTCATCTACTTCGCGCTTCCGCTCACGGGCATCAGGCTCGATCCGACACCGACGGCGATTATCGCGCTCGGCATCAACGGCGGCGCCTACGCGATCGAGATCATTCGCGGCGGCGTCCAGTCGATCCCGAAGGGACAGATGGAAGCGGGTCTGGCGCTTGGTCTGCACAAGGCTCAGGTTTTCCGGCTGATCATCCTCAAGCCGGCATTGCGGGCGATCTATCCGTCTTTGACCAGCCAGTTCGTCCTGTTGACGCTGACCACCAGCATTGCATCGGCGATTTCGGCCTACGAGCTGACGTCCGTTTCGCAGCGCATCGAGTCGGAGAGCTTCCGGAGCTTCGAGGTCTACTTCACCGTCACGGTTTTCTATTTCGTGATCTCCTGGCTGATGATGCGCATCTTCGCGCTGTTTTCGGCGCGCTACTTCAAATATCCGGTCAAGTAGGAGGAATTCCATGGGTCACGAAGAACTCGTCTTCCTCCTGATCGGCCTGAAATGGACCGTGGTCCTGTCCGCCGTCGGCTTTGTCTGCGGCGGCATTGCAGGGCTCGGCGTCGCCCTTGCCCGTGCCTCGGGCATACCGCTGCTGGAACGCGTCACGGCGGGTTATATCGCCGTCTTCCAGGGAACCCCGCTGCTGATGCAGCTTTTCGTCGTCTATTACGGCCTGGCGCTGGTGGGGTTGATGCTCGATGCCTGGGTGGCCGTCGCCATCGGACTGACGCTGCATGCCAGCGCTTACCTCGGCGAGATCTGGCGCGGATCGATCGAAGCGGTCCCGCGCGGCCAGACGGAAGCGGCAAAGGCTCTCAGCCTCAGATACATCTCGCGCATGAAGGATGTCATCCTGCCGCAGGCGCTGCGCATTTCGCTGCCGGCCACGATCGGTTTCCTCGTGCAGCTGATCAAAGGCACCTCGCTTGCGTCGATCGTCGGCTTCACCGAGCTGACGCGGGCCGGCAACATCATCTCCAACCAGATCTTCCAACCGCTGACGGTCTTCGGCATCGTCGGCATTCTCTATTTCCTGATGTGCTGCCCACTGACGATTCTTGGCGCGCGCCTCGAACGAAAGTTTGCCGCCTCTGCGCGCTGATCCGCATCCCTCGTCTTCGATGCGGTCCAGCCCGCCAATATGGAGTTCTACTGATGACCAGTCCCAGTCCTGCTCAAGGCGGGCAAACCATGATCACCATGGAGCGGGTGGAGAAGTGGTATGGCGCTTTTCAAGCCCTGCACGACATCAACATATCGGTTCGCAGCGGCGAGAGGATCGTCTTGTGCGGGCCTTCCGGCAGCGGCAAGTCGACGCTCATTCGCTGCATCAACCATCTCGAGACCTACGAGAAAGGTGAAATCCGCGTCGGCGGGATTCTTCTAGGCAATCAGGCCAAGACCATCGATGCGATCCGCCGTGAGGTCGGCATGGTCTTCCAGCAGTTCAATCTGTTTCCGCATCTGACCGTGCTGCAGAACTGCATGTTGGCGCCGATGAAGGCAGTTGGCGTCAGTAGGGCGGAGGCCGAGGAACGGGCACGCGGGCTGCTCGAGCGGGTCAAGATCCTGGAGCAGGCCGACAAATATCCGGTGCAGCTTTCGGGCGGCCAGCAGCAGCGTGTCGCCATCGCCCGCGCGCTTTGCATGCGGCCGAAAGTGATGCTGTTCGATGAGCCGACGTCGGCGCTTGACCCGGAGATGGTCAAGGAGGTGCTGGATACGATGATCGCGCTGGCCGACGAGGGCATGACGATGATCTGCGTCACGCATGAGATGGGCTTTGCCCGCCAGGTCGCAGATCGCGTGATCTTCATGGCCAGCGGTGCGATCGTCGAGGAAGCCCCGCCGGCCGAGTTCTTCACAAACCCACAGCATGAGCGAACCAGGAAATTCCTCGGAGAAATCCTGCGGAAATGAGGCGTCTCAAGGTCGATGCGTCTGGCAAATTATGGGAGCCGGCAATGAAGCCGCTGGAGATTGCAGTCATGGGAGCCGGCCTCATCGGCAGGCGCCACGTCGAGCGTGTCATGTCCGAGCCCGGAACCGTTCTCTCGGCGGTGATCGATCCTTCTGCCGCCGGTCGCAACTTTGCCGAGACTGTCGGCACCCGATGGTACCGGAGCTTCTCGGACATTCGCGTCGAGGACCGGCCTCACGGGGTGATCGTGGCAACGCCGAACCAGCTTCACGTCGAGAACGGGATGGAGATCGTCGCTGCCGATATCCCTGTCCTGATCGAGAAACCGATCGCCGACGATGTCGATGCTGCCGCAGCACTGGTTGCCGCCGGCGAGAAGGCAGGCATACCGCTGCTGGTCGGCCATCACAGGCGCCACAATCCGATGATCCAGGCGGTCAAGCAGATCGTCGACGGCGGAAGGCTTGGCCGGATCGTCACGGTGCACGGCACGTTCTGGGTCGCCAAGCCCGACGACTATTTCGATATCCCCTGGCGGCGCGAAGCGGGCGCCGGCCCGGTCTTCGTCAACCTGATCCACGACGTCGATCTCTTCCGATATCTCTTCGGAGAAGTCGACGCCGTCCATGCGATGGAATCGCACGCCGTGCGGAACCATGCCGTCGAGGATACGGCCGTCGTCACGCTGCGTTTCGCAAACGGGGTGCTTGCCACCCTCAACGGCAGTGATGCCGTTGCCGCGCCCTGGAGTTGGGAGATGACCACCGGGGAGAACCCCGCTTTTCCCCGTTACGATCAATTCTGCTACCAGATCGGCGGCACGGAAGGCTCGCTCGGAATTCCTGATCTGAAGCTTTGGACGAGCCCCTTGAAGCCCGATTGGCTGGAGCAGCTTGCCCAGGAGCGCGTGCCTTACGCAGCAGCCGATCCCCTTTGCGTTCAGCTCAGACACTTTTGCGACGTCATTCGTGGCGATGCCACGCCTCTTGTGAGTGGCCGGGAGGGCCTCGCCACTCTCAGGGTCGTCGAGGCGATCAAGAGATCGGCGCGCTGGGGACAGATGATCCACCTCTCTAATGCCAGCCTCTTCCGATCCCCAGAAAGTCTGACCACATGATCACCGGGACGACCAAACTCATCGCGCACCTCGGCTATCCGACGGAGTCCTTCAAGGCGCCGCTGATCTACAATCCGTACTTCGAGGAGAACGGAATTGATGCCGTCGTCGTGCCGATGGGCTGCAGGCCGGAGGATTATCCGGCGTTTCTGAAGCTTCTGTTCCGGCTATCCAATATCCACGGTGCTCTGATCACGATGCCGCACAAGATTTCGACGATGGCGCTGCTCGACGAAACGTCGACCAACGCAAAAGTCGCCGGCTCGTGCAATGCCGTGCGCCTTGGTTCGGACGGCAGGCTGATCGGTGACATGTTCGATGGCGAGGGCTTCGTTCGCGGCGTGTTGCGCAAGGGTAAAAAGGTTGAGGGAGCCCATGCGCTCATCGCAGGCGCCGGCGGCGTCGGCTCGGCGATCGCGGCATCCTTGGCACAGGCGGGCGTGGACCATCTCGCCATCTTCGACGCCAATGAGACGACCGCGATTGCGCTGCTGGACAGGCTGAAGAAATACTATCCGCAGCTTGGAGTGACGGTTGGCTCCGCCGATCCTGATGGTTTCGACATCGTCGTCAATGCGACACCTCTCGGCATGCGACGGGGTGACCCGCTACCGATCGATATCGACCGCATCTCGCCATCGACCTTCGTCGGCGAAGTCGTGATGACGAAGGAGATAACCCCTTTTCTCGAGGCCGTGCGGGCGCGCGGCTGTGCATTCCAGGTTGGGACGGACATGTTGTTCGAACAGATCCCCGCCTATCTCGAATTCTTCGAATTCCCGACAACGACGGCCGACAATCTGCGGGCGATCGCCAAGCTCGGATGATGCGACTTTAGAGCATGATGCCGAAAAGCGTGAGCGGTTTTCGGACGATATCCTGTTCTAGAGCGAGGCGGTGATGCCGCCGTCGACCGTCAGCATGTGGCCGTTGACGAAGGAGGAGGCATCCGAGGCCAGGAAGACGGCGGCGCCGACGAGTTCCTTGACCTCGCCCCAGCGGCCGGCCGGCGTGCGAGTTTCCAGCCAACCAGAAAACTTGGGATCATCGACCAGCGCCTGGTTGAGCGGCGTGCGGAAATAGCCGGGCGCGATCGCATTGACCTGCAGGCCGTATTTCGCCCAGTCGGTCGCCATGCCGCGCGTGAGGTTCTTCACGGCGCCCTTGGTCGCGGTATAGGGCGCGATGCCGGGACGGGCGAGTTCGGCCTGGACGGAGGCGATGTTGATGATCTTGCCGCGGCCGCGCGATATCATCGCCTGGGCGACCGGCTGGCTGACATAGAACAGACTGGAGACATTGGTCTTGAAGATCTCGTCCCATTTGTCGACCGGGAAGTTCTCCAGCGGTGTGCGGAACTGCATGCCGGCATTGTTGACGAGAATGTCGATCGGGCCGATTTCCGCCTCGATATAGGCGATGGCGGTGCGGCTGGCCTCCGCATCGGTGACGTCGAAGGCGGCGCTGACGGCATGGCGATGGCTGCGACGGATATCCTCGGCGGCGGCCTCCGCCTTCTGCGCGTTGCGGCCGTTGATGATGATCGAAGCGCCATGCTCGGCAAGCCCGACCGCCAATGCGCGGCCGATGCCCTGACTGGAGCCGGTGACGAGGGCGCGACGGCCCGAGAGATCGAAGAGGGGAAAGGTCACGGGGCTGCTCTCATCTTGGGAAGTCAACTTGAAAAACATAGCACCGGGTGCTACTTCGAGGGCATGGCAGAACGGCTTTCAAAACCGGAGGTTTACCAAGGCAGCTTGCAAAGCGCGGATATCGGATTCCGAATTATTGAAAACTATCAGGCAGGTCGCGGAAGGCAAGGCCGGTGATCTGGGCAGCGTCTGGAGATCGAACATGGCAAAAAGCATTAAGTACAAGAACGATGCGTTCGAGGCGATTCACACGTCCGCGAAGGCCATGCATAAAATAGGAACCATTGACAAGGAAACGATGCGCTCCTTCGATGAAAGCTGCCTGGTTTCGCCGCACGCACTTGGTCCCGAGGCCATCAAGGCACTGCGGGAAAGCAATCACGTCAGCCAGCCGGTTTTCGCACGATATCTCAACACCAGCGAATCCACCGTGCAGAAGTGGGAAAGCGGTGCCAAGCGGCCAAGCGGGATAGCGCTGAAGCTGCTCTCGATCGTGCAGAAGCACGGGCTCCAGGTTCTGGATTAGACCGTTCCAAGTCTCTTAATATTTTTTATCAGCTCCCCGGCGAGCCGCAGGCTGGCGGCGGTCGCCATCGTCATTTGCGGGAGCAGCAGCCATTCGAGCGTCCAGGCAGCGCCGGAGCGTTCCTGTTCATGGACGAGGGAATGATGGATGCCCGAGAGCGCCGTGGCGTTGAAGCGGGCGAGCGAGATGAGGACCTCGGCGGAGACGGGGTTCTGTTTGTGCGCCATGGCCGACGAGGTGCCGCCCCCTGATATTTCGATCTCGCCGCCGACCTGGGCGAGCAGGGCGATATCCTGGCCCATCTTGCCAAGACTGCCAGATATCGACGCGAACAGGCCGGCAATATCGGCGATCGGCAGACGCCCGCTCTGCCATTGCGTTGCATCGGTGAGGCCGAGTTCCTGGGCGAGCGAGGCCCGGATGGCCGCGGCCTGCGACCCCAGCTTGTCCAGAGTGCCGGCCGCGCCACCGAACTGGACGGGAAAACCCTGCTCGGTCAGGCGGTCGCGATAGGTCGTCAACGGTGCGCGCCACGCCTTGAGGCGGTCGGAGACGGTAATCGGGATCGCCGCCTGCATGCGGGTATGACCGATCAGCTGGTTCCGGCCGAACTGGCGATCCAGCGCATCGAGTCCGGCGGCGATGATGGAAAGCCGGCCGGCAAACAGGAAGACGACGGCCTTCAGGCGGATCATCAGGCTGGTATCGATGACATCCTGGCTGGTCGCGCCGAGATGCAGGCTTTTTGCCGCCTCCTCGCCGACATCAGTGCGCAGCTGCTTGATGAGATCGGGAACGACGACACCATCCCTTGCCGTTGCCGATTGAAGACTGGAGACATCGGGCGAGGAGGTGGCGCAAGTTTCAGCAATGCGCCTTGCCGCTTCGGCGGGAATGAGTCCGTGAGAAGCTTCAGCCTTGGAGAGTGCGGCCTCGAAGGAGAGCATGGCCCGGATATCCGCCTCGGCGGAGAAATACGGCGCGATTTCATCGTCGCCCAGCAGGCCGGAAAGGAAGGGGTGGTCGAAGGGGGATGCGGTCATGATCGTCTCGGTTTATCGTGGTGGCCCCCTCATCCGACTGCCGCCACCTTCTTCCCGCTGGGGAGAAGGGACTCGAGGCTGCGCCGGCGCCTATGGGCAGATGATCTTGCGTGGGCAAGTCCCCTCTCCATCGGGGAGAGGGTAGGGTGAGGGGACGCTACCTGCAGATAGCCGCCCCAGCAAGCCGATCGCGACGCCGGCCCTCAGATATCGAGAAACACCGTTTCCTTCGGACCCTGCAGATGGATGTCGAAATGACAGGTTGCGCCGTCGCGGGTGGCGATCATCGTTGCGACGCGCTCGCGATGTTCGATGCGGGAAAGCAGCGGGTCGGAGGCGTTGGCCTCCGTCTCTTCCGGAAAATACATGCGGGTATGCAGGCCGATATTGATGCCGCGAGCGACGATCCAGAAGGTGATGTGCGGGGCTTGTCTGCGGCCGTCCTTGAAGGGGACACGGCCGGGCTTGACCGTCTCGAAGCTGTAGACGCCGTCCTCAGCGCGGGTCGGGCAGCGGCCCCAGCCGGTGAAATTGGGATCGGCGGCGCCGCGCATTTCCGACGGGCTGTTGTAGAGCCCGGCGCTGTCGGCCTGCCAGATCTCGATGACCGCATCGCGCACCAATGCGCCGGCACCGTCGAAGATCCGGCCGGTGACGGTGATACGTTCGCCGAGCGTCTTGCCGTTGACCATCTCGATGCCGAGATCGGTGTCGTAGACACCCGAGATGTCGCAGAAATTCGGCGTCAGGCCGATATGCACATAGGGGCCTGCCGTCTGCGACGGGGTTTCCTTGAGGTAGCCGAGCTGCTGCATGGTCAGTTGCCCTCCAATTTGTTTTCGAACATCGTCGAGCGGCGGCCACGCAGCACGATATCGAATTTATAAGCGCGTGAATCCATCGGGATGGTGTTGCCCCAGTCGAGCGGCGCGATTAGCTGCTCGATCGCCGCCTTGTCGGGGATGGTGCCGACGATCGGACATTTCCAGATCATCGGATCGCCTTCGAAATACATCTGGGTGATCAGGCGCTGGGCAAAACCATGGCCGAAGATCGAGAAATGGATATGGGCGGGACGCCAATCGTTGATGCCGTTCGGCCAGGGATAGGCGCCGGGGCGGACGGTGCGGAAATGGTAGCGGCCATCCTCGTCGGTGATGGCGCGGCCGCAGCCGCCGAAATTCGGGTCGATCGCCGCCAGATAGGTTTCCTTCTTGTGGCGATAGCGGCCGCCGGCATTGGCCTGCCAGAATTCGACCAAGGCGCCAGCAACCGGCCTGGCGCGCTCGTCGAGCACGCGGCCATGGACGATGATGCGCTCGCCAATCGCACTTTCGCCGGGCTGCGCGTAGTTCAGGATCAGGTCGTTGTCGAGTTCGCCGATCATCGAATGGCCGAAGACCGGACCGGTGGTCTCGGAAATCGTGCCGTCGAGCGATAGCAACGCGCGCTGCGGCGCGCGCAGCACCGAGGTCTTGTAGCCGGGGGTCAGCGCCGGCGCGTGCCAGGCGCGGTCGCGGGCGAAGAAGCCGCCGGTCTCGGGCTTGCGGTTCGGTCGTTCGGACATGTTCCTCCCTCAGGCCGCCTTTTCGGCGTCCATCTGTTCAAAGGTCTTTTTTGCGATCTTGATCGCGTGATTGGCGGCAGGAACGCCGGCATAGATCGCCACATGCAACAGCGCCTCGCAGATATCCTCGCGGGTCGCCCCCGTATTGGCAGTGGCGCGCATATGCATGGCGACCTCGTCGTCCTGGCCGAGAGCGGCAAGCAGAGCGATCGTGACGATCGAGCGCTCGCGCTTCGTCAGCGCCGGGCGAGACCAGACATGACCCCAGGCGGCTTCGGTGATCAGTTCCTGGAAGGGGCGGTCGAACTCCGTCGATGTGGCGGCGGCGCGGTCGACATGGGCGTCGCCAAGCACGGCGCGGCGGGTCGCCATGCCCTGCCGATAGCGCTCTGAGGAGGACGCGGTCTCATTCATGGGCTGATTTCTCCAGACGGAATGGATGTGAGGAAGGCGCGGATGATCGCCGTCAGCGCCTCCGGCTGCTCGACGCAGGGAATGTGCGCGCAATCAGGGATGACCTCGTAACGGGCGCCGGATATCAGCTTCGCGGTCGAAAGCACGAGATCGGGAGGCGTCGAACCGTCCTGATCGCCGACGATGCAGATCGTCGGGACAGTGATCGTCTTGGCGATTTCGGTAAAATCGGCATCGCGGATCGCGGCGCAGGCGGCGACATAGCCCTCGACGGGCTGGCGCGTCAGCATGTTGCAATAGCCGGCATAGGCGGTGTTCTCGGGCCGGCGGAAGGCGGGTGTGAACCAGCGTTCCATGATGGCGTCGACAATGCTGCCGATGCCGTTTTGCTCGACGGCGGCGATGCGGGCGTTCCAGCTCTCCGCCGTGCCGATCTTAGGGGCGGTGTCGCAGAGGATCAGCGCGCGGACCAGGTCCGGCCGGCGGTGATAGAGCGACTGGGCGATGAGGCCGCCGACGGAGAGGCCGCAGATGACGGCATCCTTGACTGACAGCAGATCGAGCAGGCCGGCAAGATCCGTCGCATGGTCCTCGATCGATGAGGGAAGCTGGCCGACATCGGAAAGGCCGTGGCCGCGCTTGTCGTAAAGCACGATGGCAAAATCACCGGCAAGCCGCACCACGACGTCGCGCCAGATGCGGAAATCGGTGCCCAGCGAATTGGTAAAGACGATCACCGGCCTGTCGGCAGGGGCACCAATGATCTGATAATGGATCGTCACGTCGTTTATGCGGGCGAACTGCACGTCGATCTCCTCCTTCATCAAATCGGTTCAGCCGGAGGACCGGCATTTGGTTTAACTGACGGAAGGCATTCCCTGACTCAGGCGTCTGCGCCATGAATGGCTCTTCCCGCCTGCCTCACCCTCCGTCATGCTCGGGCTTGACACGAGCATCCACAACGCATCCACCAGCAGCAGCGGGCGTGGATGCTCGTGTCAAGCCCGAGGATGACGGAGAGTGGGGTTAGCCCTCTTGCCAAACTTGCCCCGGCCTATCGAGGCACACCGCATCCGGTGCTTCACTAAGCCTCCCTGGATTATAGAGGATTTCACAAAGAATGATGCGCGCTTCAAAATTTTAGAGTTCTCGCCGCCCATCCAACGGGACAGGTGGCGTTCCGGCTGGAAATTGAATGGTTGATCCGGTTAGGTAAAATGATATTTATCGTGTTTTAGATAACCCTGGAGTTATGCGAGCGATGATCGACAGCCGGGTCAAGTTCCGCCATCTGCAAACCTTTGTCGAGGTGGCGCGGCAGAAGAGCGTCATGAAGGCCGCCGAATTGCTGCATGTCAGCCAGCCGGCGGTCACCAAGACGATCCGCGAACTGGAACAGGTGCTGGGTGTCAATGTTTTCGAGCGCGACGGCCGCGGCATCAAGATCACCCGCTACGGCGAGGTCTTTCTGCGCCACGCTGGCGCCGCGCTGACAGCGCTGCGCCAGGGTCTCGATTCCGTCTCGCAGGAGCAGTTCGCCGATGCGCCGCCGATCCGGATCGGCGCGCTGCCGACGGTGTCATCGCGCATCATGCCGCGGGCGATGGAACTTTTCCTCAAGGAAAAGACCTGGAGCCGGGTGAAGATCGTCACCGGCGAGAACGCGGTGCTCCTGGAGCAGCTTCACGTCGGTGATCTCGACCTCGTTGTCGGACGTCTGGCCGGCGCCGAGAAGATGGCGGGCTTTTCCTTCGAACATCTTTATTCCGAGCAAGTAGTGTTTGCCGTGCGCGCCGGCCATCCGCTGCTCGACGGCCGGCAATCGCTGTTTGCCGGCTTCGGCAACTACACGGTGCTGATGCCGACGCGGGGTTCGATCATCCGGCCGGTGGTTGAAAATTTCCTCATCGCCAGCGGCGTTTCCAGCCTGCCGAACCAGATCGAGACGGTGTCGGATTCCTTCGGCCGCGCTTTCCTGCGGGCAAGCGATGCGATCTGGATCATTTCCAACGGTGTCGTGGCCGGCGATGTCGCCGATGGACGGCTGGCGCTTCTGCCGGTCGATACCGGCGAGACCAGGGGGCCGGTCGGGTTGACGATGCGCGCCGATGCCGTGCCGTCTCTGCCGCAATCGATCCTGATGCAGACGATCCGGGAGGCGGCAGGCGAGGCGAGCCTTTAAATTCGCTTGATGAATGCCCAGATTTGGACTAAGTCTAATTCAAGACAGGAGGCTTTCATGCAGCACGCGCGACGGGAGCAACGGGAAGACCAGGGGCCACAGCGGCTGGAAATGGACCGGTTTGCTCCGGCCAACCGCAAGAGGCTGAGCGCCCCGGCCCTGCGAACCTTTCTGGCGATCGCCGATCTCTGGGGGCTGACTGAGGAGCAGCGTCTGCTCATGCTCGGCTATCCCTCTCGGTCGACCTATCACAATTGGGCCAAACAGGCGCGCGAGCACGGTGCTTTCACGCTCGATGTCGATACGCTGACCCGCATCTCGGCCGTTCTCGGCATCCATCAGGCGCTCGGCGTGCTTTTTTCCGATGAACGCGCCGGCGTCGCCTGGCTGCGCACACCGCACCAGGCGCCGGTTTTCGGCGGGCATCCGCCGCTTGATATTGTGACGAACGGGACCCAGGACGGGTTGATGACCGTACGCCGGTTTCTCGACGGTGCCCGCGGCGGTCTCTACATGCAGCCGAATATGCTCGACGAAGCCTTCACACCTTACGAAGATGCGGACATCGTCTTCAGGTGAGCGACCGCTTTGCTGAGGCGCCACGTCCATCGTATCGGCTGATCCCGTCGCAATTTCCGCCAATCGGACTTTTTGAGACGGTGACGAGGGCGGCCGATCTCGAAGCCGTGATGGAACTCGTCGGCTGGACCAACGACCGCCTCGTCGCCGACCGCCTCCAACGGCTTCCCGAGGACCAATGGGTTTATGGCGTTGCCAATGCCAGCATTGTCATGGCGGCATTCCTGCATGTTGCGCCGGGAGGAATGCGCTTCAACGGCCCCGATCTCGGCGCCTGGTATGCAGCCGACGATCTCCGCACAGCCGCCGCCGAAGTTGGCCATCATCTCAGGCGCGAAGCTGTCGCGCGCGGGGTGGTGACGATGGCGCGCACCTATCGAAGCTACGCGGCCACTCTGTTTGGGGACTATCTCGACATTCGCGGAGAGCAGACGCTACGGCCCGATGTTTATGACGGCACCAGCTATGCGGCATCGCAGATGCTGGGAGAAGAGGTGCGTTCGAGCGGCGGCGCCGGTATCCTCTATGACAGTGTCCGGCTGAGAAGCGGAGTGGCCATCGTCGCCCACCGGCCGCGCAATATTCAGGGCGTGGTGCAGGCCGACCACTTCGAAATCACCGTTTCAGCCACCGACCGGCGCATCGATGTCAGGAAGCTTGCTGCCTGACGGCGGCGGCCGCGAGCCGGCGCCGGGGATATGAGGGACGCTCAAACCGGCAATCGTTCGGCCCATGCCTTTGCCGTCTTCGCCATCGTGGCGAGGTGATCGGCACTAGAGAAACCGGAGATCGTCTTGCGCGGCTTGAGATCGTGGTCGCCATCCTCGAGCCAGAGGATCTCGATCCTGTCGGACAGATCGTAGCCCGGCACCTCGTCCCGCGTGCCGAATTCGTCGCGTGTTCCCTGGCAGATCAGCGCGGGCGTCGTTAGCCCTGTCAGATGGCCGGTGCGCAGCTTCTCCGGCTGGCCGGGCGGATGGAAGGGATAGCCAAGGCAGAGCAGGCCGGCGATCTTCCCCTGGCGATGAAGATCGTCGGCGATCATGCTGGCAACCCGGCCGCCCATCGACTTGCCGCCGATGATCAGAGGGCCGCTGGCGCCGATCTCTTCAATGGCCGCCTCATATTCGGGATTGAGCGTTTCGGCGCGCGGCGGCGGCTTGCGGCCTTCCGAGGTGCGGCGGGCGGCCATATAGGCGAATTCGAAACGGGCCACACGGAAGCCAACGCCGGCGAGTGCAATTGCCGCTGCTGTCATCGATGCCGAATCCATCGGTGCGCCGGCGCCATGCGCAAGAAGGATCGTGAAGCGCGCATCCTGAGGGCCTTGCAGCAGAAACCTGTCAAGCATCGGTAGTCCTCCATCCCATCGCCGGAACCATGTCGACGGCCGTGACTTCTTCCTGGAAAGGAGACTGACAATGTCGACGAATGATCAAAACGTAAAGCCCGAGCAGCGGCGCCCCAAAGATGTCGGCGCCGTTCCTGAAAAGCCGCAGTCCGCCGACGCAGAATCGATGGCGCCGCCGGTGGTGCAGCCGGCTGGGGTCAGGGACAAAAGCGAACGACCCGTGGTCAACCCGATCACCGGGGTCGCCTCCTGATCGACTACGGTCAATTATCATGTAGAACCGCTGAACCGCCTCTTGAAACCCCGGCGGAAAGGGTCCATATACCCGTCCTGCCTGAAAAATGGATGCGCGCGGTATCGACGTCGTCGAACTGTTCGTTGTCCGACAGGATAAGGGCGCTCCCCGCAAGGGTCGAGCGCCCTTTTTGATGTCCAACCTTCGTGCAAACGTGCAAGAGCTGAACACGCGTCGGCCACCGGCATGAGCTAGTGCATAGCGCATGAAGCGAACCCGGCATCTTTGCCAAGTGGCGGAAAAGACTTTGGAGAGGCCTCGCGCCAGCGAAGCGGAGACGGCCGCACCTTGTTACGCGGGGAAAGGGTTTCGCCACGCATCTAGTTGTTCAAGCCGTCCGTACCACGCTTGGATATGCCGAAACTCGGCGAGTGGAATCCCGGCGGCGGTTGCAAAAGGAAGTGCAGCGGCCAATGCGAAGTCTGCCACAGTCAGGGTCTCCCCGACGGCGACGCTGTTCTCGGCCAAATGATCGTCGAGCACGCGAGCATGGAGCCGAAAACTCGTCTTCGCATTTTCGATCACGGTGACGTCAGGCTCCCCGCCGAACAACGGTTTGATCAAGGTTTCAAACCACAGCGTTGCCCCGTGCTGGGTGAAGTGACTGGCATCCCAACTCAACCAGCGCAGCACGTAGATCTGGCGGTGGTCATGTGGCCAAAAATCCGATGCGACGCTGTCAGACAGCCTGCACATGATCGCGTTCGCTTCCCATAAAGTTCCGGCATCATCCTGCAGCACCGGGACTTTCCCGTTCGGGTTAAGCGCCAGGAATTCTGCAGTGCGCTGTTCTCCGTTTGCCAGGTCAACCCTGACGAACTCGACGTCTGCTTTGAGAAAACGAGCGGCGGCGCAGGCCTTCCGGGGATTGAGCGTCTCGCAATAATAGAGCTTCATCGCCGCCTTAGGCATGATCTCGCCCTTCGGATTCAGTCCCGAGAAACAAGCTCAATCGCTCGAAACTTTGCGACCAGCCGTCTTCATGACCCTCAAGTGACGATGCGCTATCAAATCCACTCTGCCGAAAAGTCATTTCCGTGCCTCCGTCGCTGTCCCTGAAGGTGATGGTGACGACTGTTTCCGGGCTATTTTCGCCGGTTGCGGTCTCCCAGGCATGTGTGAAGACAAGCCTGTGCGGCGGCTCGACCTCCAGATATTGTCCGCCGACCCAATGTTCTTCTCCATCTGGCGCGATCAGACAGGCGCGGTGTCTACCGCCGGGCCAGGCTTCAAGTCGCTCGCCCACCGCCTTGAAACCGTGCGGACCGCACCATTGTGCCAACGCTTTTGGGTCGGTCCATGCCCTGAAAACCAGATCGCATGGAGCATCGAACTTTCGGACAAGAACCAGGTCGCGGGTGTTGTCGGTGTTGGTCTCTGGATTAGTCATTGTCGTATCCTTGTACCTTGGACAGATAGTCATCGAGACGATCAAAGCTTTGATCCCAGAAGCGTCTGTAATCGGCGATCCAATCGGCAACCGTCTTCAACGCGGCCGGCTCGAGGACGCGGGGACGCGAATTCGCTTCACGGCCGGAGCGGATCAATCCGGCCTGTTCCAGGACCTTGAGATGCTTCGATATGGCAGGCTGAGACAACTCGAAGGGATCAGCGAGTTCGGCCACCGTCGCCTTGCCGTTCGCAAGCCGCCCAAGAATTGCTCGCCTCGTGGGATCGGCGAGTGCCGAGAAAATCGTATCGAGGTTGCTTTTCATATATCACCACATGGCTATATAGCCATGTAGATATATTGTTTATCGCGACGTGTCAAAGGCAATCTTGCGGCAGGTTGGCAACTGCGGGAAAGAGACTCATGCATTGGCAACAGAGCGGGACGTCCCGCGTCTGTCGTGCCGGAGCAGGAGGCGACTACGGGATCTCTTTTTGCCGCTCTGCTGATGAAGTGTTTCCGGTTGCAGAGGCACGCCGCGCTCGCTGATACCGCCGCGGATCAGTTGGAGTTGCTGAGGAGGCAGAAAACGGGAAAGGCGTCTGGTATAAACATGTCGGCGGCTTTGGTGGCTTCAGCATGGCGGGTAATGAGGCCGGCGACCGTTTCCCTGCCAACAGCTGCCCATGCTGACGCGGGCGATGCTGAGGCGACTAAAGCGCCCTTTAGCAAATGTTCTCCTTTCCATTATGCGGCCGCCGAAACGAGCTTCGGCACGCCTGCGAAGATCACGGAACGGTTCTTGCACGGTTACTAATATGTTTACCGTGGGGAGACCTAATGTCATGAATTGGCACACATCCGGAGAGTTTGCCCCTCTGATGCTCGTTGTGAATGGGCCGGAAAAATACAAGCTTGTCGCAACCCTTTGCCAGGCTGCCGAGATGCTGACGGTTAGCTGGCCGATCGACGACGGAGAAGAATATCTTATAGCGATTAGGGCGTGTCGAAATGCAATTCACGGGGAAATTCCGGCTGAGGACGCGCGAGCTGCGCTTATCCGTGCCGCCGACGAAGCTGGCATTCCGGTGATCACCGTTCACTGAGTTTCGCAGCCGACGGTGAATTGAGTTCACGGGCTCCTGCGTGATACAGCACTCTCGTTCCGCTGCATGCGCAGGTCAATGAGCGGCTGCATGGTCGGCGGCGTCCTCTAGGAAGGGCGCGATGCTGATCATGAGCTGGTTCGATGATCCGCATTTCGGAACGCGCGATCTTGATTTGCTTGGCTTTGGCGATCCGGCGCCGAGCCGGCCAAAGCGCGGGGCGAATATTTTTCGTCGGCTCTGTCGATTTTCGCATCAGCCGATCGTCCTTGTAATGATGTGCTGCGACCCGGTCGTGGTTTCAGCATGTCCTTTGCGCGTCTGAGACGCGCGGCAATAGAAGGAGGATATCGTCATGGATAATCAGCATCTGGTCCCCGCCGCCGTGCTCGCGGCCAAGAATGGTGTTCGGTTCCCCAATGAGAGCGAGGAATATCGCAGCGCCCGCGACGCGCTGCTGGCCGAAGAGATCGAATTGCGCCGGCATATCGAGCGCGTGGCAAGACAGCGCCGGGCGCTGCCGCCGGGCGGCGAAGTGACGAAAGAATACCGCTTCGAAGGAAGCGATGGGCCGATCTCCTTTGCCGAACTCTTCGCCGACAAGGACTCGCTGATCGTCTACAGCTATATGTTCGGCCCGCAACGCGAGCGCCCGTGCCCGATGTGCACCTCGCTGCTGTCGGCCTGGGACGGCGAAGTGCCTGATATCCAGCAGCGCGCCGCCCTTGCCGTCGTCGCCCGCTCGCCGATTGAAAGGCTGCTCGCCTTCAAGAAGGAGCGCGGCTGGCACCATCTGCCGCTCTATTCCGACATGACGGATGATTACAGCCGCGACTATCGCGCGATCGGCACGGACGGCGGCGACGGTGCCGCCTTCAACGTCTTCACACGGCGCGACGGCACCATCCGCCATTTCTGGAGTGAGGAGATGGGCGAGGCGACGGCCGACCCGGGCGAGGATCCGCGCGGCGCGCCCGACCTGATGCCGCTCTGGACCTTGCTCGATGCGACGCCCGAAGGCCGGGCACCGGACTGGTATCCAAAGCTGTCCTATTAAGGTCGGTCGCGGGGGGCCGCCGTCAGCCGGTGGAGCGGTTTCTGGAGGTCTCGGCCCATTCGATGCTGGTGACCGCGGCATCCGGCAGCGGCGGGTCGATGTCGTAGACATAGCCGGAGAGCATGTCGGCGGCGCGTTCCGTCGCCTTGATCTTCGCCTCGGTTTCCGCGACCGCCTTGGAGATCGCCTCGATGCGGGCGCGGAACATGTGGGCGAGCACATCGCGGCCGGACTGTTTTTCGAGCCGCTCCAGATGCAGGCCGATGCGCGAGGCGTGGCGCTCCAGCTCGCTCTTGCTGAAACGCGCCTTGCGCAGTTCTTCGGAAAGGCTGTCCTGCATGACGGCAACGGGGTCGAAACTTCCGGGCGCGCGCTCGTCGAGCACCGCGTCTGTGACGAGTTTCTCGATCATCACGAGTGCCTGCAACTCGGCGGCATCGGCGAATTCGACGTCGTAGCCGGTATCGTCGTAGACCTTGCGCCGGACCGGATCGAGAAGCAGCCCATAGGCTTTCTGCAGATTGGCAAAGGCTTCCGAATCACCACCCGAATCGGGGTGGGCAACCTTTGCCAGGCGCCGATAGGCGGCCTTCAGCTGCGCCTCGTCCGCATCGCGTTCAACGCCGAGAATATCGTATGGATCCGTCACGCCTGCTCCCTTGCTCCCCGGCACGTTGCGGGCAGTCTAGGTCTTCTTCTGCATCAGAAGGGCGAAGTTTAGACCGAAACGAGGAATGACGTCCATGGCCCGCGATGGCGATGGTTTATGCACATGCTTCGCCAAATCCTAGATTGTTTAATGTTTTCAATTATTTCTTCGAAGATCAGCCTGTGGTGATCGAAGCGAGATAACATCTGGCTTCGCCATCGATTTTCAGCGCGGTTGCGGCCGCGTCCTCGATCAGCAGCGCATCGCCGGCCGCAAGCGCGCCGGTCTCGCTGTCCCGCCGGAATGACAATGCGCCGCGATGGCAAAGCAACAGGCATATCGAGGGCGAAAGCCGCACGGTCTTGCCGCCATCGACGTCGATGCGGATCAGCGTATGAGCGAGCCCGTCACGGCGCGTCATCACATTGAGATCGGTGATCGTTCCGTCCTCGAGCCTGGCCGCGACGGGGATATCCGCCGGGAAGGCCAGCGGATCGCTTGCCGTTGTCAGCAGCACCGGCGAACTGCCTGCCACATCGAGCACCATGCCGTTGCCATCAAGGATCGCCAGCGTGCGGTCGATGCCGGGAAAGATCGAAAACGGGCCGTCCTCTGCGACCGTCGCCATGCTGATGCGCCAGTCGAAGTCGTTGATCGAAGCGCCAGGTGGAAAGACGGCGATTTCCACCGTCTCTCCCTTGCCGTTTTTCCAGGGCATGCGTTTGTGATCGCCGGCGTGCAGGATCCTCACCGGGTTCAGTTCCCGAGAATGCCGGGCAGGCGCAGGCCCTTTTCTTTGGCGCAGTCGATGGCGATCTCGTAACCGGCATCGGCGTGGCGCATGACGCCGGTCGCCGGGTCGTTCCAGAGCACGCGCTCGAGGCGTCTTGCGGCATCGTCCGTACCATCGGCGCAAATGACCATGCCCGAATGCTGCGAGAAGCCCATGCCAACGCCGCCGCCGTGATGGAGCGACACCCATGTGGCGCCCGATGCCGTGTTGAGCAGTGCGTTGAGCAGCGGCCAGTCGGAAACGGCGTCGGAGCCGTCCTTCATCGCTTCGGTCTCGCGGTTCGGCGAGGCGACGGAGCCGGAGTCCAGATGGTCGCGGCCGATGACGATCGGGGCGGAGAGTTCGCCTGTTCTCACCATCTCGTTGAAGGCGAGGCCGAGCTTGTGGCGGTCACCGAGACCTACCCAGCAGATGCGTGCCGGCAAGCCCTGGAAGGCGATGCGCTCCCTGGCCATGTCGAGCCAATGATGCAGGTGCTTGTTGTCAGGCAGCAGTTCCTTCACCTTGGCATCGGTCTTGTAAATATCCTCCGGATCGCCGGAAAGGGCCGCCCAGCGGAAGGGGCCGATGCCGCGGCAAAACAGCGGGCGGATATAGGCCGGCACGAAGCCCGGGAAGGCGAAGGCGTTTTCGAGGCCTTCGTCCTTGGCGACCTGGCGGATATTGTTGCCATAATCGAGTGTCGGCACGCCGGCATTCCAGAAGGCGATCATCGCTTCGACATGTTCGCGCATCGAGGCGCGCGCCGCTTTTTCCACAGCCTTCGGATCGCTTTCGCGCTTCGCCTTCCATTCGCCCATCGTCCAACCCTTCGGCAGGTAGCCGTTGATCGGGTCGTGGGCCGAGGTCTGGTCGGTGACGATATCGGGGCGGATGCCGCGGCGAACCATCTCCGGCAGGATTTCGGCGGCGTTGCCGAGCAGACCGACGGATTTCGCCTCGCCGGCCTTGGTCCAGCGGTCGATCATCTCAAGCGCTTCATCGAGCGTCTCGGCCTTGGAGTCGACATAGCGGGTGCGCAGGCGGAAATCGATCGAATCGGGATTGCATTCGACGGCGAGGCAGCAGGCGCCGGCCATGACGGCGGCGAGCGGCTGGGCGCCGCCCATGCCGCCGAGCCCGCCGGTCAGGATCCATTTGCCCTTGAGATTGCCGCCGTAGTGCTGGCGGCCGGCCTCGACGAAGGTCTCGTAGGTGCCCTGCACGATGCCCTGCGTGCCGATATAGATCCACGAGCCGGCCGTCATCTGGCCGTACATGGCAAGGCCCTTCTTATCCAGCTCGTTGAAATGATCCCAGGTCGCCCAATGCGGCACGAGGTTGGAATTGGCGATCAGCACGCGCGGCGCATCCTTGTGGGTGCGGAAGACGGCCACCGGCTTGCCGGATTGGACGACCAGGGTTTCTTCTTCCGTCAGCGTCTTCAGCGTCGCGACGATGCGGTCGAAATCCTCCCAGGTGCGCGCGGCGCGGCCGATGCCGCCATAAACGACGAGCTCGTTCGGATTCTCGGCGACGTCTGGGTCGAGATTGTTCATCAGCATGCGCAGCGGCGCTTCGGTCATCCAGCTCTTGGCATTGAGATCGTTGCCGCGGGGCGCGCGGATTTCGCGGATATTGTGGCGTGGATTGTTCATGGCGATTCCCCTGTCGAGTGATCGTTATCGTTTCAGGCCTGGCGCAATCTGTTCGATGCGCACCAGAATGTTTTTGAGATGGACGCGAAGTCTGTCTGCCTTGGCGGCGTCGTAGGCAAAGGGCGGTGCCTCGGTCTGGAGATGCGTCGATTGCGCGAGCTCCATCTGGATCGCGTGCACACCAGTGTCGGGCCGACCATAGTGGCGTGTCGTCCAGCCGCCCTTGAAGCGACCGTTGAGCACACTGTCGTAACCCTCGGCGGCTTCGACGACGGTGAGCGTCGCCTGCTCGATGGCGCTGTCGCAGGTCTTGCCCATATCGGTGCCGATATTGAAATCCGGCAGCTTGCCTTCGAACAGGAAGGGAATGTGGGAGCGGATCGAGTGGCAGTCGTAGAGGATCGCGACGCCGTGGATGGCCTTGACGCGCTCGATCTCGGCCGCGAGCGCCGCATGATAGGGAGCATGGAAGTCCCGCAGCCGCGCCGCGATGTCGGCCTCGTCCGGCGCCTGCCCATCCCTCCAGATCGCCTTGCCGTCGAAATCCGTCTGGGGAATGAGGCCGGTGGTGTTCTGGCCGGGATAGAGGCTGACGCCGGCTGGATCGCGGTTGGCGTCGATCACGTAGCGGTGGAAGGTGGCGCGCACGGTGGTGACATTGTCGAGCAGGCCGTCATAGAGCTCGTGGATGTGCCAGTCGGTGTCGGCGAGGATTCCACCGTCGTCGTTGAGGCGGTCGGCGATCTCAGGCGGCACTTCGGTGCCGGTATGGGGGAAGCCGAGGATGATGGGGGAGGTGCCACGCGTTATTTCGTATGGAGTGGTCATGAGCAGAGCGCTCCGGCGTTTGGGGCGTTACCCCCCTCTGTCCTGCCGGACATCTCCCCCACAAGGGGGGAGATCGCCTCGTGGATGGAAGCTTGCCAAACAATTGATGCTGGAACGAGCGGGTCCGCCCAGCCGATCTCCCCACCTGTGGGGGAGATGCCCGGCAGGGCAGAGGGGGGTACCAAGTGCAGATACATCACGATCAACCCTCCAATACCGGCAATATGCCAGATGAAACCGAGGCGTTCAGCGCGCCCGTTGCCACCAGTTCGCTTGCTGCGGCAAGGTCGTTTGCCATGTAGCGATCGACGTCGAGGCTCGGAACTTTGCTGCGGATGGCAGTGATCGCCTTGCCAAGTTCCGGGCTCGTCGATAGCGGCGCGCGCAGTTCGACGCCTTGGGCGGCGGTCAGCGCCTCGATGCCGATGATGCCGAACAGGTTCTCCGTCATGCCAAGCAGGCGGCGGGCACCATGGCAGGCCATGGAGACATGGTCTTCCTGGTTGGCCGACGTCGGCGTCGAATCGACCGAGGCCGGGTGCGACATCTGCTTGTTCTCCGACATCAGCGCCGCAGACGTCACCTCGGCGATCATCAAGCCGGAATTCAAGCCCGGCTTCTTGGCGAGGAAGGCCGGCAGGCCGTAAGAGAGGGTCGGATCGACGAGCAGCGCGATGCGGCGCTGCGAGATCGCGCCGATCTCGCAGACGGCGAGCGCGATCTGATCGGCGGCGAAGGCGACGGGTTCGGCGTGGAAATTGCCGCCGGAGACGACGGAATTGTCCGAGAGCACCAGCGGATTGTCGGTGACCGCATTGGCCTCGATCTCAAGGGTGCGGGCGACCGAGCGCAGCAGATCGAGGCAGGCGCCGTCGACCTGCGGCTGGCAGCGGATGCAATAGGGATCCTGCACACGTTCGTCGCCCTCGATGTGGCTCTGGCGAATGATGGAATTTTCGAGCAGGGCGCGAAGTGCCGCCGCCGTGTCGATCTGGCCCTTATGGCCACGCAATGTGTGAATATCCGGATGGAAAGGCGCCGAGGAGCCCATGGCGGCATCGGTGGACATGGCGCCAGTGATGAGCGCCGCCTGCGCGGCCCGATGGGCGCGGAAGAGGCCGGCAAGCGCCAGCGCCGTCGAGGTCTGGGTGCCGTTGATCAGCGCCAGGCCTTCCTTGGCGGCGAGCACCACCGGTTTCAGCCCGGCCCTTTCGAGGGCTTGCGCGCCCGAGAGCCGTTCGCCGGCGAAGAAGGCTTCGGCCTCGCCCATCATCACCGCCGCCATATGGGCAAGGGGCGCCAGATCGCCGGAGGCACCGACCGAGCCCTTTTCCGGGATCAGCGGAATGACGCCCTTTTCCAGCATTCCTTCGATCAGCCGTACCAGTTCCAGCCGCACGCCGGAGGCGCCGCGCCCGAGCGAGACCAGCTTCAGCGCCATGATCAGCCGCACGATATTGTCGGGCAGCGGCGCGCCGACGCCGCAGCAATGCGACAGGATGAGATTGCGCTGCAAGGTGGTCACATCGGCGCTGTCGATCTTGATCGAGGCGAGTTTGCCGAAGCCGGTATTGATGCCGTAGACCGGCGCATTGCCGGCGGCGATCTCGGCGATACGGGCAGCGGCCTTGGCGATCCCCGCATCGAAGGCGGGATCGAGCCTTGCCGGTGCGCCCGTCCAGTAGATGATTTCCAGATCCTTGAGCGAGACGGAGCCCGGGTGGAGCGTGATGGTCATCGGCCGTTCCTTTCGCCCTTGAAGACGCGTGTGTGAAGCGGATTGAAGCCGATGCGGTAGACGAGCTCGGCGAGGCTTTCGATATTCCAGATGGCGAGATCGGCGGATTTGCCGGGTTCGAGCGTTCCCGTCTTGTCGAGCAGGCCGAGCGCACGGGCGCCTTCGCGAGTGGCGCCGGCGATGCATTCCTCGACGGTGAGGCCGAAAAGTGTGGCCGACATGTTCATGGTGAGCAGCATCGAGGTGAGCGGCGAGGTGCCGGGATTGCAATCGGTAGCGATCGCGATCGGCACGCCTGCCCGCCGCAGCGCCTCTACCGGCGGCTTCTGCTTTTCATGGATGGCGTAGAAGGCGCCGGGCAGCAGCACGGCGACGGTGCCGGCTGCGGCCATCGCCGCAACGCCATCCTCGTCGAGATATTCGAGGTGATCGGCCGACAGTGCGCCATAGGATGCGGCGAGCCTGGCGCCACCGAGATTGGAGAGCTGCTCGGCATGCAGCTTGACCGGCAGGCCAAGCGCCTTGGCCTTGTCGAAGACGCGGGCGATCTCGGTCGTGGAAAAAGCGATGCCCTCGCAGAAGCCGTCAACGGCATCGGCAAGACCGAGGCCATGCATGTCGTCGAGACCGGGCAGGACGACATCGTCGAGATAATCGCCGTTGCGACCCTTATATTCCACGGGCGTCGCATGGGCACCGAGATAGCTGGTGGCGACGCGGACCGGGCGGATATGGCCGAGCAGGCGGGCGCTCTGCAGCATCTTCACTTCACCGGTCCGGTTCAGCCCGTAGCCGGATTTGATCTCGATCGTGGTGACGCCTTCTGCAAGCAGCGTGTCGAGCCGCAGCAGAGCCTCGGCGACAAGCTCCTCGACCGACAGCGCATTGGTCGCCTTCACCGAGGAGACGATGCCGCCGCCGGCGCGGGCGACCTCCTCATAGGTCGCGCCTGCCAGGCGCATTTCGAACTCGCGGGCGCGATTGCCGCCGTGAACGATATGGGTATGGCAGTCGATAAGACCGGGCGTTACCCAGCGGCCTTCGAGATCGACGATTTCGGAATGTTCGATGGCCGATGCCGGCAGCTCGCTTTCAGCGCCGGCAAAGGCGATGCAGCCATTTTCGATCAGCAAGGCGCCCTTTTCGACGATACCGAGCCCCGATTTTGTCGGCGCGAGCGTGGCGAGCCGCGCATTGCGCCACAGCACTGGGCGGGTGTCGGCAGATGGGGCTTCCTCTGAAAAATTGTTCCCGGTCATCAGCTTTGCGCCTTTCCTTATGCCAAAACATGTATATACATAATCGAGAGGTGACAAGAGAAATTTTGTGCGCTTTTCTGGAAAAGAAAGATCGGCACGGCAAGAGGAGAGGGAAGGCGATGACCACACTTCACGCAGACACGGCGCTGACGCCGCAGGGCTGGCAGAAGGATGTGCGGCTGACGCTTGAGGCCGGGCGCATTGCGCGGATCGAAATCGGCACTGCTCCCGAGCCCAGCGATGAACGCCACGCTCTCCTCGTTCCCGCCATGGCGAACCTGCACAGCCATGCTTTCCAGCGGGCGATGGCCGGCCTTGCGGAAGTGCGCGGCCCGGCAAATGACAGCTTCTGGAGCTGGCGCACTGTCATGTACAAGTTTGCCCTGGCGATGACGCCGGAGCATGTCGAAGCGGTCGCGGCCAAGCTTTATACAGAGATGCTGGAGGCAGGCTTTTCCCGTGTCGGCGAATTCCACTATCTCCATCACGACAGGGATGGCGGCGCCTATACCAATATCGCCGAGCTTGCCGAACGCATCGGCGCGGCAAGCGAAGAGGCCGGTATCGGCCTGACGCTGCTGCCAGTCTTCTATGCCCATTCCGGCTTCGGCGGTGCCGCCCCCATCGACGGCCAGCGGCGCTTCATCAATTCGCTCGAAAGCTTCGAAAGGCTGATGGAGGGATGCCGGGCGGTGACCGGCCGTCTCGACGGCGCCGAGCTCGGGCTGGCACCACACAGTCTGCGGGCCGCGACACCGGACGAGCTCGCAATGCTGGTGCCCATGGCGGGCAACGGTCCCATCCATATCCATGTCGCCGAGCAGGTGAAGGAGGTCGAGGACTGCATCGCCTGGTCCGGCGCGCGGCCTGTGCGATGGCTGCTCGATCATGCGCCCGTGGATGAACGCTGGTGCCTGATCCATGCGACGCATATGACCGAGGACGAAACGCGGCGGATGGCGAAAAGCGGTGCTATCGCCGGCCTCTGCCCGATCACCGAAGCCAATCTCGGCGACGGCGCCTTTGCCGCGCCGCTTTTCCTCGAGGAGGGTGGGCGTTACGGCATCGGTTCGGATTCCAACGTGCTGATCTCCGTGCCGGAGGAACTGCGCCAGCTCGAATATTCGCAACGCCTGGCGCTTCGCGCCCGCAACGTCGTCGCGGCACCCGGCGGTTCGACTGCGCTTTCGCTGTTCACACATGCACTTGCCGGCGGTGGTGCCGCGCTGAAGGCGCCAACAGGTCTTGCTGAGGGCTACTACGCCGATATCGTCTCACTCGATGCCGCGGCCGTTCCTTATCTCACAGGCGACCAGATCCTCGACCACTGGCTGTTTGCAGGCGGCGTCGGCGTCGATTGCGTCTGGGCGCATGGCCGCAAGCAAGTGGAGGGCGGACGCCATCTCAGGCGCGATGCTATCGACCGGCGTTTCCTCGCGGCGATGGACGAGTTGCTCGCCGTCTGAAAAGAGCGTTTCCTGTCCAAGCATTCGAATTAGAGCAATTCCAGCAAAGTGTGTAGCGGTTTTGCATCCGGGATTGCGTAAAAACAAAGAGATAGCGGGAGACCAATCGGAACGTGGCGATGAACCAAAGCAGGGATATCACCTTGCATCAACGCATCCTCGGCGACATTGAGGGCCGTATCGTCTCGGGCGATTGGCCGCCGGGGCACCGCATTCCGTTCGAGGTCGATCTCGCCACGCAGTATGACTGCTCGCGCATGACGGTGAACAAGGTGCTGACCCAGCTTGCCAAGGCCGGCCTTATCGAGCGCCGGAAGAAGTCCGGCAGCTTCGTCACCCAGCCACAGGCGCAATCGGCCATTCTTGAAATCCACGACATCAAGGCCGAGGTGCAGTCGCTGAACCTGCCCTATTCCTATGCGGTTTCGAAGAAGACGAGCCGCAAGGCCAAGGCGGACGACAGCCGCCGGCTGGAACTGCCTGTGGCGTCCTCGGTCGTCGAGGTCGTCTGCATCCACAATGCCGGCATGCGCCCCTTTTGCCTGGAGGAGCGGCTGATCAGTCTTGCGACCGTACCGGAAGCCGCCGATGCCGATTTCCTGACGATGGCGCCAGGCCCCTGGCTGCTCAACCAGGTGCCGTGGAGCACGGCCGAACATCGGATCCACGCTATTTCAGCTGGTGCCGAGCTGGCCGCGGCTCTCGATATACCACGCAATACCGCCTGCCTCGTCGTCGAACGCCGCACCTGGAGCAATGCCGGCCCGGTGACGCATGTGCGCTTCACCTATCCCGGTGATCGTCACGCGCTGGTGGCGCGTTTCACGCCGGCATCGCAATAAATCCCCCATGTTCCATATACAACATGGGCAGTTTTCACTCCTCGAACATCTTACCGCTGCGCGCTTCGAGCCGGTAGCGGTGGCCGGGATAGACGAGGCGAGCTGTTGAGACCACCTGCTTTGCCGACCACGTGCGCCGGCGGATCGTCAGGCAGGGTTCGGTCTTCATGATGGTCAAGAGCTTGCATTCCCAGGCCTGCGGCATTGCCGCCTCGACGACGTGCTCGGAGCCGCTGAGCGGGGCTGCGGCCGTCAGATAGGCGTTCGGCGTCAGCGAGGTGAAATCCTGGGCGAGATATTCCGGGGCCGCCTCCGGATGGACGAAGCGATCCTCGATCTGCACCGGAACACCGTCTTCGCTGTGGACGATCAGCGAGTGGAAAACCGCAGCACCAATTGCAAGTTCCAGCGCGTCGGCAATCTCGGGAGAGGCGGTTTCCTGGGCGAGAACGACGACGGCGGCCTCATGGACATGGCCGCGTTCGGCGATTTCCTCGGCGATGTTGCGGACTTCGAACAGTGCCGAATAGCCCTTGCGCTCGGCGACGAAGGAGCCGACGCCCTGGATGCGGATCAGTTCGCCTTCATTGGCGAGTTCGCGCAGCGCCCGGTTGGCGGTCATCTTGCTGACGCCGAGTTCGACGACCAGCTCGTTTTCCGAGGGCACGCGATATTTCGGCGGCCACTCGCCGCTATGGATGCGGTCGAGGATCACCTGCTTGACGCCGGCATAAAGCGGAGTGCTGTCATTTTCCGCCAGTTCGCGCTTCATTTCGCCGGGACGCTTCATTGCCTATTCCTTTTGCACGAATGGAATTCGCCACATAATTCAACTTTCCCACTTGCATATCACAAAATATCTCATATGGTACCATATACAACCTCCCAATCGGTCCTTTGAGAAAAATAGGACAAGAAAGGGCAAGCCGGCGAAGATCGGTCGTGGTGCCGCAAGGTCTGTTTCAACTCCAGAGGAGAATTCACAAATGAAATTCAGCGCAATCCTGCTTTGTGGCGTGGCGGCTTTTTCCGCCTTCGCCGCGCCTGCCTTTTCCAAGGACTGGACGAAGGCGACTATTACTCTCGAAGGCGCCTATGCGCCCTGGAACCTCACCAATGCCGACGGCACGCTCGGCGGCTTCGAGCCGGAACTCGCCAAGGTGCTGTGCGAACGCGCCAAGATCGAGTGCACGCTGGTTGCCTCCGACTGGGACGGCATGATTCCGGCGCTCAACGCCGGCAAGTTCGACGTTATCATGGATGCGCTATCGATTACCGAAGAGCGCAAGAAGATCATCGACTTCACCATTCCCTATGCCGCCACGCCCGCCGCCTTCGCCGCCGCCAAGGACAGCCCGCTGGCGAACGCCGCCGGCACCGGCGCCACGATTAAGATGACGCCCGGCCAGACCGGCGTGAAGGAGATCGACGCGCTGAAGGAAGTCTTCAAGGGCAAGACGATCGGCATCCAGGCGGCCACCGTCTACGCCAAGTTCGTCTATGACAATTTCGGCGACATCGCCGAGATCCGCGAATACAAGACCGGCGCCGATCGCGACCTCGACCTGCAGAACGGCCGTATCGACTTCGGCTTCGATGACGCCGTCTATTTCGCCAACGCGTTCAAGGCCGCCAACGACACGCTCGCCTTCACCGGCCCAGAAATCGCCGGCTCGATCTGGGGCGAGGGTGAAGGTCTCGGCCTGCGCAAGGCCGATACCGACCTGCGCGACAAGTTCAACGAGGCGATCAAGTCGACGCTTGCCGACGGCACGGTCAAGACCCTGTCGATGAAGTGGTTCAAGATGGACGTCAGCCCGCAGCAGTAGGCGTTTCGGCCTTTCGGCCGCAGACACGGGTCTCCGGCTTTATCGCCGGGGACTGCGTGTTATTGTCAATCCACAAAACACTGCCGCGGACGGGGAACGGACGATATGGCAAGTTTGGAACTGCTTGGCTTCGGCTCGACGGGATGGGGCGCGCTGCTCATTGCCGCCACCTTGATGACACTGGCCGTCACGGCAACGGCGCTGGCGATCGGCGCGGTGCTCGGCGCGATCGTCGCGGCGGCGAAACTCTCCGGCAATCTTATCCTCATCACGCTTGGCAACGTCTATACGACCGTGTTTCGTGGCGTGCCCGAACTGTTGATCATCTATCTCATCTATTTCGGCGGCTCCTCGGCCGTCACCGCGATCGGCAAGGCAATGGGTTACGAGGGCTTCCTCGGCTTGCCCTCCTTTATCGCAGGCGCGCTTGCCGTCGGCATCATCTCCGGCTCCTACCAGGCGGAGGTCTTCCGCGGCGCCTTCCTTGCCATCTCCAAGGGCGAGCTCGAAGCCGCCTCGGCGATCGGCATGCATCGTGGCATGCGCCTTCGCCGCATCATCATGCCGCAGGTGTTTCGCCTCGCCATTCCCGGCCTCGGTAACGTTTGGCAGCTCAGTCTCAAGGATTCGGCGCTTATCTCCGTCACCGGCCTTGCCGAGCTGATGCGAACCAGCCAGGTGGCGGCAGGCTCGACCCGGCAGTATTTCCTGTTCTTCATCGCTGGCGGCTGCCTCTATCTCATCCTGACCAGCCTTTCAGACCGCATCTTCAACGGGGCGGAGCGCCGCGCCAACCGTAGCATGCCGGCATCGGCCATGGGCCAGGCGTAAGGAGGCGACAATGGATTTTACCTTCATCGCCTCGACCCTGGTCACCCTGCTCAAGGCCGTACCGACGACGCTCATCCTGTTTTCGCTGTCGATCATCTCAGGCGGCTTGCTGGCGCTCGTCATCGTCTGGATGCGGACCAGCGGCAATCCGGTACTTTCGGGTTTCGCCAAAGGCTATATCTTCATCTTCCGCGGCTCGCCGCTGCTGATCCAGATGTTCCTGGTGTTCTACGGCCTCGGCCAGTTCGGCTTCATCCGTTATTCCTTCCTCTGGACGTTCCTGCGCGAGCCGATGGTCTGCGCCGTGCTGTCGCTGGCGCTCTGCACCGCCGGCTATACGGCGGAGATCTTCCGCGGCGGCATTCGCGCCGTCTCCCCGAAAGAGATCGAAGCGGCGCGCTCGATCGGCATGTCCGGCTTCCTGCTGGTCCGCCGTATCCTGGCGCCGATCGCCTTCCGCCACGCGCTGCCGGCCTATTCCACCGAGATCGTGCTGATGATGAAGTCGACGGCGCTTGCAAGCCTCGTCACTGTCTGGGAGGTGACCGGCGTCGCCCAGCGGCTGATCTCGCAGACCTACCGCACGATGGAAGTCTTTCTCTGCGCGGCGATCATCTATCTCATCCTCAACTTCATCATCCTGCAGGGCATGGCTCTGCTCGAATATTCGCTCTCCCGACACCGCCGCGCGGCCCCGCAGGCGCTGAAGGCGTAGCAGTTTTGACCCGATTGGAGCACCCATGCCAGGCGTAACCCGACTATCGGTCCGCAATATCCGCAAGAGCTTCGGTACGCACGAGGTCTTGCGCGGCATTTCCCTCGATGCGGAAGACGGCGATGTGATTTCGCTGCTCGGCGCCTCCGGCTCCGGCAAGTCGACCTTTCTGCGCTGCATCAACATGCTCGAAACCGCCAGCGACGGCGAGATCTGGGTCGATGGCGAGGAGGTCCGCATGGTGCACAAGGGCGGGCGAAGCAAGCCGGCCAGCCAGAAGCAGGTGGACCATATCCGCTCCGAGCTCGGCATGGTGTTCCAGTCCTTCAATCTCTGGTCCCACATGACGATCCTGCAGAACGTCATCGAAGGTCCGATCCATGTGTTGAAGCGGCCGCGCGCCGATTGCATCGCCGAGGCCGAAGCGCTGCTCGAAAAGGTCGGCATCGCCGATAAACGCCACGCCTATCCGGCTCATCTTTCCGGCGGCCAGCAGCAGCGTGCCGCAATCGCCCGCGCGCTGGCGATGAAGCCGAAGGTGATGCTGTTCGACGAGCCGACTTCGGCGCTCGATCCAGAGCTTGTCGGCGAGGTGTTGCGCGTCATGCGCGCGCTTGCCGAGGAAGGCATGACCATGCTCGTCGTCACCCATGAGATGAGCTTTGCCCGCAACGTCTCGAACCGCGTCGTCTTCATGCGCGAGGGGCTGATCGAAAGCAGCGGCAAGCCGGACGAGATGTTCACCGGCGGCGCGACACCGGCTTTCCGCCAGTTCATCGGCCATTTCGGAAGCGGTCAATGACGATCACCATCGATGCCGTGCTGACCTGGCGCGATGTCGCGCGCGTCGGGGCAGGGGAAGCGCTGGCGCTGTCGCCGGCCGCCTGGGGGCGGGTCGAGCAGGCAAGCCGCATCGTTGCGCGTATCGTCGAGACGGGCGTGCGCGCCTACGGCGTCAATACCGGCGTCGGGGCGCTGGCGGATACCGTCGTCGATCGGGCCTCGCAGAGCCTGTTGTCACGCAGCATCGTGCTCAGCCATGCCTGCGGCGTCGGGCCATTGCTGGCTGCCCGCGAGGTGCGTGCTATCATCGCTGCTGAGATTGCCAATTTCGCCCATGGCCATTCCGGCGTGCGGCGCGAGATCGTCGAGCATCTCACAGCTCTGCTGGAACATGATTGCATTCCCGACGTGCCATCCAAAGGCTCTGCCGGTTATCTCGTCCACAATGCCCATATTGCGCTTGTTCTGATCGGCGAAGGCAGCGCTCACGTGGCCGGCCGGCGCATGAGCGGTCGCGAGGCGCTTGCTGCGATCGGGCTCGAACCGCTGGTGCTCGGCGCCAAGGAAGGCTTGAGCCTTGTCAACGGCACGGCCTGCGCCACCGGCCTGACCGCCGTGGGGCTGTCACGCGCCGAACGGCTGCTCGACTGGGCCGATGCCACCGCAGCCCTGACGCTGGAAGCGGCGGGCTGCCAGATCGCCGCCTTCGACGCGGCTGTGCTGGCGCTGCGCCCATCGGCGGGAATAGAGAAAGTGGGAGCGACGCTGCGCGCGCGGCTTGCCGGCAGCGGCCTTGTCGCCGCCGCCTTCGGCCGGCGCACGCAGGATGCGCTCAGCCTTCGTTCGGTGCCGCATGCGCATGGCGCCGCCCGCGACGTCTTCGACAATTCCGCCCGCGTCGTCGATCAGGAGCTTGCCTCAGTGACGGACAATCCGGCTGTCTCAGGCACGCCGGAACAGCCGATCGTCTGCTCCGAGGCGCATGCGGTCGCCCCGGCGCTCGGGCAGGCAGCCGATAGCCTGGCGATTGCGCTCGCTCAGATCGGTGCGATCAGCGAACGGCGCATGGACCGGCTGGTCAATCCGCTGGTAAGCGGCCTGCCTCCGTTTCTGGCCAGCGACGCCGGCCGCCATTCCGGCTTGATGATCGCCCAATATACCGCAGCCGCCCTCAGCAACGAGAACCGCCGCCTTGCCGCACCGGCGGCCATGGACGGCGGGCTGACCTCCGGCCTGCAGGAAGATTTTCTCGCGCATCCTACGGCCGCCGCCGGCAAGCTGCTCACCGTCATCGACAATGCCGAATATATCCTGGCGATCGAGCTGATGGCGGCTGCCCAAGCGCATGATTTCCTGGCGGCGACGGCGCCGCGGGCGCCAGGCACGAACCTTGTCTATCAAGCGGTGCGGCAGCATGTTTGTCATTATGGCGACGAACGGCCGCTCAACGGCGATATCGAGACTGTCCGCACGCTGATCCGCGAGACTGCGCCGCCGCTATGATCGGCCTCAGAACGGCTGGGTTTCGGAATTCTGCTTTGGCTTTTCGCCGGCCTCGAGACGCTTGAGGCACTGGACGAAGGTCGGGTAGAGCTGCTCCACCCGCGAGAGCGGCAGCGTCCAGTCGCCTTCGTCGCCGGCAAAGCTGATCTGCACGTCAGGCATTCCGGCAAAGGAATTCTTGATGATCTTCTTCAGGCCGGCGCTCCCCTTGCTGGCCGGACCCCAGAGGCGAAGCGTGTTCTTGTCGAAGAAATCGGCAGCGATTACCTTCGTCGCCATACGGTCGGTCAGCGTCACCTCGGTCTTGGTGCCGGCCGGAATGTCCCATGTGTTTTTTTTGACGAGCCAAAACGTCTCGGTTGCGCTCTGGCGGAATTCCATGGTCTTGCCGATCTCGCTGTCCCACAGCAGGCGGCAATAGGGGTGCGGGCTCGCGTTCGCAAAGCCGACCGACCATTGCCTCGCGCCGCCTATCCATTCGGTCTCGCCGAAGGCTGAGACCGGCTGCAGGAGGGCCGCCATCAGAACCATCACTGTCGGAATTTTCATCGCCGAAATCACCTCCAACGCAATCGGCTCCAGCAATAGCAAAAGAAGGTTGAGCTTTTGCTACTACAGCGCCGCGCGTCTTTTCAGGCACGCAAAGGACGCCGCAGCAGTTTGAACTGCTGCATAATTTATCCTTAAATCGATTTCCGATCTAAGGAACTATTCAGCAAGCGGGCTGAGATCAGGCGACGGCCGCGCTCGGTGTCGCTTTTACGTTCCGATGGCAGCGGCCGGACCGTCTCCGCATTCAGAGACAACCTGACGAAATCCGAGACCGTCACCGTCGCCGCGATCGAAAGCGGCGTTCCCTTACTCGTCGCTGCTTGCAATATCATTGTCGACTTCCATTTTATGATCTGGCGCAAATCGGAAAACGAGCTCGCATCGTGGATCGACCGCGCTCGCGAAAGTCTGGTCACCTCCTTTGCCAATGGCGTTGCGAAAGACATACAGGCAGTCCGAGCAGCGATCGTCTCACCGTAGTCCAACGGACAAACCGAGGGGCAGATCACCAAGCTCAAGCTGGTAAAGCGCCAGGTGTACGGTCGCGGAAAGCTTGATCCATCTTCTTCAAGCCCGCCTGATCGGCTCGACATGAGAGAATTGCACCAAATCTGCGTCAGAGCCAATTTGCCGCCGTTTTACTGCCAGGGATTGCGTCCGAAATCTTCACCAGAACGGAAGGGAGTGCCTGATGGGATGGTCTTTCAAGATCGGGACGGTCGGCGGCACGGTGATACGCGTTCATATCACCTTCTCGCTCCTGCTCGTCTGGATATGGCTTGCGCATTATCGGGTCGGCGGCGCGCCGGCGGCCTGGGAGGGCATTGCCTTCATCCTATCCGTCTTTGCCTGCGTCGTCTTACACGAGTTCGGCCATATTGTCGCTGCGCGCTACTTCGGGATCAAAACGCCGGATATTACCTTGCTGCCAATAGGGGGTGTCGCCCGTCTTGAGCGCATGCCCGAAGAACCACATCAGGAACTGCTGATTGCCATCGCCGGTCCGCTGGTCAATCTCGTGATCGCCGGGCTGATCGTTCTCGTGCTCGGCGCATCGGTGGGCGTGGAGCAGATCATCGAAGTCGACGACCCGAAGATCGGCTTCCTCACGAGGCTCGCCGGCGTCAACATCTTTCTGGTATTCTTCAACATGATCCCCGCCTTTCCGATGGACGGGGGTCGGGTGCTGCGTGCCGCTCTCGCTTCGCGTCTTACCTGGTCGCGTGCGACACAGATTGCCGCGATGATCGGCCAGGGGCTAGCCTTTGTCTTTGGTTTCATTGGCCTCTTTTATAACCCGCTGCTGATCTTTGTCGGTATCTTCGTCTATCTCGCCGCGGCGGCGGAGGCGCAGAATGCGCAGATCCGCGAGATCTCCGGCAGCGTTCTGATCAGCGATGTCATGGTCACCAAATTCGCAAGGCTCGATCGTTCAGCGAGTATCGACGAGGCAATCGAGATGCTGCTTGCGACAACACAACGCGAATTTCCAGTGGTCGATTCTGCCGGTCATTTTGAAGGCCTCCTGACGCGTGACGACATGATCCGTGGGTTGAAGGACAAAGGCCCTGACATGCCGGTCGCAAGCGCGATGCGCGTCGATATTCCAAAAATCCATCATCGCAAGAGCCTGGAAGAAAGCTTGCGATTGATGCGGCAGGGAAATGTGCCGGCCATCGCTGTCGTTGACGGCGCAGATCATCTCATCGGCCTCATGACGCATGAGACAATCGGAGAAATGATGATGGTCCGCGCCGCGGTATCAGATGGTTTTCGCTTTGGCCGCCTGCGCAGACACCAGTGAGATTAGCCGTGGGCGCACGGCCTTGTTCGAAGAGCATTTGATGAGGAATCAGGCAGCGGATCGCGCGAAACATGACAGAAAACTCGTCAACCTGCCGCTCAACGAGATCGAGAAGCACCTGCCCGCCCGCGTCGAGCGCCGAGGCAACTGCCCCGCTAGCGGCCTGCGATGGCGGGCCAGAGAGACCGCAGCGGGGCAGGCAGACCGTCGATCAGCTTGGCGGTCAGTCCGGGATCGAGTTCCTTCCACAACAGATCGAAAACGGCGTGGGTAGAAGATTGATCATGAGCGACCGTTTTAAAGCGGCTCTCTGCTTTTTTGGTGGCGTCGCCGTTCCAGCTTCTGCACCACACCTACTTTCCCAAGGCGGGCATACCAGCACTGAAAGTACGAAGCTCGCCGTCGGCTAGAACCGGACGGCAACCCCGATAATCGGCCCCTGCTGGACGACGTCGAAGACGAACCCGTCATTATCGTAATTGACGCCAAGTGCACGATACCCGGCGACCGCCGAGATAGTATCGTTGAACTTGTAGCCGAGGCCCAATGCCACGTCCCAGTCGATATCGGCGCCGCCAGCACCCACTAGGCCCCATCCGGTGACATAGATTTGCGGCGTGAAGAAGTAGTTTCCTCGGACGCCGGCGACGGCATCGACCCATGTGGCGCTGTCTTCGACATCCACTCCGGCAAGAATGCCGCCATTGAAGGAGATCTCGGTTTTGGCCGACCAGACCTTTATGCCACCGACCACGTCGAGGTGGCCATTTTGGTCTTCGAGCACGGCGTAACCGACGCCAAGAAATCCCGCGAAGGTCTTCGATGTCACATCGACGCTCTCGGCGAGGATGCCGGCAGGTGTGTCGGCGTCGGCACCGAGCTTGGTGTAGATCACGTCACCGACGATGCTGAAGCGATCGTATCTTGCTTCGCCTGCCGCCATGAAAGCGAAGTCGAGATTATTGAGGATATCGCCGAAATCCGCGTCGATATGAACTTCCGGAAGCCCAAACTGGCCAATATCGCCGGATATGCCGGCAGCCCAGAAATATGGCGCGAAGGTGAATTCCCAGCCGCTCTGGCTCTCGACAGTTTTTGCTTCCGGCGTAAGTGGCGTGACATCAGCGGCATTACCGGCCGACGCCGCGCAGACGCCTGCCAGTAACAGAATGGCATGCAAGTGTATGGCTTTCATGAGAATCCCCCGATCTCGTTTGTCGCCTCGGCACTGTTGTCCCGAGTCGGCACTTTGCAGCGAGAAGTAGATTTGGACAAGCTTAAATACCTATTTTCCGTTGATCGCCTGCTTCAGCTGTCCGATGAGGCCTGAAATCTGCTGGTCCTCAGGCCTCAGTCGCGCCAGATCTTCCGCATGTCTCAACGCCTCCGGCAGCCGTCGAAGCTTGAGACTGTATTGGAGTGCCAAGCCGATGACGTCGGCGTCTCCGCCCGCCGCCCAACCATCGAGCCTGTCCAACGCCTCTTCCGTCCGGCCAGCCGAATCCAGAGCGACGGCCAAGGTCGTCTTGTAGCGGGAGTTTTGCGGATCGAGCCGCACCGCTTCTGCGAGTTCCGTTATCGCCTCGGCCAATGCCTGATTGCGTACCAGGGACAGCGCATGTCCGTAACGCAGATCCGCGCGTTGGGGCGCCATGCCGATCGCTTCGGCATAGGTCTGCTCCGACCTGTCGTTCTGACCGGTGGCGCGGTAGAACTCGGCGAGATTGATGCGCATTCCCTCCAGTGTCGAGTCGAGCGAAATCGCCCGCCGGAAGGCGGCCTCGGCCTCGGCCGTACGCTGTCGAGCGAACAGGAAGAAGCCATAATTGCTTTGGGTTTCCGCGACGTCAGCATTCGCCTCCACGTAGGCGCGCAGGTCCGCGACGGCGGCTTCGAAATTGACTTGCTGATCGCCGAAGAGGTGGGGAGGAGTGCCGGCGAGCACGTTGGCGGCAGCAACGCGGACCGCGCGCGTTTGATCGCCGAGCAGCTTGCCGATCGCATCCAGCCTCTGCTCCGGCGGAATGTTGCCTGCCGCTTCCGCAGCGCCGAGCCTGACGAGCGGATCTTCATCGGTTGCGGCCGTTTGAATGTCGGCGGTGATATCCGCGCCGCCAGTCCCGCTCATTGCGGCGATGGCGCTTCCCCTGACAATTCCTGCTTGGGTTTGGTCACCGACAAGGTCGCGCAGAGCCTCCACCGCGGCTCCATCGCCGTTTGCAACTCCGGTGAAGGCATGGGCGATCGACGCGCGTTTGCGCCATTGCGTCCCGTACCAATTGTCCATCTTTTCGGCTGCCCAATCATTCGTTCTGTCGACATGGCAGGTCGTGCACGCATTCGGCGTTCCGAGGGTTGCCGACAGGTCTGGCCGGGGGATGACGAAGGAGTGGTCGCGGCGCGGGTCGACCTTCATGTAGGTGCGTTCCGGCATGTGGCAATTGGCGCATTGTGCACCGGTCGAACTGGCTTGGTGGCGGGTATGCGCGGGCGTGTCGAACAGGCCGCTCGGATCCTGGTTGACGAAGCGCTCCGGCTTCGTCTCGGTGTGGCATTGCGTGCACAGCGCATTGCCCTCAGCCTTAAGGCCGGCATCGTGCGGCCGATGACAGTCGAGACAGGTCACGCCCGCCCTTGCCATCTTGCTTTGCTGAAACGAGCCATATTCGAAGACCTCGTCGAGTATCTGTCCGTCCGGGAAATAAAGATCCGGTCGCAGCAGGGCGGGGGAGAAATAGTCGAGAAAGGGCTTTCCCGGCTGATAGCCGTCCAGCAGCCGGGTGCGTCTGGCGTGGCAGGCGAAACAAATGCCCGCATCGACTTTCGGCAGGCTTGTATCCGGCATGGAGGACGAAGCATTGCCCGAACGCGCCGAAGCCACGTGTTTCGCGCCGGGGCCATGACAGGACTGACAGCCGATGCTGGTGGCGACGTAGGTCGACTTGTATTCATTGGTCTGCGGTTGAAACTTCGCCTGGGGGTCGGTCGAATGACAATCGATGCAGGTGCGGTTCCAGCGATAGAAGGGACCTGTCCAATGATAGGTCGATCCGGGTTTGGCCGGGGTGCCGTTGCCGAGCCAGAACCACTGCCGTCTGACCGTATCCCAGGCGATATCGAGAGCCTGCAGCCGCCCGCCTCCGATCTCGACGAGATACTGCTGCAGCGGTTCGTAGGCGAAGGTATATTTGACTTCGAACTCGCCCTCGCCTCCGTCCGCACCCTCGGTGTTCACGAAGAAGCGGCCATCGCGGCGGTTGAAGGTCGTGACGACGCCATCATGTTCGAACCTGCTATTGTCGAAATCGCCGCGGACCGTTTCGTCGTCGGCGAGCGCCATGGCCTTGGCATGGTGGGACTTCGAAAAAGCCGCCGCCTGATCGGCGTGGCAGGATGCGCACGTCTTTTCGTCCACGAAACCCTCATGGATCGATATTCGCGGGTCGGCAGCGGGCGTCGAGAGGGCGTCACTCGCAAGGCTGTGCTTGGCAAAGGAAAGCACCAGGAAAAGCAGGAGGGCCACTCCTCTCACCGCTGCTGATCGGACAGACGCTGCCACTCAATCGCTCCCCGTCGACGCTCCAGAAGGTCACGGCGCCATCATGCAAGGCTCCGGCGCTCGGCGCATTCCCCTAGTCCTTGAACACCTGCTTCCAGTCGGCCTTCATGTCGACGACGGTCCAGCCGGCGATGGAGGCGGCATCGAGCGCCTTGTCGAGGCGGCCGAATTCGGTTTCGCGGTCGTAGGCGTATTCGCGCTCGGCATCGGTATGATGGATCAGCACGCCGAGCCTGGCAGGTGCGCCCGCCATGGTCGTCCATTGCAGCATTTGGAGATCTCCGTCGGAATTGCCGAAGGCTGCAATCGGCCGCCTGCCGATCTGCTGGTTGATCCCGACGGGCTTGCCGGCCTTGTCGTCGATGAAATTGATTTCGGGGAGCCGAAAGAGGGTCGGTGTGTCGTCCTGCATCCTAAACTCGGTCTTGATCGACGAGCCGATCACCTGCTCCGGCGGGACGCCATAGACCTTTTCCACCCATGGCCGCATGAACTCGACGCCGCCGCCTGAAACGATGAAGGTCTTGAATCCGTTGGCGCGGAGATAGGCGAGAAGCTCGATCATCGGCTGGTAGACAAGCTCCGTGTATGGCCGCTTGAATTTCGGGTCGCGTGCTGAAGCAAGCCAATCGGTCACGACTTTCTGGAAATCGCCGCTGGTCATCCCCGCATGCGTGGTCATGATGAGTTCCATCAGGCCCTTTTCGCCGGATGCGGCGAGCGTCTTCATGTCGCCTTCGAGCACCGCCTTGAACGGCTGGGTTTCCTTCCATTCCGGATGCTGCGGAGCGAGTGCCTTAACGCGGTCCAGGGCGAAGGCGAGCTGGGTGTACATCGGATGTTCCACCCACAATGTGCCGTCATTATCGAACACCGCGATCCGTTCGTTTTCCGGGACGAAGTCGGGCGATCCCTGACCGATAACCTTTTCGACGAAAGAGACGATGGCAGCTTTCGAGGCTGTATCGTTCCAGGAGGGCAAAGGATCGCTTTGAGCGAATGGGGAAGTGGCATGAAGCAGTGCGGCACCGAGCGCAATGATCATGAGGCAGATCAATCGCGGCGCCAAGCGGACAAGAGACATCGGTCATTCTCCAGGGTTGGCAACAGGGAAACAAAAAACGGGCGGCGGCCTCGAGAGCCGCCGCTCTTTGTCAATTCCCGGTCGGGAGGGTGAGCGTCACGCCATCCTTGGCGAGTTGATCCCGCACCCATTGAAAGCGTTCGTAGTTCGAGAGAGTGATCGGACCCGTGTAGCCGACGCTCTGCATCTTTCGGGGAGGATACTTCATGTAGGTCGCCATGATCTTCTGGAGCTCTTCGCCCATGACAACGCCCATCCAGGTTCGTTCCGCAAAGTTGTTCATGAAGATGTCATAGCGCTCTTGCGGATCCTGCCAGAGGTCGAACACCTGGGGAACCGTCGCGACATACTTGTCCGGCCCCTTCCAACCGAGGTTTGAATCAACCGCCAGTCCGCCGGTCGACGCTCCGTCGTCGCCACGAATATTGAACGCAAACTTGTAGTTATTGACCCGAATAGCACCTGGCGAAAGCTCATTTTCAGTGAAGTAGAACCAGGATTTCCGTTCCGACTTCCCCGTGCCAAGGAGGATCGGCGACATATCATAGCTATCGAAAATGATTGGCTTGTTTTCGCGGTCCTCTGTCGGAAGAGGGACAGCGCCGACTGCGGCAAACGTCGCCATTAGATCGAGCCCGCCGACGATGTCATGGTTCGACGTGCGAGGCTTGATCTTTCCCGGCCAGACCGCGATCGCAGGGACGCGATTGCCGCCCTCGCGCAACGTGCCCTTCGTGCCTCGCAAGGGGGTGTACCCGGCGTCCGGATAGACATCCTGCCAAGCGCCATTATCGGTGGTGTAGAAGACCAGTGTATTTCGGTCCATGCCGGTTTCACGCAGCTTGTCCATGATCCGGCCAATACGGGTGTCCAGTTCCACGATCGAGTCGGCATACTTGCTCTTGGACAGCGACTTGTGCTCGAACTCGGGCGCCGGCATGTTTGGCTGGTGCACCTTCATGAAATTTACGTTGATGTAAAATGGCTCGTCGGGCTTCTTGGCGGCAGCGTCGAGGAATTCCAGCGCTGCTTTTTCGACATAGCTGTCGAAGTAGGGAATGCCGACGACGCCCTCCTTGCCGTCGATAACCGGCGTATCGACATATTGACCGTTGACTTTGAAATCTTCAGTGACAGGTCCTCCGGCCTTGCCGGAAAGCGCCCCCTTCGTCACCCTTTGAAACATTTCGCGCAGCTTCGGGTCCATGTCCGGAAACCAGGTGGGGTCGGCATAGGTGTACGCATTCAAGTGGTAGAGGCCGGCGTACCGCATCTCGTCATAGCCTTGCGCAATCGGCAGAGCATAGTCCGCCTCCCCGAGATGCCATTTGCCGGTGAAATAGGTGTGATAGCCACCGCGCTTCAAAACGGAGGCGAGCGTCCATTCGGCCGCAGGCAGTCCGCCGCCCTGGCCTTGAAAGGCGACCGTCGTCATGCCGCTGCGGTTGGGAATGCGTCCCGTTTGCATGGCGGCGCGACCGGGCGTGCAGCTCGGCTGGGCGTAGAAGGAAAAGAAGGTCATGCCTTCGTCGGCCAGCTTGTCGATGTTCGGTGTCGGCATCCCGCGACCTTCACCCCCGCCATAGGGGCCGAGATCGCCGTAGCCGGTATCATCCGAAACGATGAACAGAATGTTGGGTTTTCGCTGAGAGTCCTGCGCTTGCACGGGCAAGGCTGCACACCACAGAATGGTGGATGAAGCCAAGGCTCCGATGCAGCGGATAAGGATTCTGCCGTTCATGTCAAATCCCTCCGTTGGAGTTCGGTCGATGATGGTGTCGCTCGCGGCAAAGGTCTGCGATCGCATGCGTGCTCGACCGGACTGCTTTGAAAATGACGTTCCTGCCGTAGCTGCCTCCGGCGGGTTACGAAGCCGACCGCATATCTGCCCCGGCGCGCTGGACCTTAGCGAATACGGTCTTCGCCCGATATTGTACTTTGGGGAATCCCGCTCTCGGGAAGCAATCGAAAGTAGTGCTGGGGCAGATGACGTCGCAGCGCGAAGCTGTTATTGTTCGCCCGGCTTTGGGGGGAAAGCTGATGGGCTTGGGCAAATGGTCAGGTCGATTATGCTGCACTGCCTTTTTGTTGGCGGTGGCCGCCCTGGGTGTGTGCAGTCGTCAGGCAGCAGCTTCCGACCCCTCGATTGCCGTCATCGACCGGGTTCCCCGCGTCCTCGTTCTTTATCCTTATGACGAGAGGGTCGCGGCGACGACCGCTGCCGGTGAGGCGTTGCGGAGCCGTTTGCTGCAGGCGACCAACGGCAAGATCGATCTGTTTTCCGAGTTCCTGGATCTCTCGCGGTTTCCGGAAAACGACCATATCGCGCGCATGGCCCAATATTTAGGCGAGAAATACGCAGCACGCCGCCCTGACGTGGTCGTGGCCGTCGGCCGGGAATCGGCAAGCTTCATCGTCGCGAACCGCGGCACGATCGCTCCCGGCGCAAAAATCGTCGCTGCCGGTTTTGGCACCGCCACCGCCGAGAAAATCGCTTTGCCGGATGACGTGATCGGAGCCTTCTCGACATTCAACATTCTGAAGACGGCCGAGATGGCCCGGAGCCTGCAGCCCGACGCCCGCCACCTCTACATCGTCGGGGGCTCGTCCGACTTCGACCGGACTTGGCTGACGACCGCCCGCGCGGATTTGAAACAGTTCTCCAAGTCCTTTGATACGACCACCTATCTGGAAGATCTGACGATCGACGAATTCGTCGAACGCGCTTCGCGCGTGCCGCCCGACAGCATCATCCTGGCATTGACGGTCTTCAAGGATCGGACAGGGCGCAACTTCATTCCGCGCGACGCCATCAGGCAGATCGCAGCGACCGCCAGTGCGCCTGTCTACGGCCCCTACCAGACCTACATCGATCATGGCATCGTCGGCGGCAATACCGTTACATTTGATGCGCTGGGCCGCACCGTCGGCGACCTGGTCATCGATGCGATCGCCGGCAAGACGGTGTCGGATCTCGAAGCGCCCCAGACCTATGTCGCCGATGCCCGGCAACTTCAGCGCTGGGGGCTTGCCGAAAAGGATCTGCCACCGGGCACGATCCAGATGCACAAGGAGAAGAGTCTCTGGGAGGAGCATTGGGTCATATTGACGGCGGTGAGCGGTCTCCTGCTGGCGCAAGCCATCATCATCTCGGTGCTTCTGCTTGAGCGGAGGCGGCGGCGCGACGCCGAGCGAAGCGCGCAACTTCATTTGCTGGAAGCCGTTCATCTCAATCAGTCCGCGACAGCCGGTGCGTTATCCTCGTCCATCGCTCACGAACTGAATCAGCCTCTTTCGGCGATCCGGAACAATGCCGAGGCAGCCTCGATGCTGCTGCGAAGTGCGAACCCGGATCACGAACTGATTCAGCAGATTCTCCTCGACATCCAGGAAGACGATCAGCGCGCAGGCGATATCATCAGCCGGATGAGAGGACTGCTCAAGAAGAGAGACGAGATCGATTGGCAGGAGTTCGATCTGAACGATGTGACATCGAGCGCAATCCGCATCATTCACGGCGAGGCGGAACGGCGCGGAATCAAGCTGACCTCAACCCAGCCGCCGGGCGAGCTACCGGTGCGTGCCGACAAGGTTCACGTGCAGCAAGTCATTCTCAACCTGGCGACCAACGGGATGGACGCCATGCTGAACGCCGTCCCGGCCGGGAGAACGCTTAGCTTCGCAACGGGACTGGCGAACGAGAAGGCGGAGCTGCGGGTCTCCGACACCGGAGACGGCATTCCCGAAGAGAGGCTGATCAGAATCTTCGAGCCGTTCTATACAACCAAGCAGGCGGGTACCGGGCTTGGGCTTTCCATAGCCCGCGCCATTCTCGAGACCTATGGCGGTACGATCCGTGCCGACAACCGCCCCGAAGGAGGCGCGGTCTTTCGCGTGGCCCTGCCGCTCGCCCACAGGGAGGAGCGATCGAGATGAAACCGATTGTCCATATCGTCGATGACGACAAATCCTACCGGACGGCGATCGCAAGGCTGCTTTCCGCACACGGCCTCAAGGTAGAAGCCCATGAATCCGGAGACCAGTTTCTCGCCGGCCTTTCCGTTTGCGAACCGGGCTGCGTTCTTCTCGACCTCCAGATGCCTGGCCAGTCCGGCCTGCAGATCCAACGGCGGCTGCGCGAGCTGGCGCCGCTATTGCCGGTCGTCTTTCTGACCGGAAAAGGAGACATCAAGGCAAGCGTCGAGGCGATGAAGGCGGGCGCCAAGGATTTTCTGGAGAAGAGTTCGAACACAGCGGCATTGATGGAGGCGATCGATCGCGCTCTCATCCAATATGAAAGGCAGCGGGCCGGACACGACCGCCTTCGAGCCCAGCAGGCCCTGGTGGCGGGGCTTAGTCCGCGCGAGGCCGAAGTGTTCCAGTTCCTCATTCGCGGCCGTCTCAACAAGCAGATCGCTTTTGCGCTCGGCATCTCGGAGCGCACGGTGAAGGTACATCGACATCAGGTCATGGAAAAACTTGGCGTGCGCTCGCTGGCAGAGGCGGTGTCGATCGCCGCGAATATCGGCCTCATCGAACAGGATACGGCATCGCCGGCGGGTGACAGGTGACTCCTTCCCCTTAGGACAATATCAATCGACCTCCAACTGGCCTACTCTGGCCAGGAACCGTCGATCTCTCATATGTTCGAAAGAGGAGGGGGCATGAGGTGGAGAAGCTTCGCCGCACGGTCGCTGTCGTCGATGATGACGCAAGCCTGCGGCGCAGCCTCGGGCGGCTGCTCAACGCCTACGGGTTTCTGGCTGAGGAGTATGCGTCCGCCGAGGACTTTCTCGCTCGCGATCGGAAAAAGCCGATAGATTGCCTTGTCCTTGATATCGACCTCGGTGGCATGTCCGGCATTGATCTGCAACGCAGGCTGAAGGCCGAGGGGACGGCCCTTCCGGTGATCTTCATCACGGCGCTGGAAGCCGGCGCCGTGAAGACGGAGGCGGAAAAGGTGGGCTGCGTTGCTTATCTGCAGAAGCAGTTTTCCGGAGCCGCGCTGATTGCGGCCATCAACAAGGCCTTCCGATCGTGAGCTGTTGACCCTGCGCTTTTCAAAGGATGACGGTCTGCGTGCGATCGCCCTCGATGGTGTGCCGCGGCAGCGCGTTTTTGCCGACCCGGCAGTAGCGGTCCCTTGTCGGAGCGCAACCGGAACAATGCCTTTCGCCATCTCGCTGGTGGTGTCGATGAACCGCCAAAGGTGGCCTCGCGAACCGTAAAAACTTCCTTTAGCAGCGTCCTTGAATGCAGCTAGGCCTTGAATCCCGAGGTCGCGTTGCCAATCTGGCGAGGACCGGCATCATGTAAAGGGAGCTCGACGGCAGGCATGACTGAGGTTCAACGACAAGGTTTTCTCACAAGGCTTACCGCCTATGAACCGCTGACGCTGATTACGCTCGCGTCGATCGCGGGCGGACTGTTCGTGCTCCAGCGGCTGACGAGTGAAGTCCTGGAAGGCGAGTCCTTTCGCTTCGATGAGGTGATCCTGCTGGCGTTGAGACGTGCGGACGATCTTGCCGTGCCGATCGGCCCCGGATGGCTGACTCATGCCGTCGACGATATCACCGCCCTTGGCGGCATCACCGTTCTCTCGCTCCTGACGGCTCTGATCACCATCTATCTTTTGTTCGACCGGCGCTGGCCGATCGCCATCTTCGTCTTTTCCTCGGTGCTGACCGGCTGGCTGGCCAGCGCGACACTGAAGATCCTTGTCGCCCGGCCGCGTCCCGATATCGTTCCGCATCTGGTCGAAGTGAGCGATCTCAGCTTTCCTAGCGGACATGCCATGGTGTCGGCGGTAACCTATCTGACCCTAGGCGCGCTTGTCGCGCGAACGCAGCGTTATCCGTCGACGCGGATCTTCGTCATGGCCGCCGGCGTCTTCCTTGCCGTCATTGTCGGTTTGAGCCGGGTCTATCTCGGAGTCCATTACCCCACGGACGTCTTCGCCGGATGGTGCGCAGGCGCGCTCTGGGCGCTCGGCTGCTGGCTGATCTCGAAGCGCTTCATTCCAAGCCGCGCCCCTGACGATGGCGCCGAAGCTGAAAACGGTGACAGCAGATAGCTCTTCCAAGTCTCGTCCATCGCTAGGCGGCGGAGAGATAGGGGGTTCGATCAGGGCCGATTCCAGATTTTCGAAGTCATCCTTCAATATCCTTCATGCACAATCTTTAGCAGCGCGCGCCTTTTCCCTATCTCGCAGCTGTTGCACAGTGCTGCCGGCATCAACAACGCTTTGATCTCCGCTTGCATCACGGACGAGCACCATGACAACTCTGACAACGATCACCTCGACGGTCACCGCCGCATTTCTCGGCTCCTTCGTCGAGGTCGTTGAAGCATTCACCATCATTCTCGCCGTCGGCGTTACGCAAAGCTGGCGGCCGGCCTTCATCGGCACCGGTCTTGCGCTCTGCGTTCTGGCAATCCTTGTGCTGGCGCTCGGTCCATTGCTCGGCCTCATTCCGGTCGAGCTGATGCAGGTCGTCATCGGAACGCTGCTCGTTCTCTTCGGCCTGCGCTGGTTGCGCAAGGCGATCCTCAGGGCTTCGGGCTTCATCGCGCTGAACGACGAGGACAAGGCCTTTGCCGCCGAGACGGATAGCCTGAGGCGCCAATCCTCCGAGCGCCGCGCGAATCTCCTGGCGGGCATTGCGGCCTTCAAGGCCGTGCTGCTCGAGGGGATCGAAGTGGTGTTCATTGTCATCGCCACCGGCGCCGGACATGGCATGATCGGTTATGCCAGCCTTGGGGCCGCCGCGGCTTGCCTGTTGGTGCTGATCATCGGCATCTTCGTGCACAAACCGCTTTCGGCGGTTCCGGAGAACAGCCTCAAATTCGTCGTCGGGCTGCTGCTTAGCGCCTTCGGCATATTCTGGGTCGGCGAGGGCATTGGCGCTGACTGGCCGGGCGACGACCTTTCGCTCCTGGCGATCCTTGCCGTGCTCACCGTCTTTTCCTTCGCCGCGGTCCGGATGCTGCGCCAATATTTCAACGCCCATGCCGAGGTCGCCGCATGACGAATATTCTTAAAGTCGTGTTCAAGGAATTCTTCGGCATGTTCATCGACGACGGCGCATTGGCGCTGGCGGCGCTGCTGCTGATCGCTGTCGTCGGCGTGCTGGTGAAATTCGCCCATGCCGACGCGCTGCTCGCCGCCGCTCTGCTTCTCCTCGGCTGCCTGCTGATCCTCGCCGAGAGCGTGGTGCGCGCGGCGCGGAAGAAGTTTCAGGGGAAATAGCCTCGAGCATGATGCCGACAACATCATGCTCTATTTCTTTGATTTAGAGCAGCTATTGGGCCCCTGGAACAGGTGTCACCAGCGAGCTCATCGAGCCGCCGTTCAGCGTGGCGCCCCGTGCTCGCGGCGCCACATGCACGTGAGTGCTCAGCTGCGCGGCTTCAGATTTTCTGGGTCATAGATCGGCTTGTACCCGACGCCGACAACCTCGACCGGATAAGTCTCGGCGAAATACTCGACATTCAGCCTGCGTCCGACCTGGCAATAGGACCAGGGCAGATAGGCCAAGGCGATGTTCTTTCCGACCGTCGGGCCGTAGGCGACCGAGGTCGTGTAGGACCGGCGGCCAAGCTCGTCGACCAGAACCTCTCCCGTAGCGGGATCGACAACCGGCATGTTGCCGACGGGATAACGCTTCACGCCTGATTTGTCGGTGTTCTCGGTCATCACAAGCGTGCAGAGCATGGCCGGCTGGTGTTCGCGCGCCTTGTATTCCAGATGTTTTGCCTTGCCGCGGAAATCGGCTTCCTTGACCTTCGGACGGGCGAGATCGGCTTCGATCAGGTTGTACTGGGTCAGCAGGTCGGCGTTCTGCAGGCGTAGGCTCTTTTCCATGCGGCGCGAGTTTGCATAGGTTTCGACGCCGAAGGCCATCACGCCGGTCGACCGCAGCGCATCCCAGACGGCGAGGCCGTCTTCGTACTTCATGTGCAATTCCCAGCCCTGCTCGCCGACATAGGAGATGCGGAAAGCGGTGACGGGCTTACCGGCGATTTCGATCGGCTTGATCGCCGCAAAGGCGAAATTTTCCTGATCGAGCCCGGCCGGATCGGCCACGGCCTTCTTCAGCGTGCCGCGCGCGTTCGGACCCCAGATGCCGATCGTCACGAATTTTTCCGAGACGTCGGTGATGATCACGTCGAGGCCGCGGTCTTCGGCGACGCGTTTCATGTAGTGCAGGTCGCGCGGGCCGGCATCGGCGCCGTTGACGAGACGGCATCGATCGGCCATGCGGAAGACTGTGAAGTCAGCGCGCACCATGCCTTCGTCGTCGAGGAAGTGGGTGTAAATGCCCTTGCCGATGTTTGCATCGCCACCGATCTTGGCGGCGCACAGCCATTCCATCAGTTCGACATGGTCGGGTCCCTCGATATCGACCATGTGGAAGTGGCTGAGATTGACGATGCCGCAATCCTCGCTCATCGCCAGATGCTCGGCATTCGATACGCGCCAGAAATGGCGGCTGTCCCATTCATTCTCGCGGACCGGGACGCGGTCGGCGTATTTCTCCAGAAGGTGTTCGTTGGCGGCGTAGCCGTGCGCACGCTCCCAGCCGCCAAGTTCCATGAAGTAGCCGCCGAGCTCCTTTTCGCGCTCGTAGAAGGGCGAGCGTTTGGCGTTGCGGCCGGATGCATAGGGTTCGCGGGTGTGAACAGCCGGGAAATAGATCTTCTGGGCGGCTTCGTAGCAGCGGCCCTCGATGAACTCTTCCGTCAACTGATGCGGATAGAAGCGGGCGTAGTCGATGCTGTTGTGATCGATTTCTGTACGACCATCGCTCATCCAGTCGGCGATCAGCTTGCCATAGCCCGGGCCGTCCTTGACCCAGATGGCAACGCAATACCAAAGACCGCGCACCTTCTGGCTCTCGCCGCAGGATGCGCCGCCGCCGGCGGAAACCTGCAGCAGGCCGTTGAAGGAGTGACCTTCGTTATAGCCGAGTTCGCCGAGGACCGGCGTCAGTTCCATGGCGCGCTCGAGCGGCTCGATGATCTGTTCCATCTCGAGATCGCGTTGCGAGGGCGAAAGGCGCGCTTCGTGTTTTTCGAGAAGATCGCGCGGATGGCACATGCGCGGATTGGTGGCTTCGTAATAGCCCCACTCGATCTGGCCGCCCTCCGTCGTCGCCGGGTCGCCGGTATCGCGCATATAGGCGGAGTTGCCCTGGTCGCGCAGCAGCGGGAAGCCGATTTCCTTGCCGGTGCCTTCAAATTCATTATATGGACCGAAGAAGGTGAGCGGGTGGTCGACCGGCATGACCGGCAGGTCTTCGCCCACCATCTCCGCGATCAGGCGTCCCCAGAGGCCGGCACAGACGATGACGCGGTCGGCCATGATCGTACCGCGATGGGTGACGACGCCCTTGATGCGACCGCCTTCGACGATCAGCGACTTCGCCGGCGTGTTACCGAACACCTGCAGCTTGCCGGCCTTTTCGGCGGCATCGACCAGCTTGCCGGCAACGGTCTGCGAGCGCGGAATGACGAGGCCGGCATCCGGATCGTAAAGGCCGCCCATCACTTGATCTTCTTCGATCAGCGGGAACTTCTCCTTGATCTCGGAAGGGCTGACATAATGGGCGCGCGTGCCGAAAGCGCGTGCCGAGGATAGCTTGCGCTTAATTTCCTCCATCCAGGTATCGTCGCCGGTGCGCGCCACTTCGAGGCCGCCGATGCGGGCGTAATGGCCCATCTTCTCGTAGAAATCGATCGAATATTGCGTGGTCCAGACCGACAGATAGTCGTGGCTCGTGGTGTAACAGAAGTCCGAGGCATGGGCCGTCGAGCCGATATCGGTCGGTATGCCCGACTTATCGATGCCGACGATATCGTCCCATCCCCGCTCGACGAGATGATGCGCGATGGAGGCGCCGACGATACCGCCGAGCCCGATGATGACGACCTTTGCCTTTTCCGGAAATGCTGCCACGTGCTGTTCCTTCTATTTATCGCACGAATCAAAATACTCGAGCTGCGCTTGACGTACGCTGCGCGCTTGAGATGCAGGTGCCATGTCAGCCTCGTAGGGGTGTCACATTTACCGAAGCAGCGGAACCCCAAGACCGCTGCGCATGGACGCTGCGATGAGGGTATTATGCAGAAGGCTCATGACCGTCAGTGGTCCTATGCCGCCTAGTAACGGCGTAATTGCGCCAGTCCGGATCGAGACGGCGGGGCAACCGCAAAACAGCGCCGGCGCCGCGGGATCACGGCGCCGCGATCGCTGCAAGTCGATCGATGTCCACCAGCACGATATCTTCGGAAACAGGTTCACGATTGTGCAGCCGGAACCATTCCGCAGCTTCGCGCACCCGATCTCCATGCGGCGGCGGATAGGCGCCAAGTCCGAGAACCCATTCCCGCACGGTCTCACGCTCCATCCGCCCGGCCCGGTATCGATCGCAGACGGTTTTCGCCGATGCGACGAGATCATTGATGCTTTTCACGGATATTCCTCAATGCACGGATGGCTCGTCTTCTTCGAGAAAGGATCGAATGCCGTCGCGGGCGACGACGGCCAGGAATTCGTCGAAGGCATCCCTGTCTGTCGCAAATGGCTCGTCCCAGCGGATCAGGTCTTCCGCTTGCGTGACCACTTCCATCGTCCAGTCTTCATTGCTGCCCGATGTGCGGAAGATATCGACGAGCACGGTGATTCCGTCGTCGGTGAATTCTCCCGCCAGTTCGGAGTGTTCAAGCTTCTCTTTCTTTGCCATTCAGCCGCCTGCACCGGGAGGGGCGTCATTTGTGAGATGCTCCTCGTATTGAACCGTCTGGGTTTCGTTCGTGTCGATCGAGGCGGTCGCGCGTTTCGCAAGGCGAACGCCGGCCCCTCCGCCGTTTTCGGGGATGAAAATGACGCCGCCAACTTCCAGCGCCTGCTTCATGTCCTGAAGTGTGCGTTCATAGGGAGAGCGCTTTCCGGCCTCGAAATTGGCAATCGTCGCTTTGGCAACTTTCGAGGCTGACGAGAGATCGTCCTGCGACCACTCCAGAAGTGCGCGGGCAGCCCGACATTGAGCAGAAGATAGAGACAAAACGACAACCTTGCATCAAAAGCGTAGTCTGCTTCCGTAAAACTATACGAAAATCTCATCTCCACACAAGTGATGTTAGCCCGTCCGCCACATTCTTCGACCGCCGGTATTCCATCTGCAAAGGTCCGGGTAATTGACGGAATATCATTAAAGTCTAATTTAGATCATCCTTATCACGCGCGCCGCGAAGACGGGGGTGAAGGAGCGCTGCGTCAGGGAATGGCTGAGCGCCCAGGCGGCCGCCGACTACATTGCTTATGATGAAAAGACCGATCGTTTCAGCCTGACGCCGGAGCAGGCGATGGTGTTTGCCGAGGAAAACAGCCCCGCCTTTTTCGTCGGCGCCTTCGAGGTCGTCCAATCCATGTGGATGGACGAGCCCAAAGTCGCCGATGCCTTCCGTACCGGCAAGGGTCTCGGCTGGCATGAGCACAGCACCTGCCTCTTCCGGGGAACCGAGCGGTTCTTTCGTCCGGGCGCTATAACAGCCATCTCGTCAATGAATGGATACCGGCTCTTTCCGGGGTCGAAGAAAAGCTCAAGGCCGGCGCCAGTGTCGCCGATGTCGGCTGCGGTCATGGGGCATCGACCATCCTGATGGCGCAGGCCTATCCCGCCTCCCGCTTCACCGGCTTCGACTATCATGGCCCGTCGATCGAAAGGGCGAAGGCCGCCGCCGAAGATGCGGGTGTTGCGGACCGTGTGACCTTCCAGCAGGGCTCGGCGGCGGAATTTCCGGGACGCGGCTATGATATGGTCGCCATGTTCGACTGTCTTCACGACATGGGCGATCCAGTCGGCGCCGGCCGGCATGTCAAGGAAACGCTTGGGCCGAACGGCACGTGGCTGATCGTCGAGCCTTTTGCCCATGATCACCTCAAGGACAATCTCAATCCGGTCGGCCGCGTCTACTACGGCGCGTCGACGATGATCTGCACGCCGGCATCGCTCTCCCAGGAGGTGGGGCTCGGGCTCGGCGCGCAAGCCGGAGAAATGAAACTTCGAAAGGTCGCGCTCGACGCCGGATTCACGCATTTCCGGCGCGCCACGGAAACGCCTTTCAACATGGTATTCGAGGTGCGGGCCTGAAGCCAAGCCCGCCGAATGGGATCAACCGCTATCGCAGTTTTCCGATGCTGGCATACATGCCGGTCGTGCGGAATTCGGTGGGGTTGGTGCCGTAGACGCGGCGGAAGACTTTGGAGAAATAGTTGGGGTCTTCGAAGCCGCACATGATGGCGACTTCCTTGACCGGCAGGAAGTCGGCCTTGGTCAGCAGCTTGACGGCGCGCTGCAGGCGTTGCTGCAGCACGAATTCGGCCGGCGGCATGCCTTCGCTCTCGGCGAAGCTGCGCGAGAAATGCGCGCGGCTGAGGCCGACGATGCCGGCAAGCTCGCTGACCGGCAGCGGCTTTTCGAGATTGGCATTGATATGGTCGATCACCGGCTGCATGAGGCTGAGCTCGGCGGCGAAGGCCGGCGAGCCGAAGACGTCATCGTAAAGCGCCATCGCCGCTTCATAGGCAATCGCCGAGGCAGCGCCCGGCGATGTCGCGCCCTTGACCAGCCGCAGGCTGCAATCGGCGAGATGATCGATGGTCGAGGGCTGCAGCTTCAGCACCGGGCCGGCGGTCGACAGCACCATCTGGTGGATGCGCAGGGTTTCCTCGCCATTCATCGAGATCCAGAAATATTCCCAGCGATCGCCCTTCTCCAGCCAGTAGCGATGATTGTGCGGCACCAGGACGAGCAGCGTATCGCCACCCTGAAGGCGATAGTTGCGGTGCTGGTAGCGCAGCTGGCCGCTGCCGCTGATCGTGTGCTGCAGCACGGTGAAGGGAGTCTGGCCGCGCCGGCGACCGTCCCAGTCATAGCTCTCGTTCTCGCGCACTTCATAGCCGGCGCTGGTCGGCATGGCGTGCAATCGCTGGCGGCCGCGGGGCAGCGAAACCGTCCTCATCGACTGTCCGTTGGCGATCAAATCCTGCAGCACAAAATTACCCCTGAAAGCATAATCCTTCTCTGGTCGCCCTGCCGATTTCGGGCATAATCCCGGCCGACACGAGGAAGAGACCACGGCCGACAGAGCGGCCGGGAGGAAAAAGGCAGATTTTACGGTGTTTTCAGCCACATGCGGCGGCATGCGGCCTGATCCTCCATAACCGTCTTTTCCTTAGCATTCGATTGGGTCGAGGTGAAGATCATGAGTTTCAAAATCGCTATCATCGGTGCGGGCAGCGTCGGTTTCACCAAGAAGCTGTTCACCGACATATTGTGCGTTCCCGAGTTTCGCGACATCGAATTCGCGCTGACCGATATCAGCGAACATAATCTGGAAATGATCAAGGCGATCCTCGACCGCGTCGTCGAGGCGAACGGGCTGCCGACGAAGGTGACGGCGACGACCAACCGGCGCCAGGCGCTCGAAGGCGCGCGCTACATCATCAGCTGCGTCCGGGTCGGCGGGCTCGAGGCCTATGCCGACGATATCCGCATCCCGCTGAAATACGGCATCGACCAGTGCGTCGGCGATACGATCTGCGCCGGCGGCATCCTCTATGGCCAGCGCAACATCCCGGTCATCCTCGACTTCTGCAAGGATATAAGAGAGGTCGCCGAACCCGGCGCGAAATTCCTGAATTATGCCAACCCGATGGCGATGAACACCTGGGCAGCGATCGAATATGGCAAGGTCGATACTGTCGGTCTCTGCCACGGCGTCCAGCATGGCGCCGAACAGATCGCCGAGGTGCTCGGCGCAAAGTCGCTGAGTGAGCTCGACTACATCTGCTCCGGCATCAATCACCAGACCTGGTTCATCGACCTTCGCCTCAACGGCCGCAGGATCGGCAAGGATGAGTTGATCGCCGCCTTCGAGGCGCATCCGGTCTATTCGCAGCAGGAGAAATTGCGCATCGACGTGCTGAAGCGTTTCGGCGTCTATTCCACCGAAAGCAACGGCCATCTCTCGGAATACCTGCCCTGGTATCGCAAGCGGCCGGACGAGATCACCCGTTGGATCGACATGTCCGACTGGATCCATGGCGAGACCGGCGGCTATCTCCGCCATTCGACCGAAACGCGCAACTGGTTCGAGACGGAATATCCGCAATTCCTGGAATCCGCCGCAAAGCCGATCGATCCCGCCAAGCGCTCGAACGAACATGCGAGCCATATCCTCGAGGCGCTGGAGACGAACCGGGTCTATCGCGGCCATTTCAACGTCAAGAACAATGGCGTCATCACCAACCTGCCGTCCGATGCGATCATCGAATCGCCGGGCTTCGTCGATCGCTTCGGCATCAACATGGTTTCCGGCGTCACCCTGCCGGAAGCTTGTGCGGCCACCTGCATCGCCTCGATCAACGTCCAGCGCATGTCGGTGCACGCGGCGATATCAGGCGACATCGACCTCTTGAAGCTGGCCGTGCTCCACGACCCGCTGGTCGGCGCCGTCTCGACGCCGGAAGAGGTCTGGCAGATGGTCGACGAGATGGTCGTTGCCCAGGCGCGCTGGCTGCCGCAATATGCCGATGCCGTGCCGGCCGCCAAGGAGCGGTTGTCGAAATCGAAGGTGCAGACCCGCGACTGGGCGGGGGCCGCACGCCGCAACGTTCGCTCGATCGAGGAGCTGCGCGCGGAAAAGGCGGCGCTGAAACAGGCCGTCTGATGTTCTTGAAGGATGGGTCGTCATGGGTTTCCGGGAGGGAAATCCATGACGTCAGGCCCGCTTTCATGTCGTTCGAGGAAAAGGAGCCGCGGGAACCGCGCTCCGGAACAAGAGGGAGAAACGATGATGAATTTCCGTAACGCAGGCATCCTGGCCGGACTGGCGCTCAGCGTCTCAGCCGCGGCGCTGAATGCCTATGCCTCCGAGCCAACCATCCCGCCGGCGCCGGCCGACTTCCCCGCCGAAGGCAAGATCAACTATGTCGCGCGCGACTCCATCCTGGAGTTCAAGGCGCTGCCTGAATATCACGAGCCCGACTGGGTCACGAAGAATTTCGTCGCTTCCGGCAAGCTGCCGCCGGTCAAGGATCGCCTGCCGAAGGAGCCGATGGTCTTTAAAACAGGCAACATGCCCGACGGCATCGGTGTCTACGGCGATACGATGCGCCACGTCATCGGCGGCCGGCCGGAAGGCTGGAACTATGGCGCCGGCCAGACGCAGGGCTGGGGCGGCATCGATATCGGCCTTTCCGAATGCCTGACGCGCACCGCGCCGCTGTTCCAGGTGCAGGCGTCCGACACCGAACCGCTGCCCAACCTCGCCAAGAGCTGGGATTGGTCTGAAGACGGCCATAAGCTGACCATGCACCTGATCGAAGGCGCCAAGTGGTCTGACGGCGCGCCGTTCAACGCCGACGACATCATGTTCTACTGGGAAGACGAAGTCATCGACCCGAACGTCTCGCCGCTTGGCGGCGGCGCCTCGCCGGAAGCCTTCGGCACCGGGACGACGCTGAAGAAGATCGACGACTACACCGTCGAATGGACCTTCAAGGAGGCCTTCCCGAAGCAATATCTCTATACGATGTCCTACCCGAACTTCTGCCCGGGTCCGTCGCATATCCTGAAGCCGAAGCATCCGAAATATTCGAAGAATACCTACGACCAGTTCAAGAACGCCTTCCCGCCGGAGTTCATGAACATGCCGGTCATGGGCGGCTGGGTGCCGGTGGAATATCGCTCCGACGATATCATCGTCATGCGCCGCAACCCCTATTACTGGAAGGTCGACGAGAAGGGCAATCAGCTGCCTTATCTGAACGAGCTGCACTACAAGCTCTCGACCTGGGCCGACCGCGACGTTCAGGCCGTGGCCGGATCCGCCGACATCTCGAACCTCGAGCAGCCGGAAAACTTCGTCGCCTCGCTGAAGCGTGCCGCGGAAGAAACGGCGCCCGCCCGCCTTGCCTTCGGCCCGCGCCTCATCGGCTACAATCTTCGCATGAACTTTTCCGCCAATGGCTGGGGCAATCCGGACGAGCGCGGTGAGGCGATCCGCGAACTGAACCGCAACGAGGATTTCCGCAAGGCCGTCACCATGGCGCTCGACCGCAAGGCGATCGGCGACTCGCTGGTCAAGGGACCGTTCACCGCGATCTATCCCGGCGGGCTTTCTTCCGGCACCAGCTTCTACGACCGTAACTCGACCGTCTACTATCCCTTCGATCTTGAGGGCGCCAAGGCCGAACTCGCCAAGGCCGGCCTCAAGGACACCGACGGCAACGGCGTCGTGAACTTCCCGGCCGGTACGGCGGGCGGCAAGGATGTCGAAATCGTCATGCTGATCAACAATCAGTACACGACCGACAAGAGCCTCGCCGAAGGTGTCGTCGGCCAGATGGAGAAGCTCGGGCTGAAGATCGTCATCAATGCGCTCGACGGCGCCAAGCGTGACGACGCCCATTACGCCGGCCGCTTCGATTGGCTGATCCAGCGCAACACGACGGAATTGTCGTCGGTGGTGCAGAACACCGAACAGCTTGCCCCTGTCGGTCCGCGCACCAGCTGGCACCATCGCGCCGGCAAGGATGACAAGCTCGATCTGATGCCGTTCGAGAAGGAGCTCATCGACGTCATCAACAAGTTCAGGACGAGCCAGAGCAACGAGGAGCGCGTCGACCTGATGAAGCAGTACCAGAAAATCTCGACCGAGCACGTCAACACGGTGGGCCTGACGGAATATCCGGGCGCGCTGATCATCAACAAGCGGTTCTCGAACGTGCCGCAGGGCACGCCGATTATGATGTTCAATTGGGCTGAAGACTCGGTGATCCGCGAACGCATGTGGGTGGCCGCCGACAAGCAGGGCAAATACGAGCTGTTCCCCGAACAGCTGCCCGGCAAGCCCGGCGAGAAGGGTCCGATCAACTGATGCATGATGCCCGGAAACAAAGAGTTAAAGCGCGTCGCATGTGATGCGACGCGCTGGAGAGCTCCCTCCCAGCTGAAGTGAGTTCCGGGCCGCGCGTGCCGCGCGCGGCCCGATATGACCAACGAGCCGGCCGCGCTGACAAGGAGCGACTGGCGGCAAGGAGAAGCGAACCGTCTGATGTTACGATTCCTGCTCGTGCGCATAGCCTCCGCGATCCCCATTCTCTTCATCCTGAGCGTGGTGACTTTCGCAATCATCCAGGCCCCGCCCGGCGACTATGCCGATTACATCCGCTCCCAGCTGATCAACCAGGGGGGCGCCTCCTATGCCCAGGCCGAAGCGCAAGCGCAGGCTTACCGCGTCGAACACGGGCTCGATAAGCCGCTGGTCGTCCAGTACATCAACTGGATCGGCGGAATCGTGACCCGCGGCGATTTCGGTTACAGCATGTTCTACAACAAGCCGGTCGCCGATGTCGTCGGCGAACGCCTGCCGCGGACCTTGCTTCTGGCGCTCGTCTGCCATCTCTTCGCTTCGGTGCTCGGCATCGGTTTCGGCATCTGGGCGGCAACCCGCCAGTACAGCTGGATCGACAGCCTGCTTTCGGGAATTTCCTTCCTCGGCATGACGGTGCCGCGCTTCCTGATGGCGCTGATCATGGTCTATCTCCTGGTCTTCCAGCTCAACGTGACCGAGATCGGCAGCTTCTTTTCGCCGCAATATGGCGGGGCGCCCTGGTCCTGGGCGAAATTCGTCGATCTCGTCCACCATGTCTGGCCGGTCGTGGCGATCGCCACCTTCGGCGGGCTCGCCTACAACATGCGCGTCATGCGCGGCAATCTGCTCGATACGCTGAACGCCCAATATGTCGAGACGGCCAAGGCCAAGGGCCTTTCAGGCGGAGCGGTGGTGATGCGCCATGCGGTGCCGAATGCGCTGCATCCGCTGGTGATGTACCAGGGGGTCGTGCTGCCTTACATGCTGACCGGCGAGATCGAGACCGCCATCATCTTCGCGCTTCCGACCGTCGGACCGGCCATCGTCGGCTCGATGGCCGTCGGCGACGTCTATGTCACCGCCACCTTCATGATGGTGCTGTCGGCGACGCTGATCGTCGGCAACATCATCGCCGACATGCTGCTCGCCTTGCTCGATCCGCGTGTCCGCCAATATGGAGGAGCCTGAGATGCTTGCTTTCGACTCTTCTGCAACACCGCCGACGACCGACATCGTGGCCAAGCCATCGCGTGGGCATGAGAGCTATATCGCCCTTGTCTGGCGCCGGCTGAGGCGCTCCTGGACCGGCATGGCCGGGCTCGTGCTCGTCGTGCTCCTGCTCCTCATGGCGATCTTTGCCGATTTCTTCTCGCCGATGGATCCGAAGGCGACCGATGTCGGCTTCGCGCCGCCACAGGTGATGAGCTTCCACGACAAGGACGGCAATTTCGTCTTCCAGCCGCGCGTCTATGCGCTGTCGGATTCCGAAGAGCTTGATCCGGTCACCTTCCAGCCAATTGTCGGCATCGACTACGACAATCCGCGGCTGCTCGGCTTCTTCGTCAAGGGCGCCGAATACCGGCTGTTCGGCCTGATCCCCGCCAACCGTCACTTCTTCGGCTCGACCGACGGAAAGCCGGTGCATTTTCTCGGCACCGACAAGTTCGGCCGCGACGTGCTGTCGCGCGCCATCATCGGCTCGCGCATCTCGCTGACGATTGCCCTAACGGTGGTCTTCATCGTCACCGTCATCGGCACCACCGTCGGAATGGTATCGGGCTATTTCGGCGGCACCTTCGACGTCTGGCTGCAGCGTTTCGTCGAGCTGGTGCTGGCCTTCCCGCAATTGCCGCTCTATCTGGCGCTGACCTCGCTGATCCCGGTGACGGCGCCGACCAATGTCTTCCTCGCCTTCGTCATCGTCGTCATGTCGGCGCTCGGCTGGGCGCAGATGTCGCGCGAGGTGCGCGGCAAGACACTGGCGCTCGCCCGCATCGATTATGTCCGGGCGGCCATGGCCGTCGGCGCCACCGACACACGCATCATCTTCCAGCACATCTTGCCGAACGTGATGAGCCACGTCATCGTCGCGGTGACGCTGCATATACCGAGTGTCGTGCTGCTGGAATCCTTCCTCGGTTTCCTCGGCTTTGCGGTTAAGCCGCCGCTGATCTCCTGGGGGCTGATGCTGCAGGATACGGCGACTTATTCGGTGATCGGCTCCTATCCCTGGATTCTCGCTCCCGTCGGCTTCGTGCTCGTCACCGTCTTCGCATTCAATGCGCTCGGCGACGGACTGCGCGACGCGGTCGATCCTTATTGAGGTGATTGATATGGCTCTTGCACTGGTCAATTCCTTCGCTCCGCCCGTCCGCCACGATCATGATGGCCGTTCGGACACGCCGATCATCGATGCCCGCAACGTGGCGGTGAACTTCAAGGTCGAAGACGGCATGGTCGAAGCCGTCAAGGACGTCTCCTTCCAGCTCTATCGCGGCGAGACGATCGCGATCGTCGGCGAATCCGGTTCGGGCAAATCGGTGACGGCGCGAACGGTGATGGGGCTGTTGTCGAAGCGTGCCGTCGTCTCCGAGAAATCGACGGTTGCCTATGACGGCAGCAATATTTTGAAATTCTCCGAGCGGGCGCGCCGCAAGCTGCGCGGCGATCGCATCTCGATGATCTTCCAGGAGCCGATGAGCTCGCTGAACCCGATCTATACGATCGGCAGCCAAATTGTCGAAGCGATCCGCGTGCATCGCCGGATCAGCAAGAGGGATGCGCAAAAGCGCGCGCTCGAACTGCTGGAACATGTGCAGATCCCCGATCCCGCCGCGCGGCTCATGCAATATCCGCATCAGCTTTCCGGCGGCCAGCGCCAGCGGGTGATGATAGCCATGGCGCTTGCCAACGATCCCGACGTTTTGATCGCCGACGAGCCGACGACGGCGCTTGACGTCACCGTGCAGGCGCAGATCCTCAACCTGATCCGCAACCTGCAGAAAGAGCTGGGGATGGCCGTCATCCTCATCACCCACGACCTGACGGTGGTGCGGCAGTTCTCGGATTACGTCTATGTGATGCAGTACGGCGAAGTGCGCGAGCACAACACCACCGAAGCGCTGTTTGCCAATCCGCAGGATGCCTATACCAAGCATCTGCTCGCCTCCGAGCCGCGCGGCCAGGCCAATCCGCTGCCGGAAGGGTCGGATGTCATCCTCGATGCCAAGGGCGTGCGGGTCTCCTTCATGATGCGTCACGGTACCTTTCTCAAGCCGGCGATGCGCGAGCTTGTCGCCGTCGACAGCCTCAATCTGACGCTGCGCCGTCACGAGACGCTCGGTCTGGTGGGCGAATCCGGCTCCGGCAAGACGACGTTCGGCCAGGCAATCCTCCGGCTGAACACGCCCGACAGCGGCGAGATCCGTTTCGACAATCAGCCGATCCACGGCCTGTCCAGGTCCGAGATGCGGCCATTGCGCGCCCGAATGCAGGTGGTGTTCCAGGATCCTTTCTCATCGCTCAATCCGCGGATGACGATCGGCCAGATCATCGAGGAAGGTCTCGTCGTCAACAGGCTGGGCGCGACCAAGGCCGAACGGCAGGATCGGGTGCGCGAAGCGCTGATTGCTGCCGGCATGCCGGGCAATATCCTGTCGCGTTTCCCGCACGAATTTTCCGGCGGCCAGCGCCAGCGCATCGCCATTGCCCGCGCCATCGCGCTGGAGCCGGAATTCATCCTGCTCGACGAGCCGACATCGGCGCTCGACCTTTCCGTCCAGGCGCAGATCATCGAACTGCTGCGCAAGCTGCAGGACGAGCGCGGCCTGAGCTACCTCTTCATCTCCCACGACCTCAAGGTCGTCAGGGCGCTGTGCCATCGCGTCATTGTCATGCAGCATGGCAAGATCGTCGAAGAGGGTCCCGTCGACGAAGTACTATCCCATCCCAAGACCGCCTACACCGAACGGCTCGTCAAGGCCGCTTTCGAGGTAGCATGATTATCGAATGCCGGAGGCTATAATGGCAGGAAATCCCAAAATCACTTTTATCGGAGCAGGCTCCACCGTCTTCATGAAGAACATCGTCGGCGACGTGCTGCAGCGGCCCGCGCTGTCAGGTGCGACGATCGCGCTGATGGATCTCAATCCGCAGCGGCTGGAGGAAAGCGCCGTCGTCGTCAACAAGCTGATCTCGACGCTCGGCGTGAAAGCGAAGGCCGAGACCTATTCCGACCAGCGCAAGGCGCTTGCAGGCGCCGATTTCGTCGTCGTCGCCTTCCAGATCGGCGGCTATGAGCCCTGCACGGTCACCGATTTCGAGGTGCCGAAGAAGTACGGGCTGCGCCAGACGATCGCCGACACGCTGGGCGTCGGTGGCATCATGCGCGGGCTTCGCACCGTGCCGCATCTCTGGAAGGTCTGCGAGGACATGCTCGCCGTCTGCCCCGAGGCGATCATGCTGCAATATGTCAACCCGATGGCGATCAACACCTGGGCGATATCGGAGAAATATCCGACCATCCGCCAGGTCGGCCTTTGCCATTCGGTGCAGGGCACGGCGATGGAACTGGCCCACGACCTCGACATCCCTTACGAGGAAATCCGTTACCGCGCGGCCGGCATCAACCACATGGCCTTCTATCTCAAATTCGAGCATCGCCAGCCGGACGGTTCCTACCGCGACCTCTATCCCGATCTCGTGCGCGGCTACCGCGAGGGCAGGGCGCCGAAGCCCGGCTGGAACCCGCGCTGCCCGAACAAGGTGCGTTACGAGATGCTGACGCGGCTTGGCTATTTCGTCACCGAAAGCTCGGAGCATTTCGCTGAATACACGCCCTATTTCATCAAGGAGGGCCGCGAAGACCTGATCGAGAAATTCGGCATTCCGCTCGACGAATATCCGAAACGCTGCATCGAGCAGATCGAGCGCTGGAAGGGCCAGGCGGAGGCCTATCGTTCGGCCGACAAGATTGAGGTCCAGCCGTCGAAGGAATATGCCTCCTCGATCATCAACTCGGTCTGGACCGGCGAACCCTCGGTGATCTACGGCAATGTCCGCAACAATGGCTGCATCACCTCGCTGCCTGCCAATTGCGCCGCCGAAGTGCCCTGCCTCGTCGACGCCTCCGGCATCCAGCCGACCTTCATCGGCGACCTGCCGCCGCAACTGACCGCGCTGATCCGCACCAATATCAACGTCCAGGAGCTAACGGTGCAGGCGCTGATGACGGAAAATCGCGAGCACATCTACCACGCCGCGATGATGGACCCGCATACGGCAGCCGAACTCGACCTCGACCAGATCTGGTCGCTGGTCGACGACCTGCTCGCCACCCACGGCGACTGGCTGCCCGAATGGGCACGCACGACCCGCAAAGTACAAGCCGCCTGATCCCCTCTCCCGGGTGAGGCGTCAAGAAGCCCCGCGGTCGCAACAACCGCGGGGCTTTTTGCGCGTGTGGGGTGGGGCGCTTTTTCGATTAAGTTGCCGGCAGGCCATCGGCTGTTGCGCAGGCGAGATGGCGATACGTCGGATTGGCGGAGTTCTTGCCGGGCGACTTGAATTAAACACAGTCCGACGCTATCTAACGGTCATCGGCGTTGCTGGTGAGTGCTCCACGCGAGCGTTCGCGACTGCCGAAGTCGCTTATCTGCTTTTGACCACGGATGTACTGGCACTGGTGTGAGAGCGATGTTGGAAAGGTCGGTGCGATTTCGCCCCGGCCTTTTTTATTTGCCCGTTAGCCAGGGCGGCAAGTGTCCCCTCAAACGACATCGGTGTCGTCTCCAACAAGATTGGCTGCGCCTTCAGGGCTCAAACTGGGTGGGTCAGTTAGACGGTTCGATCTGTTACGACTGGACCCCGAAGGGTTGGTCGTTGTGTTTCGATTAAAGGAAAAGCGATTGTCGGTATGAACGCCCGACAAAAAGGGTGCCCTCTGTCAGGCCCCTCGTTCGCTTGCCCGGTGAACGGTTCACTCGGCGCTTGCCGGAGAGGGTATTCTTCTGGGAGCTCCACCAGAGCGATGATCTCGAAGTCTGCGGGCATAGCGTGCTGATCGGTTCCCAGGAGCGCCAGCGTCCAATAGTCAGAATCCTCCCCGAAGACCGTGGAGACCCGAACGATCGTCGGTCGTCCGTCGAAATATTTCGAGGACTTCGCCCAGTAAAATGCATCCGGAACCAAACTCGCTGCAATCATGACGCCTACTCCCGTGACTTGTGGATGATAGCGGAAAACCTGGAAATGAGAATGCCTCAGCTTGTCCAGGTCGTCATCGGGTGGATAATGATCACCCGTCGATCTACCCGGCTTCCAATTCCTCTCACGACGACCTTCCAGCGCAGAAACGCGGCACTGCTCCGAAGCCGCCGTTCGTCGTCGGGCAGAACCTTCAAATGGGCGGCTCGACTTTGCTGCCATCCAGTCCGGCTAGTCCGCTCATTCAGGCGGTGTCTGGCGGTTCCGAGGCACTGACGGAGGTTCGAAGCGCGACTAGCGTCGTTGCGGTTGTAGCTTGGTGATGCGACGCAGCTCCTTTAGAAGCTCCCTGCTGATCGAGAGCCACACCTGAATAGAAATCCGATTCCACACTGCGCATCTACGGTAAGGGCCGCCGTTTGCCGCCGGCGCTGACGTCACACTGGCGCTGACCCGCGTGCATCCTCCTTGCCTCGGGCGCCGCTTATCAAGCGTCATCCCTGCGAATGGTCGATAGCTATGCTGCAGATGGATATATGCTCTGACGACGGCAGTCTGGCTGCCTCGGAACTTTTGATCTCGCCAGTCTGTTCGTACCGTTGAATGGAGGAGCTGACCATGTCCAAAAAGAATAATGCCCCATCACAGGGGGGCAATCTTAAAGAGCAGCCTGTCAATCGCCCTGACCGTAAGGAAGCGCCACCAGAGACTGACGATCACAAACCCCCGGCTCGAGATACGAGGGAGGCACCGGTGCCCAACCCAAACGGCGAGCCTGTCGACAAACCTTAGCAACTGCCGGACCCTCGTGAAGCAACTTTAGCGGGTTCGTTGTCTGGAACAACGACGATCCAACCGTCTCGCGATGCCATCACCGATATCGCACGTTATTGGCACGGCCGGCAGGTGAAGGGCAGGGCGTGTGCCGCCCAAGGAGAACAGCTTGCCGGGCAGTCGGTCCCCGGTTTCCTCCTTCCTGCGTTCGAAGTGCAGTCCTCGGTCATAAAGGGCGAGGAGGGACAATCGGAGCGCAAACTGAATGTTCCAGCCGTAGGCGAATAATCAGGATCCGCTCATCTTTCTCACCAGGTCGATAAGCGCATTCGTCTCATCGTTTGCAGACGCAGGATCTGAGGCCGAAGCTTGGCAGCTAATGCACAAGCGGTCCTTGAAAACGATAGCGTTCGATCTCACTTGATATACTGACTTCGATTTTGAACTGACAACTCCTTGCCAAAGGAGCTGCCGCCGGTGCTCAGCAAAGACGCCTGGTGACGTCAGGGAAACCAGCATGGCTATCATTGATGCGAAGCTGCCTTCGTACTGGCAGTCTGACCTCACGATCAATCAGTTGCCCCAGCCAATTTGGAACCGATCAAATCGAACCTCGCTCAACGGCTGGTTGGAGGGGCCTAACCTTACCGAACGAAGAACGAGACGAAGCTCGGGGGAATAGTATTGTTCAAAAATAATCGGAGGCAATCCCGTCAGTTCGAGACGGCTGTTGACGGCCCAAACTTTGTAGGAACAAGACGCGATAGCTTCTTCTCCCCAGCCGTCGAACCTAATAATAGTAGCGCCCGAAACGGATTTTTGGCCATTGATGAAAAGCTTAGTCTCGGATTGCCAGTTCTTCTTCTGTGGTAGATCGTCTAACGCAATCGCATTCGCGTATTTCAGCTCATGCGTCCCGCTGGCACTAACTCTCTTTTCGACGAGCAAGGGGTGCAAATATACAGCCGACACCGGCTGCAGTGAACGGTTACGCTCCATCAGCCGTTGTTCGGTGAGACCCGGACCGTCCGGCTTGTAGAACGCGGAAAAGAAAGGCACTTCTCTGGTAAGCAGCACGCCCTGTTTGGTTTCTTTAACGCTCAAGCAATTGCCAGAGGCGGGCCCCGCCAATGTTAGTCCAACCAACAGGGACGACAAACTTCTCAGCAAGATCGACATTCCAGATATTCCTCATCGAGACTGTGATGCTTTTGGCCTGACCCGATGTCACAACGACAGCATGAACACCCGATCTGCCAACGCGATGCAGCACCTGCGATCCGTGGGTGGTAAACGCGGTGAGGTCGCGTCGGAGCCGTGACCGAGTCACGTAATGGGCGGAACTAGTGGCGCAGGATCTCGCCGCCGGCATCCATGAACACCACGCGTTGCGCGACCTTGCGGGCAAAGCCCATTTCGTGGGTCATCATCGTCATGCCTTCCTCCGCGACAGCGACCGACATCGGATCGAACGCCGAGGTTGGTTCGTCGTAAACAGCCAGGCTGTGTTTCTAAAGCGGTAGAAACACTCTCGATGGGCTAGTAACCGCCTATTTCACCGCGAACTGGGCCTATCCCCTGCGGCTGTGCATAGGTTGTGTTGTCCGATCCGCTAGTTGCGCATCCTGAGAGTGTCATGAAGACGATTGCTGCTGCGGCCAAAATGTTCTTCAGAGGCACGGCGTTCTCCGATCATGGCAGGCTGCCCAGGCCTCAAGGGCCACGCCGAGGATTTTCCGTTAAATCACCTACAATGGCAAGCGCGTGATTAGCTGGCGGTAAGTAGCGATACGGCCTCTCCAGACCTCTCCCTGACTGGATATTCGCTCGGCGAGGCATCCTCCCCAGCACGCTGACATAGATGTGGGTGCTGCTGGTGAACGCCCTGACCCCAAGTCCTTAGGGGGCGTGGTAGGCCAGCGCAGAAAACCTGGTTCCTGCTGACTAGCAGGAACCAACCGCTTCAGAAATCTGCCCCCTCAAAATGTCAGCGATAGTCGATGCCGCAGGAGCAACGACCCGACGGGGATCGATGCATCCCCGACCAGCACGTCAGATGGTGGCCCTTAACCTCGGTCAGGCGAACCACGCACGAAACTGAGCGAAAAACCCGTCTGGTTTGGAGCCTGACATCTTCCGCAAACGGCGAGCGACGACTGCCGCGCTGACGCGTTCACCGAAATGGCAGAAGCACACAAGATCATGCAATTGCTCATCGCTGAGTTCGAAGAACCGCTTGGCTTCTCCATAGCTGTCATTTTCCATTCCTGCCGCCCGCAGCATGGGATCAGCGAATGCAACGGAGATCGGGGTGCCGTCATCCCTGAGAGCAAGCCGATCGGCAATCGGCTGATATTCGGTTTCGTGAAGGGTCTTGAGGAACGGTCTGGGGCTGCTTTCGAGACTTTCGGCCCATCGTTCAAGGCGCTCGCGCCTAGTCATTTCAAGGCGCTTGCAGGTCGGGCTGACCGTTGCGATGCTTTTCAACTGGTCTAATGCGTACTGTTCCATTTCGGCCTCCTATCTCCGGAAAAATAGATGGTCCGCCTCCCGATAACAGCGTCGCTCAGGTCGAAGCCGTTGTCCAATCACGATTGAAAACGGCGCTCGTTGACGTTTGCGTAATCACTTGAGGCGCCTTTGCTTGCGGGCGGGCTCTTTTCTCACAAACTTTCTCCGCCATCTCATACGAAGGCAATCAGACAGGGTTCGGTATGAGGCGACTTCGTCGCGCCGCAGTCGTGGCCGACGGCAATCTGGACCCGTTCGCTGAAGCAGAACTCATGGCATTGCGCGCGATCTATCAAATTCCCGAGCCGTAGAGCTCCTGGTCATCGTCGCCTTCCCAAGGGGAGGGCATCGAGGTACGATTGGCCGAGGGCATCGGCATCCAACACTTCAACTCCGGCTCGGCATATTCGATGATGTGCCCGGGCGACGAATCAGAGGCGCGCCAGCCTTCACCAGCGAACTGATCGCCATTCGACCAATAGGCGAGATCAACTTCTGCCGGCCCCTGTTCGGACGGGCGAATCGTGACGAGGATCCGGCTACCGTCTCTCGGTGCGCTTGCCATGTCGCGCCAGCGGTCTGTGTCGTCCATCGTTTTTCCTCCTGCCCTTGCTGCAGGTTGCAAGTGTCGCCTCGCCATCGGAAACGGTCAATTGAAACTTTGTGGAAACCCTCGTCTGTCGGATCCCAAGAACTTTTCCGACTAGCTCTGCTGTAAGACCTCGCCAGGGGGCCGTTCATTGGCACTACTTTTGCGGTCGGTCCGTTGTCGCCCTTGAAGCCGGACTCGACAACGCCGGAAGAGCCATGCAGAGCACCAGAAGATTTCCCTGGAGGCAGGCAATGCGATTCTCTCTCGACAAGGACTTTATTCTCTCGCTGGCGCGAATCCTGTTTGGCACGGGACTGGGCAAGGTCGGTGGCGCCGTTGCTGCAGTCGGAGCTTCGTCGGCGACAGGTATTCTGCCCTGGATCGTATATTCAGCCGCACACAAGTACCTCGGCTGGGACCTGCGTCCGAGCGATGCGCCACTTTGGTTCGGGGTGTTCCTCGTTGTCGCGGGGCTTGGCACAGCCGTCCTGGGGGCCCACTGGCAGCGACCGGGGCAACAGCCCTTTCAACGGACTATCCGGCCTCATGACATCTCGCTCTACAAGCGGTTTCGTACGCTTGTCACCGATAATGAGATAGCATTCCTCAAAGACTACGACTTCGGTAATTCGTTTGACATGCGCTACATCAAGGGTGTTCTGGAATTGGGCGAGCAATGGCAAGGGGCGCGATACGAATTCTCGATTGCGGAGTTTGAGGCCCGTTTCCAAGCGGTGAAGCAGAGTGCCCGACTATTCGCCGAGGCTGTGGCCACCCACGTGCATCACGTCACGGGTAATCCAAACTGGGGCACGACGAAGCCAGACAATTATGATGGCAACTACGGTCCGGCGCTTCGCGCCGCGAACAAGAAGCTGAACGATCGTGCGACCGAATTCCACCGCGAGGTGACCGAATTCGAAAGATTGGCTGGTCCAGAACTACTGCGGGACTAAAGTTTCCCGGCGCACGGCGCTTCCCGATACCTGGGTGAAAATCCATCGCGGCTTGCGAAGGACTGGTTGAGCGCTTTATTATTTGTTGACACCACGGTTGTAGAAACGTGAAATGGCGTCTGGATTCGTGCCGAGCGTTCCCACAATTTCAGCAGTATTGAAAGCATCCCGAATGTTCCTTGAAGGCCTGCCGTACGAAAAGCCGGAAACGGTTTCGGGCTTCGAAGACGGGAGATGGAGAAACGAATCTCGAAATACGCCTATCCTCGTATACGATTTCTTCTCGGGCTGCGGCGGAACAAGCGAGGGTCTTCGGAAAGCTGGCATGAAGCCCGTGATGGGCCTGGACATCGATCACGAGGCGATGGCCACGTATGCCCGCAACTTCAAAGGCGCCGAAGCGGTTCACCGGAACGTCTGCGATCTCGCGACCTCTGATCTCGAGCATCTCTTCGAGCGCGAACGAACGTCACCGGTTCTTTTTAGCGCCTGCGCTCCATGCCAGCCGTTCTCACGCCAGAACCGCCAGCGCAAGGAACAGGACAGCAGGATCTCGCTGCTCGCAGAACTTGGGCGGTTCGTGCGGCGCTTCCGGCCGGAGCTCATATTCATCGAAAACGTTCCTGGACTGCAGGCCTTCTCGGAAGCAGAGGATGGGCCACTGGCGAGGCTTTTCGAGCTTCTGGACGCCTGCGGCTATTCGCATACGTGCCAGACGGTTGAAGCCCAGGCCTATGGGGTACCGCAGAACCGCAGGCGGCTCGTTGTCGTGGCCAGCCTCTACGGGCTGTTCACATTTCCGGATCCGACACATGGGCCCGATGCAGGCATGGAGCCGCTGCTCACCGTCCGAAATGCGATCGGTCATCTGCCATCCATCGAGGCGGGCATGTCGGACATCAGCGTTGCCAATCACTATGCCTGTTCGCTGTCGGCAAAGAACCTCGAGCGAATTCGGGCGGTGTCGGAGGGCGGCGACCGCAGAAGTTGGTCGGATCATCTCAAGCTCGACTGCCATGTGGGCCTCAAGGGCTATACCGATGTCTACGGTCGGATGACCTGGGACAAGCCTTCGCCGTCGCTGACGACGAGATGCGTGAGCCTGTCGAACGGCAGGTTCGGACATCCAGAGCAGGATCGTGCGATCAGCATCCGTGAGGCCGCCTGCATTCAGTCTTTCCCCGACGAGTTCGAGTTTCTCGGCAGTATCAACGCAATGGCGCGCCAAATCGGCAATGCTGTTCCTCCGAGATTGGCGGAGGCAATCGGCCGGGCTCTGATCGCGCACGTCGATCATTACCGAGGGATGGCCTGATGGCAAAGTTTGGCATCGGAGCACGGGCGGTCGATCTTCTAGGACGACAGCAGGTCGCTGGAACTCCGACGGCGATCTCGGAATTGTTCAAGAATGCCCACGACGCATACGCGAAGGCGATGGTCGTGGACTTCTATCGCGTTAGAAACCTTCTTATCCTTCGAGATGACGGCGTAGGGATGTCCCGCAAGGACTTCGAGACGCGGTGGCTAACGGCCGCAACGGACAGCAAGCGGGCCGGCGGATACCTGCCGCCGCCTGAGACAGATCCTGACCAGGAGCCGCGTCCGGTCATGGGCGAGAAGGGGATCGGCCGCCTGGCGATTGCGGTCCTCGGCAAGCAGGTTCTTGTGCTCACCCGCAAGAAGACGGTGGGCAACTCAGCACCGCTCATAGCTGCATTGCTCCATTGGGACATCTTCAGCCTTCCAAACGTCCAACTTGGAGAGCTTGATATCCCACTGAGAGAACTCGCCGGAGGAACTCTCCCGGATCACTCTGTCATCGCCGATATGGTGGAGGAGGCCGCAGGCAATCTCGAAGCCCTGCGACCGCAGACGAATGTCACGCTAATCGACAGCATCCTGGGCGACCTTCGCGCTTTTAATGTCGATCCGGCGGCGCTTGCGGACGCGATCATGGCCGGTCCCGACCTGCGCGGTGATGGCTATGGCACGCATTTCTATATCTCGCCCACCGCCGAAACGCTTGCGCTCGATGTGGACGAGGCGGGCGACGAGGACAAGGCGACGCCGATGCAAAAGGCGCTGCTGGGCTTCTCGAATACGATGGTGCCGGGCCACACCATTCCGCCGATGACGACTGCCTTCCGCGATCATAAAGGCGGAGGGATCTGGGACGACATCATTGGTTCGAACAACTTCTTCTCGCCCGAGGATTTCGAGAAATCAGATCATCAGGTGTCGGGTTCGTTCGACGAGTTCGGTCAGTTCTCGGGTACCATCGAGGTGTTTGGCAGCGAGAAGCGACCCTTCAGCATCCACTGGCCGAACAGCCGTGGACAGCAGACCCGTTGTGGGCCATTCCGTCTCTCGTTTGCCTACGTCCAGGGCAAGGCAAATGAAAGCAGGTTGCCACGCGCGGACTGGGTCGAAATGATCGAGAAGCTCAACAAGATTGGCGGCCTCTATCTCTACCGGGACAACATCCGGATCCTGCCTTACGGCGACTCCGATTACGACTTCCTAGATATCGAACGTCGGAGGACGAAGAGCGCTGGCTACTACTTCTTTTCATATCGACGCATGTTTGGAGTGATCGAGACCACCAGACAAGAGAATTCTCAGCTTGTAGAGAAAGCGGGGCGCGAGGGTTTCCAGGCAAATGCGGCCTATAAGGAGTTCCGCGACCGCCGTCGACGACGGTGATGATTTTGAAGAGCCGGGCGAGCTTGCTGCTGCCGAGGCTCCCGCACCGGTAGCGGCTGCCCCGGCGCCGAAAGAAGATCTCGACGCCGGCGCGATCACAAAAGGGTTCGCCGACAAGGGACTAATCTGCAGCGTTCTCAAGCCCGGCGACATTGGCACAATCACGACCGATGTGCTCAGGCTTGCCCCGAGAAGCGACATGATTGTCCTTGACTGGCAGATTGGCGACAATGGCGAAATCGCCATAAATATCATTGACAAAGTGTTGGAGATCGACAAGCGATCCGGGGGTCGACTTAGGCTTTTCGCGATCTATACGGGAGTGAGGGATCTCAAGACCGTAGCCGATCGGATCGAACATGATATTGTGTCCCTTGCAAAGGGACAGAATCCTTTCGAGTTTACCAACGAGACTGACACCGCGAAATTGGTCATCCTAGGGAAAGGCGTTGGAGCCGACCATGAGGCGGGGCAGGGAGGCCGCTGTGTCGAGGAAGGTGATCTTGCCGAACGGCTCATATCGGAGTTTGCAAAGTTCTCTGGCGGCATTCTTCGGAATGCCACGCTTGCGTCAATGGGACATCTCCGGAGCAACACGCATCGGCTGCTGGCCCGCCTGAACAGCTCTCTGGATGCACCACTCGTCACTCATTTCGCACTTGTGGGATCATCGCAGGATGCGCAGCAATATGTTGCCGACCTTATCCTACAAGAAATCGAAGCTCAGTTACCTCTCGACGAGATCGTAGCTCGTTTCGCGGGTCCAGCTAGCGTGAGGGCTCGGATAGCCCAGACCTACATTGACGGAAAGACGGCAAAGATTGTTCTGGATGAGGAGAACGCCGTCGTTCACGACATTCCCGAAGCGACCGCGCGGGGTCTGATAGAAGAACCAGTCGCTGCCCTGAAGCCACACCTCAAAGCATTTGCCGTTGCTCTCGAGAAGAAGCAGAGCGAGATTACAAACCAATTCACCCTAGAATCCATAGCGAAGAAGCTGTATTCCGTCCTTGGCGACGACATGGCTGACGGTATCAAGCAGCACGAGCAGTTCGCTATCGCGTCTGGAGTTCGCCTGGCGAACGGCGCTTCCGATTTCAGGTATCGGCAACTCCCGACGGTAAGGCTCGGAACCGTCATTCACGACGGGGACCACTATTTTCTCTGCCTTACGCCCGTATGTGACAGCGTCCGGTTGAAGGGCGGCAAGGCCAAATTCTTATTTGGCAGGCTGGACGAAGATCCAGACAAGTTCAACTTCATCGTCGACGACGAGGGCAACCGCAAGCGTCTTCTGATTGATCGCAAGGACCTGTTCCTGAAGACATTTGAATTAAGACCCGGGATTGACGAGGTCGTGCGCGTGGAAAGGAAGAGAGTCTTCATCGACTACGCAATTCCGCTGGCCCAAGGTGGAGAATATGTCCGTTGGGTGGCCGAGATGAAACCGATGCAGGCTCAGCGCGTTGTGGGATCCATAACCTCAAACCTGTCGCGCATTGGACTCGACGAGTTTGAATGGCTACGGCAACTCGCTGAAAACTGGTCGGGATGACGAGTTCTCCAACTAATTCATCTATCTGACTGTCCCGTGGCGGCACTCAGTATGATTGTTCGCTCCAAAGCGACGGTAGGATTTTCGTGGCAGATATCGTCGATCCAGAGACGCGATCACGAATGATGGCAAGCGTAAGGAGCAAGGACACAAAGCCCGAGGTTGAGCTTCGCCGTGCCCTGCATGCCCGTGGTTTCCGATACCGGCTCCATAGCAGAGTCATCAAAGGAATGCCGGACCTCGTCCTCCCGAAGTTCAGAGCGGTGATCCTGGTGCACGGCTGTTTCTGGCATCGTCATTTCGCCTGCCGCTATGCGACCATGCCTGCTACACGAACCGACTTCTGGCACGCCAAGTTCAATGCCAATGTTGCGCGAGATGCGGCCGTCAGAACAACGTTGCTCGATGCCGATTGGCGCATCGCAACGATCTGGGCATGCGCGCTGCGGAAACCGCATCAGGTCGCAGCAACGGCTGACTTACTGGGCAAATGGCTGAGGTCGAGTTCGAGCGACCTCGAAATCGGCGAGGGTAATACATCCGGTTCGGAATTCCAGGTGAACACTTCGCCATGATCCGCAATGGCCACGTGTTCTCTTCGTCCACCCACGAACCCCCCCGGCGTTCCCGCATCACTTACGTCGCCGCACCAAAATCCGCCGCCAGCACCGCATCCTTGAGCGCCCGCGAATATGGATGCTGCGGATCATCCAACACCGCCCGTGCCTGTCCTCGCTCGACGATTTCGCCTTTGCGCATGATGATGATGTTGTCGCTGATGTAATAGGCGGTGGCGAGGTCGTGGGTGATGTAGACGATCGAAAGACCGAGCTCGTTTTTCAGGCGGCCAAAGAGATTGACGATCGCCATGCGCAGCGATGCGTCGACCATGGAGACCGGTTCGTCGGCCACCAGCAGGCGGGGTTGCGGGATCAGCGCGCGGGCGATGGCGACGCGTTGAAGCTGGCCCCCCGACAATTCGTGGGGAAACCGGCCTTTTACTTCTTCAAGGGTCAGGCCGACATGGACGAGGGCTGCATCCGCCATCTTCTCCGCCTGCTGCCGGTCCGGCCGTTTTCCCGAGAACGAAAAATTGCGGGCCGTCTCGAAGAGATAACGATCGACACGTTTCAGCGGATTGAAAGCTTCGAAGGGGTTTTGAAGAACCGGCTGAACCTCTTTCATGAAAGCCGTGCGTTCGGATCGGCTATGGATGGCGACGGTCCTGCCGCTGAATTGAAGCTCGCCTTCCGTTGGTTCGGTCTGACCGAGGATCATCGCCGCGATCGTCGATTTTCCCGAGCCGGATTCGCCGACGATCGAGAGGATCTCCGGCTCCGCTCCCAGTTCGAAGCTGACGTCCTTGACCGCCGTGATCAGCCGCCGGCCGAGCATGCCGCCCTGGCGGTAGACTTTGGTGACATGCGAGAGACTAAGAAGAGCGCTCAAACCTGATCTCCCGTAACGGCAAAACACGCCACCCGCCGCCCCGGCTCGACGGTGACGAGCGGCGGAACCTTCTGCGAGCAGATGTCCATGCGCTTTGGACAGCGCGGGTGAAACCGGCAGCCTTCCGGCGGCATGGCGAGGTTCGGCGGGCGCCCCTCCAGCGAAGGGCGGGCCGTTGCATCGCCGATGCGCGGCAGGCTGCCGACGAGGTGCTGCGTATAGGGGTGGAGCGGTTTGCTGAAGAGCTTGGGGGTCGGCGCTTCCTCGACAAGACGACCGGCATAGACGATGCCGATGCGGTCGGAGACCGTCGCGTGAACCCCCATGTCATGAGTGACGAACAGGAAGGACGAGCCCATCTCGCGCTGGATTTCGCGGATCATCGACAGCACGTCGCGCTGAACGATGACGTCGAGCGCGGTTGTCGGTTCGTCGGCAATGATGAACTCGGGCGTCAGGATGGTGGCCAGCGCAATGGTCATGCGCTGGCGCATGCCGCCTGAGAGTTCGTGGGGATAGGCATCGAGCAGGTGCGGGTCCAGCTTCAGCCGCTGCAGATGGGTGGCGACCCTTTCGAGAAACTCGTTCTTGCCGACCTTCATGTGGCGAAAAGCGAAATCGGTGAAGGAATGCCGGATCCGGCGCACCGGATTGAGCACATTCATCGAGCCCTGCATGATATAGGAGAGATGCTTCCAGCGCAGCGCCAGGCGATCCTCCGGCTTCATCGCGTAGATATCCTGGGTGCCGCCGTCGAAATGGAATGTCACCTTTCCCGACACGACCCGCAGCGGCGGCCGGATCGCGCCGGCGATGGTCTTGATCAGGGTGGTCTTGCCGCTGCTCGATTCACCGGCAACGCCATAGACCTCGCCGCGGGCGATGGTCAGGCTGATATCGTCGACGGCGCGCACCTCGCGATCGACGCCGAAGAGGAAGGCACGGTAATAGGCTTTCAGGTTCTCAATTTCGACCAAAGGATCCATTCTAACTTCCCATCCGGTTCAGCCGGCTGCGCGGATCATTGTATTCATTCATCGACATGGACAGCAGGAAGAGCGCCAGGAAGAGGACGACGATGACGGCGACGGGGGCGGCCACCCACCACCATATGCCTGATATCAGCGCCGAATGCGCATTGGCCCAATAGATCATCATGCCCATGGTCGGCGTCTCGATATCGGTGAAGCCGAGCACCGACAGGGTGATCTCCATTCCGATCGACCAGATCATGTTGTTCATCGTAGTGGCAAAGACGATCGGCAGAACATAGGGCAGGTGCTCCTCGATGAGGATCTTGCGCATGCTCATGCCGGAGTAGACGCTCTGGGTGGTGAAGGATCTGGTCTTCAGGCTGATTGCCACCGACCGGATGAGGCGTGCGTCATAGGACCAGCCGAGCGAGGCCATGATGAGGATCAGCGCCGTCCAGGTCATGCTGTCCTTCAGCACGAAATAGAAGAGGATCAGGAGCGGAAATTGCGGGATGACCATGACGCTGTCGTTGATGGCCATCAGCACCCGGTCGACGGCGCCGCCGGCATAACCGGCGACGAGGCCGACGGCCAGCGAGATGATGCGTGAAATGACGGCGACGCCGATGCCGAAAAACAGGGTGTTTCTGAGTGCGGTCGTCAACTGCCAGAAAACGTCCTGGCCGCGCGACGTCGTGCCGAGCCAATACTCGCCATCGGGCGGCATATCGGGCGGCAGAAGGTAGATGTCGGTCGCGCTGTAAGGCGAGAAATAGGACACCACTATCAATCCAACGATCACGGCAAAGAGCAGCAGGCCGCTGAGGAATTCCATATTCTGGCGCGCGAGGTCGCGGACAATCGTAAACATGCTCTATTCCACCTTGATGCGCGGATCGATCAGCGGGCTCAGAATGTCGATGATGAACACCGCGGCGGCAACGCCGACGATCGACAATGCGCTGAGGCCGAGCACCAGGCTGTAATCGCCGGCATGGACCGCTTCGATCAGCAGGTTGCCGATGCCCGGATAGCCGAAGACGATTTCGGTGATGACCGTGCCGTTGAAGATCGCGCCGAGCGACATGGCAAGCCCGGTGAACTGCGGCACCATGGCGTTGCGGGCGATATAGGAACGCAGGATCTTTCGCTTCGGAACGCCGCCGAGCTCGGCGAAGACGACGTAATCCTCGGTGATGATGTTGGAAACGAGCGCGCGCATGCCGATCAGCCAGCTGCCGGCGCCGACCAGGATCAGCGACAAGGCCGGCAGGATGGAGTGCTTCAGAATATCGAAGACGAGGGCAAAGGAGAGGTCCAGATTGGCGTTCATCTCGTAGCCGCCATTGATCGGCAGCACCGGCCAGAGATAGCCGAACACAATCAGGAGCACGAAGGCCAGAATGTAATAGGGAATGGGAAGCAGGGCGATGAAGACGAGGCTGACGGCCTTCAGCACCATGTCCTTCCGATAATAGCCGGCGAGTGCGCCGAGCGCATTGCCGAGCACGAAGGTGATGAGGGTCGACACCGTCATCAGCCCGATAGTCCAGGGCAGGGACCGTAGGATGATGGTGGAAACGGGCGTGGGAAAGGCCGATAGCGAGGGACCGAGATCACCGGTCGCAAGCCGCAGCCAGAAATTCAGATATTGCTGCCAGATCGAGCCCTCCATGCCGTAAAGCTCGCGAAGCGACTGACGCATCAGCTCGATCGCGTTGGGATCGGACTGCCCCATCTGGGTGATGGCGCCTATGCTTTCTTCGACCGGATCGATCGGGGTCAGGTGGGTGACGAAGAATGTGATGGTCACGCCAAGAAATACAACGAGCAGAAACTGACCGAACCGCTTCAGCACAAAGATCAGATAGGACGTCATAGGGCAGTGGTTCCTCTCTGGTTCCCTTCATCAAGTGGAAAGGATCGGCGGACATGCCACATGCCCGCCGATTAGGGGGCCGGCGCGCAACACTCGCGCCGGCGTTGGGAGGATTATTTCGGTTGTGCCGGCTTGAGCTTGACCATCATCAGCCTGGAGTTGGCCCAATTCGGCACCGGATCGGTATAGGGATCGGATATCGTCGGATAACCGGTCCAATAGGTCGTATCCATCGAGGTGAAGACGTTATACGACATCAGCGGGATCGTCGGCATTTCGCGGGCAACCAGCTTCAGATAATCCTTGCCGAGCTCCATGCCCTTGGGATCGTCGGCGCTGATGCCGCGGATGCTCTCGATGATCTTGTCGAGCTCCGGATTGCTCCAGCGCTGCCAGTTGCGCGGCGGCTGGTTCTCACCCTTCTTGGCCACGAACTGCGAATGCCAACTATCCAGGAAGAACGACAGGTCGGGATCGCCGCCCCAGGTTTCGACGCTCCAGGCAATCGCCACCTGGAAATCGCCGGGCTGTAGCGCCGTCTGCCACAGTTTCGCGGCCGGCACGGCTTTGGCGTCGATGCCGAATGCGGCCCATTGCTGTGCGATCAGCGTTCCGGCGCGGGTGAAGACCGAGCGTGTGTCGCCTTCCACCGTCATCCGGATCTTGAAGGGCTGTCCGTCCGGGGTCAGCCATTTGCCGCCGGATTTCTTGAAGCCTGCCTTTTCCAGCAGTTCGCCGGCAGCCTTCGGATCCGGTTTCCACCAGCCATAGCCGAACGCACCGCTGATTGCCTCAGGATCGCTCGGGATCTGGTCCTTGAACTTCGGCTGCTTGCGCAGGATATCGGCGATCTGTTGCCCGACCGTCGGGTCATAAGGCTTGATCTTGCTCTTGCCGGTATCGATCTCGAAATTCTTCAGCCAATCCTGCATCGGCGCCTGATAGTCCTTCATCGTGGCCGCCGTCGGCGGCACGCCGAGCGCCGAAAGCGTCGCCGCCCCGCGATAGCTCGCCATATCCACCGCCTTGATGTCGATCAGCAGGGCAAGCGCCCAGCGTACATCGGCGTTGTCGAAGGGCGGATTCTGGGTGTTGAAGATCACGGCCGGAAGCGTCGGGTCCGGATGGGCGAAGGGGAAGCCCGGGAACCAGGTTTCGATCGTCTTGGATTTTTCCTTCAACGTGAACATGCCCTCAGGCGTGTTGTCGTGGATGATATCGAGATTGTGCTCGAGCTGCGCGATGGTGCGTTTATCCGGCGGGCCGGGATCGGTGTAGGTTACGTATTTCGGGGCCGGCTCGCCGAAGCGGGCAAGCGAGGTGCGCTGCCAGTCGTCACGCTTCTCCCAGGTATACCATTTGCCCTGGGGGTCGTAGGACTTGAGCTTGTAGGCGCCGAGCGAGACGGGATTGGCGAAATCATAACGAAGCGGATCTTCGACTTTCTCGAAGACATGCTTGGGCATGATCCAGGCGCCGTTCCAGCGAACGGTGAAGATGGCATGGAAGCGCGAGTTAGGCTTCTTCAGCTTGAACACCACCGTCTGGGGGTCGGTCGCCTCGACGCTTGCCACCTGCACCGAGAAGGCAGCACTCCAGACCATGCCGGGGTGATCCATCTGCGTCTTGACGGTATAGACCACGTCGTCTGCCGTGAACTCCACGCCGTCGCTCCAGAAGAGCCCCTTGCGCAGTTTCACGGTCATCTCGGTGAAGTCGGCATTATATTGCGGCTTGTCGGCGGCGAGCGAATTATCCCAGGTCGCGCCGCCAAGTCCTTGTTCGGGGTCGATATACCAGAGCGTATCCATGGTCAGCTGCTGCAGGCCGGTCGATACGCCGCCGCCGCCATTGACCCAGATATTGAACCAGCCGGGATTTTTGATCGTCCCTTCCGGATTTTCGACGATGAGCGTCTCCTTGCGCGGCAAGGAGGTATATTCTTGGGCTCCGGCCACTGCGGTCAGGCCGAACGTGGCCAGCACGAAGCCGAATGCAAACCTCTTCCACTTTTGCATGAACTCCTCCCTTGAAAGCGATCATGCCGCGGCCGCAAAGGCACGCATGGGCACGTCGCGGTTGTCGGTTCGCAGAGGCATCAGGGCTTGAAAGTCCAGAACCTCGGTGAACCATCCCTTCGGCTCCCTGCCTCCTCGCAGCGAGCCGAATATCTTCAACCGGGGGCTTACCCGGCGGTGGCTGTCACACCGACAGCCGAATGACGTTGTAGGAGAACGGTTTCAGCGCCGCCCGCAACCGTCCATCCTCGATCTTTCCACTCTCGACATTGACGGGGGCGACCGTCTGTGGCCGCGCTGCCGTGTTGACGGCTTCCAGGTCGCCGTGGGTCATTTCCACCTGCTCGACCACCCGGGCATTTGCGAAGCCTTCCAGCCGCACATCGAGATCGAGCGCCGTGCTCGGATGGCGGTTGACGGCAAAGAAGGTCAGGGTCTTGCCGTCCTCGGAATGGACTGCCGATACGTCGAGATAGGGGACGTCGTTCTCCTCGTCGCTGTCATAGGTCGGGCCATCGACGACCAGCTGCAGCGCCGTTCCACGGCCATATCTGGAGGCGTAATAGAGCGGGTAATAAATGGTCTGGCGCCACGCCGCACCGCCGTCCTCGGTCATGATCGGGGCGATGACGTTGACGAGCTGCGCGATGCAGGCGATGCGCACCCGGTCGGAGCGGCGGATGAAGGTGTTGAGGATGCCGCCGACCTGCAGCACGTCCTCGAAATTATAGATGTCTTCCAAGAGATGCGGCGCATCCGGCCATTCGTCACGCGCCAGGATCTCCTTGTCCTGCTGGTTGGAATGATACCAGACATTCCATTCGTCGAAGGAAATGCCGATCGTCTTCTTCGAGCGTTTTTTCGCCTTGATGTAGTCGATCACGCCGCCGATCGTGGTGATGTAGCGGTCGAGCTTCGTCGCGCGGGCGAGATAATTGAGGGTATTTTTCTCGCGGTTGGCGAAATACATATGCAGCGAGATATGGTCGGCGCTGTCATAGCACTGCTCGAGGACTTGCGCTTCCCATTCGGGATAGGTCTTCATGTCGGAATTGGACGAGCCGCAGACCACGAGCTCGAGCGACTTGTCGAAGCCGCGCATGGCCTTTGCCGTCTCATCCGCCAGCCGGCCATATTCATAGGCCGACTTGTGGCCGACCTGCCAGGGGCCATCCATCTCGTTGCCGAGGCACCACAATTTGACATCGTGCGGATTGGACCAGCCGTGCTTGCGGCGCAGATCCGACCAGTAGGTGCCGCCCGGATGATTGCAATATTCGAGGAAATTGCGGGCGGCATCCAGGCCGCGTGACCCGAGATTGACGGCAAGCATCGGCTTGGTATTCGCCTTCTTGCACCAGTCGACGAATTCGTTGACGCCGATCTGATTGGCTTCGCGGGTGCGCCAGGCAAGGTCGAGGCGCACCGGGCGCTCGGCACGCGGACCGACGCCGTCTTCCCAATTATAGGCTGAGACGAAGTTGCCGCCGGGATAACGGCAATATGGGGTGTCGAGTTCACGGACCAGATCGAGGACATCCTGCCGGAATCCGTCCTCGTCGGCCGTCGGGTGTCCCGGCTCATAAATGCCCCCGTAGATCGCCCTGCCGAGATGCTCGAGAAATGAACTGTAGAGCCTGGAATCGATGGTCGCGATGCGGAAATCGCGGTGAACCACAACATTCGTCTTCAACGGATCCTCCCGTTTATATATCAGGTATTTTGTTTTCTTGCCTCTAACTTGATATCAGGAATGTTGTTCTGTCAACCAAGTTGCGAATTTAATCATACTAATATGGATTTCAGAGAAAATTGTTTTGTTTCAGTTGCTTGGGAGACTTTATCGGCAGTCGAAACTGGAAAGAATCGTGATATTTAAATCAAGATTTCCGATTTTGATTTTTCAGACGTGAAGTCGCATGATGATGTCGCGCCCGTGATTTCCGAAGCCGCGGCCGAAAATATTCACGCCGCCGGTATGGCCGGCATTCTCGGCGATGCCGACCCGGAGCCGGATGGAGGAGTGCTGGGCAAGGGCGAGGTCGCTGAGCGTAACATTCGATGCGGCGATACCGTCGATGAAGGTTCCGCGCGTCGAGATCCGCCAGGTCTTCATCATCCCATATTGCGAGCCCTCGAGCTTCCACCAGGCCGGCGTAAAGGCGCCGCGCTTGTCGCCGTAATCGCCGGGCGACGTCCAGGTTCCGATCGCCATTCCATTGACCCAGAGGGTTATATCAGACGGCCAGTCCGGATTGGTGCCCGGCACTTCCGACGACAGCTCCAGCGAAAACTCGATCGCCCGGATGTCCTTGTTCAACACCTTGGCATTGTTGGGGAATTTATATTCCACATAGCCCCTGCCGAACCAGACAAGCCCGGCCTGCATGCGCTGAGGATCGAGGAAATAGTCGGGAACATCGAGGGGGCCGATGACACTCTCGGTGGAGCAAAGACCACAGGGCGCATGGACGTCACAGCTGGTGTAGAGCCCAACCGGCATCTCGACTTCGATGATATTATTGGCCCTTTGGGCGGCACTTTCCTCAAAGCTGATCAGAATTTCGCTGTAGATCGCCGAGCAGATCTTCTGGTTTCCCTTGCGCGCCTTCGTCAGCTGGGAATCGACAAGCCGGGCGTCTTCCAAAATCTGGATCCCGGTGGCGACAGTCGATTGAGGAAGAGAAAGAGCACGCGCGATATCGTTGATATTCATCGGTCCTTTGGCGCAGAGCAGCTTGAGCATCTCGAGCCGCGCCGGCGCCGAAAGCGCGCGTATCGCATCATTATTCTCGCCGGCGGCAATCGTCAAAAACGAGCGTTCCATCATTCCCCCAGTATTTCCGATGAAATGATGTATATCGGAAATTCTGATACATCAAGTGGGAATGATTGGGTCGAGCGTGCCTGACCTGGATGGTTTAGAGTTCTGCGATGCGAGGGTGTTAGTGGTCCGTCCACGGATTGATGATCTGCAAGCCTATTCCCTCGAAATCGGACACATTGCGCGTTGCGAGTGAAGCGCCGCGCGAAATGGCGATGGCTGCGATCTGCGCATCGAACTGGCTGATCGGCCTGCCAGCTTTGCGGCGATCGGTGGCAATGATGGCATAGACGTCTGCCGCGTCACGATCGAATGGCAGGACACGGCCACTCATGTCTTCATTGAATATCGGCAGGACTGCCGCCTCGAGATCATTCCGACGCCGCCCGTGAGGAAGGAGGCGCAAGCCATATAGAATTTCCGCTTCGGTAATCGCGGTCGTGAATACCGATAGTGGATGTTGTGCCCCGAGCCATTCGATTACACCCACATTCGGCGCCGGCGTGAGCAGTTCCGAAATGACGTTGGTATCGAGAACGATCACGCGTCAAAGTCCGGTGCGTCCCGGATCGGCTGCCGGGGCGGAATTTCGAGCTCAACCCCTCCGACCGATTGCAAGCGAGCGCGAATGGTATCGGCGAGATTGCGCGCCGCCGGTTCGGTGGTCGCAAGTGCCGTACGCAGAATATCGCGTGCTTCGTCTTCCATTGACCGGCCATGCGTGGCGGCGCGAACGCGCAGCCGTTGCTTCAATCCATCATCGAGATTGCGGATCGTCATGCTGGCCATCATTGCCTCCATTCATCAATGATAGCATATAAATCATTGATTGCATATTCTCAAGCAGCGGTCGCGAGATGCGTCTCCGTCCTCAGCAACCGCATTCCGACCTTCATCATCTCACCCTTTGCCGGGGGCGGCATGGTCGATCATACCCAGTATGACACGACGTGGATCATCCGCTTCATCACCGCGCGCTACGGTCTGCCGGTGCTGCCGGGCGTCATCGCCCGCGACAAGCCGCTTGGCAATAACGACCGACCACCGATGGACGACTTGACCGCCGCGCTGGACCTGACGCATTGACCGATCACGAGCGGCCCTGGCGCTGATCGGGCCGTTCTGTCCCAATTTTGCTGTCAGCGCCGCAACAGCGGCCGCAGGGCGGCCTGTGTTTCCTTCAGCAGCGGCAGATAGCGGTCCTTCATCTCCGCGGCCGGGACGAGGGCGGCCGGCGCGCCGATATTGATCGCCGCGACCGTTTCGCCGCGCTCGTTGTCGACAGGCACGGCGATGGAGCAGAGGCCGAGCTCCAGCTCCTGGTCGATGATGGCGTAACCCTCAGTGCGGACCCGGCGGAATTCGGCGATCAGCTCGTCCGGCTTGGTCTTCGTATTCGCTGTGTTTTGCTTCAGTTCGCTGCGAGCAAGGATCGCGCGCGCCTCGCTCTCGCTAAGGGCAGCGAGCAGCACGCGGCCCATCGAGGCGCAGTAGGCGGGCAGGCGGCTGCCGGTGGTGAGGTTGATCGACATGACGCGGCGCTGCGAGGCGCGGGCGATATAGACGATGTCGGTGCCGTCGAGCACCGAGGCCGAGGCGCTCTGGCCAGCCTTTTCCGAGAGATGATCGAGATGCGGCTGCAACAGCGCCGGCAGCGGCGTCGCCGCGAGGTAGGCGTGGCCAAGACGCAGGATCTTTGGCGTCAGCGTGAAGAACTTGCCGTCATAATCGGCATATCCAAGCTCGGCGAGCGTCAGCAGCGAGCGGCGCACGGTGGCGCGGTCAAGCTCCGTCAGCTTCGAGGCCTCGGCAATCGAAAGCCGCTGCCGCGTTTCACCGAAAGCTTCGATCACCTTCAGGCCGCGGGCAAAGCCGCTGACAAAATCCGTTTCGCGCATGGGTCGGGTTATTGATGCTCTTTTGGTTTGGCGCTTGCGCAGTTTTCTAACGACAGTTTCTCTGCGTCACTTGGAACCGATCCTTATTTGATTTGGGCATTTTGCGCCAATAGATTTGGCCTAGCTAGATCCAGTGCTCATCAGAGCGATGGCGCAGTCAGCCAGACACCGCAGGTGTCATATCGGCGCGCTGAATGTTCGTAGCGGGGGTTACAGCTGCAGCGTTGACGATTTCGTTGGAAACACCTCCCACATTCCCAGCCGACAACCCGGATAAGCCGTGATATGATCGCCCGAAATAGCGTGATTATCGATACTCGGAAGGCAGGAGCCGCTTATGAGTCGCGACACGCCAATCGATAAGCAGGGGCGATCCACAGACGTTTCGAGCGACGATAGCCGTTCTTCCCAACATGGCGGCGAGCGGCGGGTCGTGACTGCATTGTGCTATGACCTGATCGGCTCCACCAATCTCTTCAATCTGATGGATATCGAGGACTATCAGGATATGATCGCCGCCTTCCAGCAGGCGGCGCGGCAAGCGATTACGACACATTCCGGTGTCGTCCGCGTCGAAGCCGGGGACGGTGGAGTTGCGATTTTCCCGATCGAGCTTGGACCGAGGGATGCCGCGTCAGCTGCGATCCGTGCCGGCGTTGGAATCGTGAAAGCCTGTCAGCGCCTCGCCCGTGAACTTGATCGAGACGATCTGCGCGTGCGCGTGGGTGTCGCGACATCGGTCGCCCTGATCCGGGATGCGCAGCTGCAGAACTGGATACATGAGCCGGTCACGGGCGCGGCACTTGCGCTTGCGACACGGCTCGAGGCCGCCGCTGAAGCCGACAGCGTGCTGGTTTCAGAAGAGACCCGGAACCTCGCCGGCCGCTCACACGCCTTCGTTCCGGAAGGCACACGCATGTTGAAAGGCTTCTCCGAGCCTGAAAATGTCTGGAGAGCAATCGGCCACAGACGGGAGCTCGACCGCTTCCACGCATTCGGAAGGCTGGACGGCACCTTCGTTGGCCGCGTCACGGAGCTTGACCGAATAGAGAAGGCCTGGGGCGCGGCCCTCGGAGGCAAGGGCCAGGTCCTTGCGATCACAGGCCAGGCTGGCATCGGCAAGTCGCGGTTGTTGCGGCAAGCCCGGCGCATGATCCATGCGCAGCCGGCCCGATCGCTGTTCTTTCAATGCCTGCCGGGAGGGTTTCGCTCGACGCTTCACCCGCTGGTGAATAGTTTTTCCCAGCGCCGTTCCGATGCTGCGGATGGCGGGCGGCTGACGGTCGACGCGGTCGCCGCCCAGTTCGCGCGCCATGGTGTCGAAGATCCGGAAGTGATTGGCATATTTTCCCATTTGCTCGGCGCGGATGGGCGCAATGAAGCTTTCTCCGACAGCTCTCCCAAGGCAATTCAGAAAAGCGCACGGCAGGCGCTGTCAAAAGTGTTGAGCGTCATATGCGGACAAACACCGCTGGTCATTGCAGTTGAGGACATTCATTGGATCGATCCTACGTCCGAGTACCTGCTTCGCGAAGCGGCGCGGCTCGTGCCGACGCTTCCCGCACTGCTGATCGTCACCAGCCGAGAGAACCCCCATGCCAGCCTATTCGACGAGGGCGAACCAGGACATATTTCGCTCGGCCCGCTCGACCATGACGAAACGCGGCTGGCGATCGCCGCGCGATGGCCAAACCATCGCCAGGAGGCGTTGCCGCAGCTGCTTGAAGTGAGCGAACGCATATCCGGCGGCGTACCGCTTTTCATCGAGGAAATATGCCAATGGGCATTCGAGACTGCTGCCGAAGATGCAATGAGCGTGCCGGCAAATGCGTCCCGTAACCATGTTTCCGCCTTCGAGGGGATCTTGAATTCGCGGCTCGAGAATTTGGGTTCCGCCAGGGATGTGGCGCGCGCCGGGGCCGTCGCAGGGGATCGTTTTACCGTTTCGCTGCTCCGCCCACTGTTGCCGGAAGCAAGCAGGAAATCTCTCCTGCATGCTGCTGAAACTTTATGCGAGAGTGGATTTTTGACCCGCGTGCGTGCCCATGGCGGCATCGCCTACGGCTTTCGCCACGCTTTGATCCAGGAGACGATTTACAACGGTCTGCTGAAAACGCAACGCCGGCTTCTCCACCGACGCCTGTTCATGGCCGCGAACGGCAATCGCGCCATCGCGGGTTGGCTGGATGCGGGTGCGCTTGCCGAGCATGCAGAGGCTGCCGGCCTTCCGGAGCATGCGGTTTCGTCGTTCATGAGGGCCGGAATGGAGCACGCCAGCCGATCGGCAATGGTGGAGGCGCGCCACCATCTCGAACGAGCCCTAGCGCTTTGCGAGACTATGCCCAACGGTGTTTCCGATGAGTTGCACCTTTCGGTGTTGACGGTGCTCGGACCGCTGCTGACGGCAACGGTCGGACCTAATTCGACGCCGGCGCGAATCCTTTACGAAAAAGGCGTCGAGATCGCGCGCCGTCAGCCGAAGGAAGATCAGCCCAAGTGGTTTCCACTCTATTGGGGCTGGTGGTTGACCGGGCAAAACTTCATGGAGATGCACAGCCGCGCCCGTAAAGTCCAGGCGATGCTCTCCGGAATCGCCGATCGCGAAATCGAACTGCAGGTCAACCATTCGATCTGGGCAATCGAGTTCAATGTCGGAAGGCAGGGGGAGGCCCAAAAGGCGATACGGGCGGGGCTTGCTCTCTACGACGATGAGGCAGCGAAGGCGAGCCGTAATGTCTTTGGTGGCCATGATGCCAAGGTTTGTGGTCTCGGACAGCTAGCGCTGTCGCTCTGGCTGACGGGGCAGACCGAAGAATCCAGCAAGGCACTTGCAGACATGGTCGCTTTTGTGGATCGGATTGCGCATATGCCGAGCAAGTCGCACTCGCTGGATACCGAGGCGGTATCGGCGTTCTATCGCAACGACCATGCACGCCTGATCGAAATTTCCGGCAGGATGGGCGATTTTGCGAAAAAGCACGAACTGCAATCCTTATCGGCACTCGCGATGCTCTTTCGCGGATGGGCAACTGCGCACATTGAGAACCTATCCCGCGGCCACGAAATCTTCCGCGCAGGCTTGGCGCTTCTGAGAGAGCTCGGCACCGTCGCCGATCTGCCGATCTATCTCTACATGCATGCGACCATGCTCGGCCAGGCGCGGAAGTACCAAACAGCGATCGAGGTCGCCACCGAAGCTATCCGGGAGGCGAATGCGACAGGCCATGGTTATTGGTTGGCCGAGCTTCACCGCCGTCGCGCATTGCTGCTGTCGTGCGCCAAGGTAGAAGAGCCGGCTCTCCTGCCGGATCTGAGGACTGCGATCGTCATTGCGCAAGAGCAAGGTGCGGTTGCCTTGCTGCACCGGTCGCAACGATCGGCGAAGGAGCTTGGCCTTGCTGGCGAGCTCTGAAATTTATTCCGAAGACGGGAGGGAAATGCTCTCGGCATTTTATGCCGACATCATGAACGGAAACATGTCTCTCGTATCGCCGGAACCGGACCCTGGGGACGCCGAGGCCTATTTCCGCTCCCTGCTGCCGTTTAGCCGCCGAGCCGGGATCACACGCGTCGCCGATCTGACCGGCCTTGATCGAATCGGATTTCCGGTCGTTCAGGCCATACGACCGGCCGCATTGTCGGAAGTCACCTCGCTCGGCCGTGGGATGTCCATAGCGTCTGCCGCGATCGGAGCGGTCATGGAATCGTTCGAGCGCCTTTACGCCGAGGCAATCCCCGCGTCCCGTGTCTTCCTATCGACTGCAGAAAGGCTAGAGGTTGGCGCTGGTTCCTTCGATGATTTCTGCCTTGCTGATTCCCGCACGAATTGGCGTGAACGCGAGATCGACTGGATCATGGGTGTTGATATGGCAACCGGCGCTACTGCGCCCATCCCGTTTGAACTTGTGCACACGATTTATACCGATCCGCCCCCACGCCATGATGGCGTTTTTCTGTGCACCACAGCTGGCCTCGCATGCCATCGGTCAGATTTTGGCGCGTTGCGGCATGGGTTGCTGGAATGCATAGAGCGGGATGCGATTGCCCGGGCATTCAAAACCCACGGCTTCATGGATCGGATGAGACTGCCCTTATCGGAATTGGGCACAGCAGTTCAGGATGTTCTCTCGCACGTGGCCAAACTCGGAATATCGGCTGCCTTCTGGTACGCCCTTTCGCCGACACGTATTCCGGTCGTCTGGTGCCAGACGATTGAAGCCGGCAAAGGCGAACCCGTATTGGCTCTCCCGACGGAGGGTTATTGTGCCGGTCTCGATCTTCATAAAGCGGCGTTCGGTGCGTTACTTGAAGCGCTGGCCGCCCGAGCCGGAGCAATATCCGGCGCGCGAGACGACCAGACGCGGAAACACTATGCGAGACCAAGCAGCGCTATGCTTGCCGATGCCCGCGATCTCATTCTTGGTGAATGTGCTCCATCGATCGATTTTGTGGGCGTTTTGCCCGCGGTTGCCGGCCTTGCCGATCTCGTGGAAAGGATCATTTCTGCCGGTCTAGGCCCCGTTCTCGCCGTTCCAGTCGCGTCCGAGAACAATCCGCACATTCATTGCGTGCGAACGGTACTTGCGGGCATGCGCCCTTTTACAGTCGAGCGGTGAGGGTCCGGGATGGATCAGAAAGCGGACGGTCCAATACTCGTTTTTCTCGGTCCGACCCTCCGCTTGCCGGACGCGCAACGCACTCTTGACGCCATCTACCTGCAGCCCGTTTCGCAGGGAGACATCATTCTTGCCGCTCACGCATTTCGCCCGAAAGCGATGGTCTTGATCGATGGTCTTTTCGAGGACAGGCCGGCTGTGCGTCACAAGGAAATTCTCTGGGCGCTATCCCAGGGTATCGTGATGATCGGGGCTGCAAGCATGGGCGCGCTCCGGGCCGCCGAACTGCATCCATTCGGAATGATCGGTGTCGGTCTCATCTATCGATGGTACAGGCGTTGGCCGCTGACAGCGGAAGATGCAGTCGCGGTCGAATGCGGCCCCGCGGAACTCGGCTTCACTGCTTTGACCGAAGCACTGGTGGACCTGCAGCGCAGTTTTACCGCGCTCTTTCGACGTGGCCTGATTGCGAAATCCGAAATGGATGCAGGTATCGCCGCAGCTCGACGGCTTAATTTTCGTGAGCGGTCCGTTCGAAAGGTGCTCGCCGCAGCGCAATTGCCAGCGGAAAGATCGGTCTTGCTACGCAGCCATTTGATCGCACAGAAGAAAGACGATGCGCGCCTTGCCCTACGGTTGGCGCCAGGCTTGTCGAAGTACAAGCCTGCGAGGTTGTCTTTTACGGCAACCAATACCTTCCTGCGCGATCTTGAAGCTGGATCTATTGACATCAATTTAATTAGCAAGTACTAATTTAAGTTGTTGCCATATAACTCATCTAACTGAGTAGTTGAGCTATGGAATTGTCTCCTGACATATCACTTAGAAAGTCTGAGCCCAGTCTTGGGACTCGATTCTGGATATTTCCTCAGCCGCCCTTTATCTTTGGATATGAGCAGCCAGATCGCGTCTTGCTGTCGATATTGCCTGACGAGATCGGTGATGGACCTAGCGACATGTCGATGTATGTCGCGGATCCGCTGTTCGACAAGGAGCCTTATCGTTTTGGTGGTTTACCTCCATACCGTGGTCCCCAACGACGGCCGGTTCGGTCAGGCCCGGATCGCCACTTTGATAGCCTCGACCCGAGATCGCGGGATTACCTGGGCGCCCATGCCTTTGCTTGCATTCATTTCGTTCTTGATGTCTGGCGCAATTATCTCGCACGACCAATGCATTGGTTCTTCTCTGATTTCTATCCGCGGCTTGAAATTGTCCCCCTTGTTCGGTGGAAGAACGCGCAAGCGGGCTTTGGTTTCATCGAACTCGGTTACTCGGAAGTGGGTGACGAGCAATCTCCCTATGCGCTGAATTTCGACACGATCGCTCATGAGATCGGTCATCTCATCACGCTCTCGCAAACGGGGCTTCCCAATACTCTTTCTCGTGAGGCAGATTTCTTTCCATTCTCCGAAGCCATGTCGGACAGCATATCCTTGATCTCGTTCCTGCATTTCGATTCTGCCATCGACCGCCTGCTGCGCAGGACAAAGGGGAACCTCCTTCTCTATAACGAGCTCAACCGCTTTGCCGAGACAAGCCCGGAGACGCAGATCCGCCTTGCGACCAACTTCCGGCGCATGTCGGAAGTCACAAGCGAGGTTCATGACCGATCCTTGCCCTTCCTCGGTGCGATCTTCGATGCGATCGTTGAACTCTACCACCGGGAGTTGATTGCCAGCGGCTGCGCCGATCACCGTCTTCTCTCCGTCGATCTTCGCGATCTGACGCTGGATGAGTTAGATTGGTTCCGGCAATCGACGGCGGCGGCCTTTCGGGACCGACCGCTCTTCTTCAAGCTGGCCCTGACCAAGGCAAGGGATTCAGTGGGAAGGGCGATCGGCGGAGCACTTCATAGCTTGGATCCAGACACGATGCGGCTTAGGGACGCCGCGCGGGCTATCATCTCGGCGGCGGATGTATCGACTGCCGCACAATTAGAGGAAAACTTTGCATGGCGTGAAATTATCGGCTCGAGGTGAGCCAGAAAAGGAGAGGGGAAATGAGTTGCTGCTCTGAGACTCCGTTCATTGGAACAGGTAAAGTGCCATTCAATCCCAGCGAGGTCCGTCTCTATGGGCGAAATGAATTTTGTCAGCCCGGCACAGACGCTCATCCGTCTCAAGGGGCTCAAGTAAAGCCAACCGAGGATAGCGGTTCGGACAAAATCAAGCTCAAGGTGGGCAACTGTTACATTCTGATCGATCCTGGCAAGGTCCAGATGGTCAGCATCGGCGTGATCTATGGTTATGCTTATGAGGGTCATTGCTACAAGCTGCCGAAGCCGCGGATCATGTATCTCCCGGTCAAGGCCACAGAGATATCCCGCGACGACTGCGGATGCGATTGCGGCTATTCGCGGGCGCTCGGCTATTCCGTCTGGTCATTGGACAAGCTCGAACGAGTGATCGCGCTCGACGTCCGCTCCGACGACATCAAAACGCTGATCCTTGACGAAAACCTGCCTGGCAACCGTTCGCCGCTTGCCTATGCGCAGACGCAATCGCTGGCGCCGCAACGGCTTCGTGATTGAATCGATAGCAATGCTCGGATTGAGGCCGAGATGAGCCTCAATCCTTTCCGATCCTAGCGGCACAACAAACAGCATATCTGTCAATCTTGATCTGGGACTTAAAGGCCAGTCTATTCTGTGTGCGATATATGAACAAAAATCAAATAACGCACAAATTTCTTGCCGTCCAGTCCGCCGCGCCTTATGCCTGACGCTGGAGGACGGGATCAGCTTCCCGGCCGCATCTAGCCAAGGAGAGATCCCGCATGGACAAGACAGTCGGGAGCACGGCGGAAGCCGTCTCTGAGATCGGGGATGGCGCGACCGTCATGATCGGTGGTTTTGGTGGCTCGGGCGCGCCGATCGAGCTTATTCACGCCTTGATCGACAAGGGCTCCAAAAACCTCACCGTGATCAACAACAATGCCGGCAACGGGCGCATCGGCATCGCTGCGATGATCGATGCCGGCATGGTCAGAAAGATGATCTGCTCTTTCCCGCGTTCGTCGGACCCTCGCGCCTTCACGGATAAATATCTGGCCGGCGAAATCGAGCTCGAACTGGTGCCGCAGGGAACGCTGGCCGAGCGCATCCGCGCCGGCGGGGCCGGCATCCCGGCTTTCTACACGCCGACCGCCTATGGCACCGAGCTTGCCGAGGGCAAGGTCATTGCCGAATTCGACGGCCGCCATTATGTGCAGGAGCGCTGGCTGAAGGCCGACTTCGCGATCGTGAAGGCTGCGATCGGCGATATTCAGGGCAATCTCACCTACAACAAGGCCGGCCGCAACTTCAATCCGCTGATGTGCATGGCGGCGGCGAAGACCATCGTCCAGGTCTCATCCATCGTACCGGCCGGCGGCATCGATCCCGAGCAGGTGGTGACGCCAGGCATCTTCGTCGACCGCGTCGTCGCTGTCCCCAATCCCCAGCAGGAAGAAGAGCTCATTCGAGCCGGAGTGGCCTACGTATGACCATCGATATCAGCCCCATCAACACCCGGGAAGACATCAAGCTTTCCAATGCGCAGATCGCCTGGCGCGCCGCGCAGGACATTGCCGACGGCGCCTATGTGAACCTCGGAATCGGTTTTCCCGAAATGGTCGCCCGCTATCAGCCGCCCGGCCGTCAGGCGATCTTCCACACCGAAAACGGCATCCTGAATTTCGGCGAGCCGCCGGCGGCAGGGGAAGAGGACTGGGACCTGATCAACGCCGGCAAGAAAGCGGTGACGCTGAAGCCGGGTGCTGCCTTCTTCCATCACGCCGACAGCTTCGCCATGGTGCGCGGCGGCCATCTCGACGTCGCGATCCTCGGCGCCTATCAGGTTGCCCAGAGCGGCGACCTTGCGAACTGGCGGGTTGGCAGCAAGGGCGTGCCGGCCGTCGGCGGCGCCATGGACCTGGTGCACGGCGCCAAGCAGGTCTGCGTCATCACCGAGCACGTCACCAAGACAGGCGAGCCCAAGCTGGTGGAGAAATGCACCTTCCCGCTGACCGGCGTCGCCTGCATCACCCGCGTTTATACCAGCCATGCCGTCATCGACATCGTCAAGGGACGTTTCGTCCTGCGCGAGAAGCTGGCCGCGATGTCGCAGGAGGAATTGCAGGCGATGACCGGCGCGCCGCTGCATGTCGAGGGCCCGGTTGCCGACCTTGTTGTCCCCAAACTCTGAGGAAAAGCCATGACCGAAGCCTTTATCTGCGACTATGTCAGAACGCCGATCGGCCGCTTCGCCGGCTCGCTATCCCAGGTGCGGGCCGACGATCTCGGCGCAATTCCGCTGAAGGCGCTGATGCAACGAAATGCCGCCGTCGATTGGGACGCTGTCGATGACGTCATCTTCGGCTGCGCCAACCAGGCGGGCGAGGACAACCGCAATGTCGCGCGCATGTCGGCGCTGCTGGCCGGCCTGCCGATCGCGGTACCCGGCACGACGATCAACCGGCTCTGCGGCTCGGGCATGGATGCGGTGATCACGGCCGCACGCGCCATCCGCTCCGGCGAGGCCGAGCTGATGGTCGCGGGTGGCGTCGAAAGCATGTCGCGCGCGCCCTTCGTCATGCCGAAGGCCGAGACGGCCTTTTCACGCGCCGCTGAAATCCACGACACGACGATCGGCTGGCGCTTCGTCAACCCGCTGATGAAGAAGCAATACGGCGTCGATTCCATGCCGGAGACCGGCGAGAATGTTGCCGAAGACTATCATGTCAGCCGCGAAGACCAGGATGCGTTTGCCGTGCGAAGCCAGGCGAAGGCCGCCGCCGCCCAGGCAAACGGACGCCTGGCGAAGGAGATCACTGCGGTGATCATCCCGCAGCGCAAGGGCGATGCTGTTATCGTCGACAAGGACGAGCATCCGCGCGCGACGACGATCGAAACACTGGCGAAACTCGCCACACCTTTCAAGAAGGAAGGCGGCACGGTGACAGCAGGCAATGCCTCCGGCGTCAATGACGGGGCGGCCGCACTGATCGTCGCTTCCGAAGCGGCGGCGCGGAAATACGGCCTGACGCCGATCGCCCGCATTCTCGGCGGCGCGGCTGCCGCGGTTCCGCCAAGGGTGATGGGTGTCGGGCCGATCCCGGCCTCGCGCAAGCTGATGGCACGGCTCGGCATGACCGCCGAGCAGTTCGACGTGATCGAACTCAACGAGGCCTTTGCCAGCCAAGGGCTGGCGGTGCTGCGCGCGCTCGGGATTGCCGATGATGACGCACGCGTAAACCGCAATGGCGGCGCGATCGCGCTCGGCCATCCGCTTGGCATGTCGGGTGCACGCATCACCGGCACGGCGGCACTCGAGCTTCTGGAGACCGGCGGGAAACACTCGCTGTCGACCATGTGCATCGGCGTCGGGCAGGGGATTGCGATAGCTCTTGAAAGAATTTGAGGTCGGGACGCTTCCAGCTATTGCCGGACGCTGCCGACCCGTTGCGCGGGGCGCCCGGTTTGGTTAGAGATCGGGCATGCTGATCCGACCCGCAGACAAGAACCATCGAAGCGCCATCTGGAGGATCATCGGTCCGACGATCCGCGCCGGTGAAACCTATGCGCTTGATCGCGATCTGAGCGAAGCCGATGCGCTGGCCTACTGGATGGGACCGGACCGCGAGACCTTCGTCGCCGAAGAGGACGGCGTGATCCTCGGCACCTATTACATCAAGGCCAATCAGGCAGGCGGCGGACGGCATGTCTGCAATTGCGGCTACATGACCGATGCCGCGGCCAGCGGCCGTGGCGTCGCCCGGCTGATGCATGAGCATTCCCTGGAGCATGCCCGCTCGCGGGGCTTTCGGGCGATGCAGTTCAATTTCGTCGTCAGCAGCAACGAACGCGCGGTGGCGCTGTGGCAATCTCTGGGCTTCGATACCGTCGGCCGGCTTCCTGGTGTTTTCCTTCATCCCACCGAGGGTTACGTCGACGCATTGGTGATGTTTCGCACGCTTTGATCATGCAGTTTCGGTGAGCGAGAATTCAGGCAACGCCAACAACGGCATCGAACCACGCACCAAGCGCAGGAAATCGCGGACCGGAGATTTTTCGAGTGCGCGCGGAAAATAGATCGCACCCGATTCCTGTACCCGGCCGTGGTCCTGGAACATCACGGGTCTGATCCCGAACCCATCGAATAATTTCTCGAAACCGCTGGAGGCGGCCATTACCAGCGGCGAACCCTGCATGATCAAGAGAGCCTGCAGCATGGAGTCCACACGTACGGCAAAGTCCCGGGTCTGACGCTCGAGTTGACCAGGTCCTTCATCGTCTCCGTAGCCGGGGCTGATCCAGCGCTGACGCAGAAGATCATCGAGGGTGACCGTCGCCGCTTTGGCCAAATGGTGATCCTTGTTGCAATAGATGTAGGTCGCCTGTCTTGCCAGCGTTTCGAACTCGACCTGCATGACGGCTTCATATTTGTAGGACAGCGTTCCGAAGACGAGATCGTAGACGCCGTGCCGCATCCCTTCGAAACGTGTGCCGTCATCGGCTATCTCGACGTGGACGACGACACCCGGATGCGTCCGGCTGAAGGCTCTTATGATCCCCGGCAATATGACGAGCCCCCAAAGGTCGCCGGTGGCTATGCGAATAACGGCCTTGGCGCGGCCCTGAAGATGTTCGATCTCTTCTTTCGCTTCATCGAGCGCCGGCAGTATCCGCACCGCCCGGCTGTAAAGGGCTGAACCGTAAACGCTCAATTCGACGCCGGCTCCGGTCCTGTTGAACAGCGGAACACCGTAGCTGTCTTCGAGTTGGCGGATGGCGCGGGAAAGCGCCGGCTGCGAAATATTCAGCTTCTTGGCGGCACGCGAGATCGATCGCTGGTTTGCCACTTCGACGAATTGGCGTAGCTCCCGCATTCGTCTCTCTCCCTATGCGAAATACGCATAACATATAGCATGTTTGCATTTGACCTCAGCGCCATCTGCGCCACATTGTACACAACAATAGTAGATTAATTCGAGCGTGCCAAGTGCTGCGAAAGCCCCCAATGGAAGGGAATTTCGCGCTCATGAGCACGTTCTCGACGGGCGCTCTACACAAGAATAAGCCTTCGACAAGGAAATCGGGGCGCGGGATGGGGATAGAAGGAGGAGGAACCGATGTTTAAAAATGGCATAGGCCGGCCGTTGATTTTCGCCGCGACGACGGCGGTGTCGATGATCTTTGCGATCGTTCCATCGGCAGCGCAGGAAAAGGTCCAGCTGACGTTCCGTCAATTCGATCCCCCGACCGAAATTCAAGGCCTGATTGCCGCCGTCGACGCCTGGAACTCCGGTCATCCTGATGTGCAGGTCAAATTGGAGACGATGTCGGGCGGCGATACGCTTGCCCAGTTGGCGCGCGAAATTCCCGCCGGTGCGGGACCGGATGTTCAGCAGCTGGCTTTCGTGTGGACGCGTGATCTGGCGCGATCGAAGCTGCTTCTCGATCTTAGTCCTCTCATCCAATCGAATGCGCCGGGAGCCGGCACCGACGATTTTCTGGCTCTCGACCTCGCCACCCTCGACGGCAAAATCTTCGGCCTGCCATGGACGGCAGATACATTCTCAATGGCCTATCGCCCGGATCTCCTGCAGGCAACAGGTGTCTCAAGCTTTCCGGATAGCTGGGACGATCTTGCGGCAGCTGCCAAGAGATTGACCACCGAAGGTGGCGAAACTGAACAATACGGTTTCTGCTTCCCCGCAGGCAGCGCACCCGACAGCGGCATGTGGACGCTTGTGAATTATTACCTCTGGAGCAACGGCTCGACCCTGGTCACGGAGGAGAGCCCGGGGAAATGGAAGGTGTCGGTGACGCCGGAGCAACTGGCGGCGGCGATGAACTATTTCAACCAGTTTTTCGTGGACGGAACCGCGCCCGAAAACCTCATCACCGTGAATGCGTGGGGCGATCCGGAGCTGATCGGCGGGCTCGGACGAGGCGATTGTGCAATCACTTTCTTTCCGCCGCAAACCTTCAGGGCCGCCCAGAAACAATCGGACAAGCCGCTGCTGACGGCACCGATCCCGAAAGGGACGGAAAAGCGCATCTCCCATCTTGGCGGACGTGCGCTGGGCATCAATCCCAACACCAAGCATCAGAAGGAGGCCTGGGAGTTCGTCAAATATCTGGTCGGCCCCGAGACCTTCAAAACCTATAACCAGTATCCCTCGCAGAAGTCGCTGCTTTCACAGCTCCAGTTTCCACCGGCCGAGCAGGGCTATGTGACGATGCTTCCGTTGGCGCAGACCTTCGAGCGCTACATCTCGTCCCCGATCAAGGTGTCGAGCATGACAGCCCTCATCAATCGTGAGTTTGGCGCCGTGTTCTCCGGGCAGCGCAATCCCGATGAGGCTGCGGATGTCATCATCAAGGAGCTCAACGACTTGCTCGCCCGCGGCAAGGGCTGACCATGTCTGTTTCCGCAAACCCGGACGGCGCGCTGGCCAAGCGCGCCGAAAGACGAGGATCATTCCGGAGTTGGCATTTCGAGCCTTACGGCCTGGTCATGCCGGCGATGCTCATCCTGGCAATCTTTTTCGCCGGCCCGGCATTCTACAATATCGCGCTCAGCTTTCAGGACCTCAGCCTTTTCGATCTGGGAAAGGAGGGTCGGTGGGTCGGTTTTGCCAACTTCGCCACCGTCCTCAAGGATGAAGGAATTGCCGGCGCGTTGTTCAACACGGCTTTCCTGCTGACATTCGTGACGGTCGTCATTCGATTGGCACTCGGACTTGCGCTGGCGATCCTTCTCAACGCCGAGGTCTTCGCCAGGTGGCGCATCGGCTGGCTCGTCCGGTCGCTGGTCCTTGTTCCATTCGTAACGCCGCCGGTCGTCGCCGTCGCCGCATGGAAGTGGCTGCTTGACCCGCGCTATGGCGCGGTCAACCAGTTTCTCCTGTCGACTGGGCTCATCGACAGGGGAATTCCGTTCCTTTCCAGGACGTCGACGGTCTGGGGCGCGGTCGAAACCATGTTGATCTGGCGCGAGCTCCCTTTCGTCATCATCACCTTCCTCGCGGCGCTGCAGTCGATTCCGAGGGAACTCAGGGAGGCCGCCCGCATCGACGGCGCGTCGGAGTTTCAGATCCATTTGCGCATCATCCTGCCGATGCTGAAGCCGGTGATCGCGGTCGTCGCGCTGCTGACGACGATCTGGACCTTCAACAATTTCGTCTATGTCTGGCTCGCCACCCGAGGAGGGCCGGGCGACTACACACAGGTTCTGGCAACGAAGATGTATACGGTCTCGTTTGTCGACTATCGCGTCGGCGAGGGTGCCGCCATCGGCGTTCTCATGAGCCTGATGATGTTCGCCTTCGCGCTCATCTACCTCGGGGTTCTCTCCCGCAGGAAACGGGGAGCGTCGCCATGAATGTTTCAATGACGCATCGAGCGCGTCATATCAGGTTCGCCAGGGACCTGATCACCGTCATTCTGGGTCTCGGCCTGCTGCTGATTTTGGCGTTCCCCTTCATTTGGGTGGTGCTGATTTCCTTCCGCCCGGACAAGGAAATCTTCACCCGGACCTTTCAGCTGTTCACCAGCGTCACCCTGGAAAACTACTACACCCTCCTTCAGAATTCGCCGTTCCCGAACTACCTCAGAAACAGCCTCGTCGTCTGCACGATCTCGACTGTTGCGGCCGTTACCATCTCGCTGATCACCGCCTATGGCTTTTCGCGCAACCGCGATTTCCGCGGCCGCGGCCTACTGCTGATCCTGGTGATCTGCACGCAGCTGTTTCCCTACGTGATCCTGATCACACCGCTTTACTCGATGTTTTTCGCCGTGGGCTTGATCAACAATCCGCTGAGCCTGGTTCTGTCCTATACGGCGATGAACCTGCCATTCGCCATCTATCTGCTTCTCGGCTATCTCGACACAATTCCCCAGGATCTCGATGAGGCAGCCAAGCTCGACGGCGCTTCGACGATCCAGATCATCTTCAAGGTCATTCTGCCGATCGCTTGGCCGGGTGTGGTGACGGTCGCGGTCAACGCCTTCGTGTCGGCGTGGGATGAATTTCTGTTTGCCCTGACACTGATGACAGCGGACGAAAACAAAACCGTGCCGGTCGGGCTTGCCGGCTTTTTCGGCGAATACACCACCCAATGGAATCTGGTGATGACGGCATCGGTGATTTCGACGCTGCCCACGCTTGTCCTTTTCATGCTGCTTCAGCGAAAGCTCGTCTCCGATCTCGCGGCCGGTGCAGTGAAGCTGTAGCGGTGTGAACGCCTCGAACGAACATCGAAGGTCCTCCCATGAACATCATCCTCGTGCTTATCGACAGCGTTAACCGCAATGCTCTTTCGGCCTATGGCGGAACCGAGTTCGCGACGCCGAACCTCCAGTCTTTCGCCCAAAAGGCCTGGCGTTTCGACAATCACTTCGTTGGCAGCCTGCCCTGCATGCCGGCGCGGCGTGAGATTTTTGCCGGCTTCAGCGGCATGCAATGGCGTCCTTGGGGACCGCTCGAACCCTTCGACCTTCGTCTGCCGAAACTTCTGGAGAGTGCGGGTTACACAACCGCGATCGTCACCGATCACTATCACTACTGGGAGGAGTCGGCGAACGGCTACATCCAGAGCTTCCAGGGTGCGGAATTCATTCGAGGGCACGAGTTGGATTTCTGGCAACCGCTCGTGCCGGAGGCGGATCTGCCGCAATGGGCGCACAATATCGAGAAGTGGCGACCGGGCTATGGTCACCGCTACTTCTCCAATGTCGCGAACTTCAACGACGAGGCCGATTTCTTTCCCGCCAAGGTGATGACATCGGCCAGCGAATGGCTCGCCAAGCCGAAGACCGGAAAGCCGTTCTTCCTGCAGGTCGAGTCCTTCGACGTGCATGAGCCCTTCGATGTGCCGGAGCCCTATGCATCGATGTACGGCGACGGCGCGGCACGCGACCGCTTCACGCTGTGGCCGCCCTATCAGGATGCGGCACGCCAGGCGGAGTTCATGAGCCAGGCGAGCCCCGAGGAACTGGCTTTCGTTCGCTCCCAATATGGCGCCAAGCTGACGATGACGGACCGGTGGCTGGGCAAGCTGTTCACCACCCTGGACGAACTCCAGCTCTGGGACGACACGGCCATTATCGTCACTACCGATCACGGACATGATCTCGGCGAACGCGGCGGCTATGGCAAGCAATTCCCGCATTTCGACAGCCACGCGAACATTCCGCTGCTCGTCTGGCACCCCGGCTTCCAAGCCAATGGCGGCGCGATTCAAAATCTGACGTCGACCGTCGACCTCTTCGCGTCGATCCTGGCGATCGCCGGCGTCGAGCCGCCGCGACAGACGCACTCGCATTCATTTCTGCCGCTTCTCAAGGGAGATACCAGCAACGCGCGGAACGCCGTCATTTACGGGACATTCGGGCAAGGCATCTGCTGCACCGATGGCGAATGGACGCTGATCCAGCCGCCAGATCGCGAGAAACCGCTTTACGCCTACTCGACCATGGTGCCCACCACCATCGAGCCGCAGGACAAGCCGGTCGATCATGGACACTACATTCCCGGTATCGACATGCCGCAATGGAAAATTCCCATCACCCCCGACCGCCCCGGAGACCGGCGGAACCTGGACAGCCAGCCGCTGCTATACGATCGACGCAATGATCCAAGGCAAAAGCGCGACCTCTGGCACGACCGGCCCGAAGAGCGGGGACGAATGTCGCATCTGATGCGGCAAGTCATCGAGCAGTACGGCGCGCCGGCCGAGCTGTTTCAGAGACTGGGGTTGGACTAGCTGCAGATGAGGGCCGCTGCGCCGATAGGGCCATTGCCGGTTTGACACTTAAAAAAGATGTGAATGCGCTGTCGAATCCGCCGCGGCCCAAACGTCTTGAGATCGCAGGCGTAAAGTGCGGTAGGTTTGCCGCATGCGTCGCGGTCACTCTGTCGGCATGGAGGTTATGAAGCCATGGGTGTTTCCTATCGTTGGGTCATCGTCGCTGCGGGCGCATTGATGACATGCGTTGCGCTCGGCGCGATGTTCTCGTTGGCGATCTTTCAGGAGCCGATTGCAACGGCGACCGGCTGGTCGCGTGTCGGTATCGCGAGCGCGATGACGCTGAACTTCATCGTCATGGGTTTCGGCGGCTTCTTCTGGGGGGCGGCAAGCGACCGCTTCGGCCCGCGCGTGGTCGTGCTGATAGGCTCCGTTCTGCTCGGCCTGGCGCTGGTGCTGGCGAGCCGGGCCGAAACCCTGCTGCAGTTCCAGCTGACCTACGGCATCCTTGTCGGACTCGCGGCCAGCACGTTCTTCGCGCCGATGATCGCGGCGACGACCGCCTGGTTCGACGAAAACCGCGGCCTTGCGGTGTCGCTCGTCTCCGCCGGCATGGGCGTTGCGCCGATGACCATCTCACCCTTCGCGCGTTGGCTGATCTCGGCCTATGAATGGCGGCCGGCAATGCTGATCATCGGTGTTGCCGCCTGGGTGCTGCTGGTGCCGGCCGCGCTGCTGGTCAGGCGCCCACCTGCCGAGACCACCGATACCGGAACCGCGTTCGCGGCCGACGGCGCCCGGCCGCAACTGTCGAAAGTCTTCCGATCGCCGCAATTCATCGTGCTTGGCCTGACCTTCTTTGCCTGCTGTGCGGCGCATTCCGGTCCGATCTTCCACATGGTGAGCTATGCGACGATCTGCGGCGTGGCACCTATGGCGGCCGTCAGCATCTACAGCGTCGAGGGTCTGGCGGGGTTGGGCGGCCGGCTGCTCTATGGCAGCCTTGCCGACAGGATCGGCGTGAAGCCGGTGCTGGTCGCCGGCCTGCTGGTGCAAGCGGCAGCGCTCGCGACCTATCTCTTCGTCAGCCGGCTCGGCGAATTCTACGCGCTCGCCATCGTCTTCGGCAGCGCCTATGGCGGCGTGATGCCGCTTTATGCGGTGCTGGCGCGGGAATATTTCGGCCAGCGCATCATCGGTACCGTCTTGGGCGCAGCGACGATGCTCTCCAGCCTCGGCATGGCGTTCGGCCCTCTGATCGGCGGCTGGATATTCGACACTTTCGCCAATTATTCCTGGCTGTTCATCGGCTCCGCGATGGTCGGGCTGGGGGCCGCGGCGATAGCGCTGGCATTCCCGCCTCTCGCCCGCCAGAAACCACAGCCGGCCTTCGGCGTGGCGCCATAACGAGCGCCTTGCCAATCCTCACAGGCGATATCGAGAGTGGACGTCGGCGAACGCCCACTCAAGGTTTTCGCATCGTCGCGATTCTTGCCGCCAAATCGCCAACACCGCAGGCGGCACATTCGCCTCCACCGTAACAAATGGACGAGGACCAGCCGGACTGCGATCATTCACATCCGCTGGCATCGAGCGCCATTCTGGATGCCGAAAGAACAAAGTGTTCAAAGGCAAGGAATAACTTGATGCCGGCGAAAGCCGAGCTCGTATTCGTGTAGTAGTGGACGCTGCGGCGACGCGCTCTGCTAGGGCGGTAACGGGTAAGACGCACCAGTCCTGAAATATTCACTTGAGGAACCCTCAGTTCTTCGGCAGTATACTCTTTATTAACTTTTGGCTGGGGGCCATGCTGCAGCAATGAGGGTAATGGGGATTGCTCTGGCATGTATCATGTTGCTGTCGCAGCCGGCTCTGTCGCAGTCTCCACTCGACATCATCAGGAGCTTGACCGACGGCGTCACACGTGATGCTGCGCCGCCCGAGGCTGGTCGCCTAACGTCTAAACCGATGCCGACTTTTCGGTCACAGCTGACAGGAACGCAAGTGCAACGCCTGCAGCGTGCTCTGGAAGCACTCGGTTACTATCACGGTCCGATCGACGGAGATGCCGGGCCTGACACGTGGAGTTCGGTAGCAGCGTGGGCACGCGATCGGGGATGGGAGGCTCCAACAACCCTCCGTGTCGCGCATCTCAATTCCCTGGAAGCTGAACGCGCGCAGGGACAGGTTGCAGAACAGGATCGTCCAGGCTCTGGTCCAGAAGATGGGACTGTTCGTCGCGTTCAAACGGCCCTCTCACGGCTCGGCTACTATTCGGAGCCGGTGAATGGGCAGGCAGACCAAGCGACCATGGCTGCGATGGCGGCCTGGGCGGCGGATCGGAGCTGGGAAGCGCCGGCATCGATCCGCGAGGCACATGCCGTCAACATGGAGGAGGAGCTCTCCCATGGGACAGGCCCGGTTGTCGGCAATGCGGCCTTGCCGCCGTGGCAGCCGGACGACACGGGGATCGGCAGCAAAATCTGCGCGTCCACCGGCTACAGCAAAGTCTGCCTTCGTCTTGCCTGCGATGCCGAAGTCGGTGTGGTCCTTGATTTAGAAGAGGTGGCGGGCTACTCGACACCGTCGGTCTCTAGCGCGGGTCTGACGGTGGATCGAGGCCCTGAGGCAATGCTTCCTCTCGATGGCATCCGCAAAAGACCGGTCCTCGATGCCGGTCGTGATGCAGCGCTCATCGCCCGCCTTTCCTCCGGGCGATCGTTGAACCTCAAGTTGGGGACATGGTCGATGTCCTTCGGTCTCGCGCAATTCGGCCCCGAATACGACCGGGTTGGAAAGGCATGTGCTACCCTCCTCGCCAGACTCCGTAGCGGCCAGGATCCCTTCCCTGGACGGTTCTCCCGCCTTGCCGACGAGCTGGCCGAGGTCACGATGTCCGAAGGAACGTGGACCTCGCAGCCGAACACGGATCTTGCCGGCAATGACATTCGACATGGGCTGGCCGATCCGCTTCTGCGTGGCCTGACGGAAGGCGGCTGTATCGCGATCTGCTCGGAAACCGACATGTGCCAGGCCTATACGTTCAACCCGAGCGGCGGGGCATGTTTCCTGAAGTCCGAAAAGGGCTCGCCCAAACCCCACGCAGCCGCAAGGAGCGGCGTTTTCGATGGCCGGAAGGCGAGTTTAGCACCTCCACCCACCCGTGGACCGGGACCGATCGTCGATGGAGCGGTCGGGTGGCACGAGGGCGAGACACTGGAGGGCTTCCAGGCCCGCGTGAAACAAGCCGCTCGCAGGCTCGGCGGGTCATGCGACGAGGAGAAGGAGACGCTCCGGCGTCTGGCCGAAAAATTCCAATGGGCACTCCCAAAGCAGGGACCGCTGCGCGCCGGAAACAGCTTTGCGATCGAGTGGTCGGGCAACACGCTCGAAGATCGCATACCGGTTTGGTTCGTGGTCAAAGCAGAACAGCCCGTCCGTTTTAAAGGTAAGGGGCATGTAGCGTTGGGTCCTGCCGCGCCCAATCCGTTCGCGATCAAAACCGGTCTCGGCAGGACACGCGCCATGGTCGCTCTGGCGACGCGTGGCGCCGCGGCGAGTGGTTCAGTTTCAACCATTCCGCTGCAAGCGGGGCCTTTGAATCTATCCGTCTCATTGGTGGCTTATCTGCGCGCCTGCGAGGAGGAGATCGTTCTGAAGGAAGCGTCAGAGCGGCTCGAAATCGCACCGGCCCCCGCCGAGATCGTCCTCAACACCGCCGAGGGCCGCGCGGCGTTCACACATAGCATCGACATCCCTAAATTCTCCCGTCGCATCCTCCTCAACGATACCCGCTTTCTTCTGCTGGATGCGGCAAGCGGGACGGAGATCGTCGAGCGGGCAGGCACACACCTGCAGATCTCGCCGACCCACCGCTTCATCGGCGTTGAGCATAATGGCCGGCTCGACATCGTCGACATGGTCGATGGGCATACGGCCGCGACGGCGGATGCCGGCGACCTTCGCTGGGCGCTCGGTGACAGTGTCGTCTTCACCACGCTCGCGCCTTGGGCAGAGGTGAATTTTTCCTCCACCTTCGGCGACCATTTGCGCATACGTGAACAGATTACCGGGCCGTCTTGCTGCACGGCGGAACGCGGTCAAACGCGCGTGGCGATCGATCTGGAGAATGCCGCCTACGCCATTTGGGGTGGCGCCGGCTACCGCGTTGGTGCGCTCCAGAACCCTGATTACGCCTCGATCGCGAATTCTTCCGGCGCTTATAGTTCTCAAGGTGGCGAGACGGTTCCCCTTCATTTTCATATGTTCTGGTCGCTTGGCATGGTGTCGCCCGTCAGTGTCGCTCGGGAATTCGATGTTGCCGGCGGCTTCAGGACGACCAGTACCTGGGAAGACTGGGAGGTCGCGGACGCCGATAGCCGCCGCCCACGCGATTTTACGGAAAGCCTGTCGCGCACACTGGGCAAAATTGAGCTTCAGGCAGTCATGATCGATGCGGCCGTGGCATCGAACGACCAAGGCTCCACCAGAGCCGGCAACGACACACCTCTCGCCGCTGCCTTGCCCGAACAACTCTTGCGCCTCGGCGTCGCGCTCGATCCAATGGTCGACGGTGAGCGCCTCGTCGAGTCCTACGCCGCAGGTGAGAATAACGCCCTTCACGCGCTTGATCGTGACCAGCGGCTGAAACGATCCGCAGAGGCGATGGGGCGCTTCCGCCGCGAGGCGGAGCGTGCGGGCTGGCGCTTCGACTGGGCTCTGCCCGTCGGGGACGAGGGTCCCATCTCCGACTGTGAACATCTTCTACTCGGAGAATCCTCAAGCACGGGGGGCACGGGTTCGCTGTTAGCGCCTCGCGATGTTGTCGAGGTCTCGACGGTCCGCACGTCTCGCGGGGCGGTATGGGTGGCACGTGCGGAGTGTGTTGCGGGCGCGACGTTCGGGAGCCTCAGGCCCTATGCTGCCCTTTACGTCATGGATATCGCGCGCCCCGCGCCGGCGGCGAGTGCGTCACTTCAGGCGGAAGGCGCATTTTTCTTCGAAAACAATGCCCATCGTCTGTGGTACGAGCACCCTTTTCGTATCAAAGCCAATGACGACCTTCTGCTGACCTATGCGCCCGGCAACGGCGTCATGACTGTGCGTGACCGCGCAACACAGAAATTCCTCTGGATCGGCGAGAATCTTCCGAATGGCGACCTCCTCGTCGATGCCTGGTTGACCAAAGACCGTCGCCATGCGGTGCAACTTAATTCTGACGGCAACTTCTACATTCACGCCATTCTGGACGATAGGCAATCGCTCCTGTCCGGGCGCATCGCCGACGACGAGATCGCGGTCTGGACCAAGGACTATTACTACGACGCGACAGCCGAGGCCGCCACCCTCATCGATCTGAAGTTTCCCGGTAGGGTTGGACAGTATAGTCTCGACCGGTTTGGCACAGCGCGCCTGGTCCCAGATCTGGCGCGCGCCGTTCTTGATCGCGGGCAGACGCCGGAGGCTGCCGCCGAGGTGGGCGTACCGCCGTCGTTGACAGGCGAGATCGCGCTCGAGGAAAACGGCAGTCGCGTAAGAGCGGTATTGCACTTCGATCCGGCTGAGACGGTGCATATGTCCGTTTTTCAGGACGGTGTCCTGACCGAAACGGTTGATGCTGCCACCGTCGGAAATGCAGTGTCGTTCGAGAGGCTTAAGGACGCGCGTTGGGTGTCCGTCATCGGATTCAATTCTGCGGGTCTGGCGAGCCTCCCGGTATCCGCTGATCTCGGCGAGCCTCTTGCGCGCCGCGCGATCACCCGCGCGCTCGTCATCGGCGTGAATACTTACGAGGACGAGCGACTGCGCTCGCTCAACTACCCTCTGCGCGATGCAGGCGCGGTGCTCGGAACGCTGACCGAGCCGCTTGGCAAAGAGCCACCGTTCCGCGGCGAGGTAGGGCCGAAGGACAGGCGTGCCACACCCGAGGCCATACTGGAGGCGACTGCGCGACTGCTGGACGGGCTGGCGCGTGGGGACCACGCGGTCCTGTTTCTGGCCGGCCATGGCATGCAGGACCGCAATGGGCGTTTCTTTTTCGCGACCTCGGCCACCGATCCAACGGATCTCGAACACACAGCCTTGCCTTTCGACCGGCTGGCGGCGCTGTTCGAAAGGACCGAAGCGCGCATCACCATCCTTCTTGACGCCTGCCACTCCGGCGCCGCGGGGACCGGGTCTTTCACCACCAACGACGATCTCGCCAACAGCCTCGCCGCCCTTAGATCCAATCTCACCGTTCTCGCCGCTGCGAAGGGGCGACAGGAGTCGCTCGGGCGCCGCGAGGTGGGGGGCCTGTTCACCAACGCGATCGTTACCGTCCTCGGGAAAGAACGTGATCGTTATGACCACAACCACAATGGTCGCATCGAGGCCTCCGAACTGTATCGCGGCGTCAAGACGCTGGTTTTCGCTGCGAGCGGCGGCAAGCAGACACCCTGGATCATCAACAGCCGACTGGTGGGGGACTATGCCCTTTTTTAGATTTCGCAACGCCTATAGAACGGTTGCGATCCTAGCAGCTGCCATGCTGCTTCTCGCACCTGCCGCCTCCGGTGCTGCGTGCCTCATCTGTGACGAGGTCGTCGAGCTGGATGGAGTGCGGGCAAATTGCTTCCGTCAGGACTATGAAAAGTTTCTTTCAACTGCTCGAAGCTCGGAAACGAGCAATACGGAGGTCGATCTCTCCGCCTGTGCTGGCGATGACGGGCGCGAACGTCGCGGTCTGGATCGGATGCCTGGGCTTTTATCACTCGGAAGCGAATCCAGCGCGCGGAACCAGCGCGAGCTACGATCGGTCTACATCTTCGATGAGGCAAGCCTTGTTTGCCTCAAGCGATTGCTGGATGGGCACGAAGGTACGATTGATCCGTCGGTGCGGTTCGATCTGGTGGAGAATTGCAAGCCATGAGCCAGCCATCATCCAAGCGGCGGGTCGGGCTCTCTTTCTTAAATGTTTCGGAAGCCGGCTGGTCGTTTCTGAGCAGCATCGTTGCCGTTTTGACCTTCGTCAGCGCGATAGGCGGTATCTTCTGGGCGGTTTTCGAGTACATCGAGAAGAAGGAGATGGATCGCACGAAATATACGCTCACTCTCATCGAGACCTGGGAAACGCAAGGCTATCGGCAAGCCTACGGCGAACTTCGCCAGTTTTATTCAACGTTCCTTGAGACGATCCCGGTCGGCGACAAGAGGAGGGCTGACACAGGCGGGCATGCCATGGATAATCTGTTGCAGTCCTTAAACCGTCAGATTGCGCAGGAGCCTGCGCGCCAGGAGCAAGTCAGGGAAGTCGTCTATTTCTTCAACCGGCTTGCTCTTTGCGTGAATGCGTCACTCTGCTCCAAGGAAACAACGGCAGTCTTCTTCAATGATACTGTGCAGTCTTTCCTTGAGGTTTATGGTGCTTACATCGACAATAACAAGGAAACATTGCCAGGCCGGGGCGTGACACTTGTCGAGCTCTCTCGGGAACTCAATCCTGCTGGCCGGGATTAAACACCATGCGAATCTCGCTCTTTCGTGCATTGCCCTTCGTCGATTTACCCTGATAAGACTTCTCCTATTCGTTTCATCACCTATGTCCTTGGTTTTTCGGGAGGCAATCGTCGCCATGGTCGAACTTGCGCAATCGCTCGCATCCATCAAGTTGCCGGACCTGTCCGGCAAGGCCGTGCTGATCACCGGCGCCTCGACCGGCATCGGTGCGGCGCTCGCCCGCGCCTTCGCGGCTCAAGGGGCCAAGGTCGGCGTGCACTACAATGCCAGCCGCGAACCGGCGGAAAAACTTGCTGAGGAAATCCGGGCTGCTGGCGGCACCGTGCATCTGATTCAGGGCGACGTGTCGAGGGAAGGCGAGACCGAGCGTGTCGTCGACGAGACGGCAAAGACCTTCGGCCATCTCGACGGCCTCATCAACAATGCTGGCGGCATGCTGGGGCGCAAGCCCACCTCGGAATATACCGACGCGCATTATGCCGCGGTCATGGACCTCAACGCCCGCTCGGTGCTGGCGGCAACACGTGCGGCCCATCCCTGGCTGAAGAAGCAGGGTGGCTTCATCATCAACACCACCTCGATCGCCGCGCGCAATGGCGGCGGCAATGGTGCGATCCTTTATGCGGCGTCCAAGGGCTTCGTCTCGACGATCACCCGCGGTCACGCCAAGGAATTCGTCGCCGACAGGATCCGCGTCAACGCGGTGGCGCCGGGTGTTATCGCCACACCCTTCCACGAGCGTTATACCAATGACGAGCAGATGGAGCTGCAGCGCAAGTCGATCCCGATGGGTTTCGTCGGCACGTCGGAGGACTGCGTCGGCGCCTATCTCTTTCTCGCTTCACCAACCTTATCGGGCTACATCACCGGCCAGATCATTGAGGTCAATGGCGGGCAGCTGATGCCTTAAAGACGCCTTTTGGCGAGCCACATCGGTTGCTTTTCCCCTCAAGGACGGAACTTTCGCACCGCCCTCACGTTTCCCGCTTGGTCTTTTGACATAGCGGGGCACCATGAGCTTTTCATTTTCGGAACTCGACTTCCTCAAGCCGGAGCTGGGGGCGGAGTATACGGGTTCTGGCACCCATTTCGCGGTATTTTCCGCACATGCGGAACAGATGGAGCTCTGCCTCTTCTCGCCTGACGGAAAGAATGAGATCGCCCGCCTGCCCCTGCCGAAACGCGAAGGAGACATCTGGTCGGGCTATATTGCCGGCATCGGACCGGGCACTGTTTATGGTTATCGGGCGCACGGTCCCTACGATCCCAACGCCGGCCATCGCTTCAATCCGAATAAGCTTCTGCTCGATCCCTACGCCAAGCAGGTGACGGGCGAACTGAAATGGCATGATGCGCTGTTCGGTTATCAGATCGGCGAGGACGATCTAACCTTCGATGAGCGCGACAGCGCGCCCTTCACGGTCAAGGGCGTGGTGCAGGACCCGGACTTCGACTGGGCGGGTGAAGAGGCGATCCGCCGCCCCTGGCCCGACACCATCATCTACGAGGCACATGTGCGCGGCCTGACGATGACCCATCCGAAGGTGCCTGACCGGCTGCGCGGCACTTTTCTCGGCATGTGCAGCGATCCGATCATCGACCATCTCGTCAAGCTCGGCATCTCGGCGATCGAGCTGCTGCCGATCCAGTATTTCCTCGATGATCGGTATCTCCTGGAAAACAACCTCAGCAACTATTGGGGCTATCAGACACTCGGTTTCTTCGCACCGCAATCGCGTTACATGTCCGGCGACAAGATCACCGAAATCAAGACCATGGTGAAAAAGTTCCATGCCGCCGGCATCGAAGTCATCATGGACGTGGTCTATAACCACACCGCCGAAGGCAGCGAAAAAGGACCGACGCTGTCCTTCCGCGGGCTCGACAATGCGAGCTATTACATTCTCTCTCCCGACGATCCGCGCCACACCTTTGATACCACGGGGACCGGAAACACGCTGAATGCCGCCAATCCCATGGTGATGCGCATGGTGCTCGACAGCCTGCGCTACTGGGTCGGCGTCATGCATATCGACGGCTTCCGTTTCGACCTTGCCAGCACGCTCGGCCGCCAAGATATGGAATTCGATCGGCAGGGCCTGTTCTTCGGCGCCATTCGCCAGGATCCGATCCTTGCCGGTGTCAAGCTGATCGCCGAGCCCTGGGACGTGGGCGATGGCGGTTATCAGGTTGGCGGCTTTCCACATCCCTTCCGCGAGTGGAACGACAAGTTTCGTGACGACGTGCGTCGCTTTTGGAAGGGCGATGGCGGCATGGTCTCGGAGATCTCGCAACGCATCACCGGCTCGTCGGTACAGTTCAACCACTCGGATCGCGGCGCGACGTCATCGATCAATCTGCTGTCGGCCCATGACGGCTTCACGTTGATGGACACGGTTTCCTTCGACGACAAGCACAATGACGCGAACGGCGAAGAAAACAGGGACGGACATTCGGACAATCATTCGGACAATATGGGTGCCGAAGGAGTGACTGATAACGAAGACATCAATAGGCTTCGGGCGCGGCGGCGCCGTAACATGATGGCGACGCTGATGCTCTCCCAGGGCGTTCCGATGATCCTTGCCGGCGATGAGGTGGGCAACAGCCAGGGCGGCAACAACAACGCCTATTGCCAGGACAACGAGATCGGCTGGACGGATTGGGCGGGGCTCGACGATCCTTTCCTCGATTTCTGCCGGCAGGCCGTCGCCTTCCGCAAGGCCCATCCCGTGTTGCGGCAGGAGCGGTTCCTGACCGGGGAGACAGCCGAGGACGGGCGCATCGAGATCGCCTGGTACAAGCCCGACGGCAGTTTCATGGATGACGGCGCCTGGAATGACGACGGATTGCAGGTGATTAGCGTCTATGTCTCGAGGAGCGTGCATGCTCCGGATACCGAGAAGATGGACGACCTCTTCCTCGTCTTCAATGCAGGTGGCGATTGCGAGCTCCATCTTCCTGTTGTGAATGGGCTGAAAGAGTGGTCGAGGGTTCTCGACACGGGATCGGAGACGGATTCCTTCAAAGTGCACGATGAGGACAATCCGGTGATGGTTTATGCCCAGAGCGTCGCAGTCTTCGCACCGAAGGGGCAGACCGAACCGCCGCAAGGCGCGACAAAGGCCGAGCGTCGTCGCTGGTTCCAGTTCGGCCGCTGGAGCAAGTAGGTCTCAGAAAACATGAATGCCGAAGTCATCACCGAACTTGGTCTCGTCTATGTCAGCGATACCGAACCTGGCATCCGCAGACGAAGGAAGGGCAAGGGCTTCAGCTACGTCATGCCGGACGGCACCACGCTTACTGATGAATCGCAGCGGGCGCGCATCAGGACGCTGGGACTGCCGCCGGCCTATGAGAACGTCTGGATCTGCCTCTACGAAAACGGCCATCTGCAGGCGACAGGCTTCGACGCTCGCGGGCGCAAGCAATATCGCTACCACAAGGAATGGCAATCCTTCCGAAGTGCGGGAAAATTCCATCAGCTGATTGAGTTCGGCCGGGCGCTGCCTCGGATCCGCCGGACCGTGCTGCGCCATCTCGACACCGGTGCGGAGGATGTCAACGGCGTGCTTGCGGCTTTGACGACGCTGCTCGACGAGGCGCACTTGCGCGTCGGCAACCAGGCCTATGTCAGGGAGAACGGCACCTATGGCGCAACGACGCTGCTGAAGCGCCACCTGAAGATCGTCGACGGTCAGATAGAGCTGAAATTTCGCGCCAAGGGTGGTAAGCGCGTCCAGCGCAGCCTCAAGCATCCCAGGCTGCAGAAGATCCTGGAGGAGATAGCCGACCTGCCCGGCCGCCAGCTCTTCGTCTGGAAGGACGAAAGCGGGGCGCTGAAACCAATCGATTCCGGCCGGTTGAACGCCTATCTGGCCGAAATATCGGGCATTCCCATTTCGGCGAAAACCTTCCGCACCTGGGCCGGATCGCTGGCGGCCTTCGGTGTGGCGCGTGAGACGATCCTCCGTGGCGGCCGGCCGACGGTAAAGCAGATGTCGGAGGCCGCGGCCGAGGCGCTGCACAACACACCGGCGATCTCGCGCTCGAGCTACATCCATCCCGCGATCATCGCGCTCGCCGGCAACGATCACCCGCTGATCGAGAGCGGCAATGAGCCGCTGCGGGGCTTGCGGGCCGAGGAAAACAGGCTACTTGATTTCCTCACAAGCGAGATCGAAGAATGAGCCCCAGACATCCGCCGGTATCTGATGTATCGCTGACCCATCCCGACCGGCTCTACTGGCCGGATGAGGGCGTGACCAAACAGGCGCTGGCGGATTACTACGCCGCGATGTGGCCATTCATGGCGCCTTATGTCGTCAACCGGCCCTTAGCACTGCTGCGCCTGCCGGACGGGATAAAAAGCCACCAGCGGTTTTTCCAGAAACACGCGTGGAAAGGCATGAATCCGCATATCGAAGAGATCGCCGACCCGCAGGAGGCGGACGGCGAAAAGCTGCTGCGCATCGCCGATTTCAACGGGCTCGTGGCGCTGGTGCAGTCGGCCGCGCTCGAAATTCATCCCTGGGGCACGACGGCCGACAATTGGGAAACACCCGACATGATCACCATGGACCTCGATCCTGGCGAGGACGTGGCCTGGAGCGCGGTGATTTCGGCAGCGCTTGAATTGAAGACGCGGCTGGAAGCCCGTGGGCTGGCCGCCTTCGTCAAGACCTCAGGCGGCAAGGGGCTGCATGTGGTAACGCCGCTCGCGCCGAAGGCCGGCTGGGCGGAGGTGAAGGATTTCGCCCATTCGCTGGCCGAAAGCATGTCGGCCGACACGCCGGAGAAATATCTGGCAACGGCGACGAAGGCAAAACGCGGTGGACACATTTACATCGACTATCTGCGCAACGGCCGCGGCAACACGGCAGTCGCGGCCTATTCGACGCGGGCACGATCGGGTGCGCCAGTTTCCATGCCACTGGATTGGTCAGAATTGAACGAGGTGAGCGGTCCCGCCGCTTTTACGCTCGGCAACGTGCCGGGGCGATTGGAGACCCAGCCGAGAGACCCGTGGGGAAATTTCTTCGATGCGGCGGTGCCGCTCGAATGAACGGCTCTTAACTCAGCCCGCACTGTCCAGCTCAGGATAATGCCTGAATATTCCTTCCTCGTTGAAGGCCAGGCGGCGGGGGGAGGCGAGATAACGGGCAATGTTTGGACGCTTAGCCACAGCATCATGCAGAGCCTGCAGGGCGGGATATTCCCCCTTGCGGTTTGTCATGGCTCTCGGGAAGGCGTAGCTCAGGCCCTCGATCACCTGGAAGAGCGAGAGGTCGACATAGGTCAGCGCATCGCCGACCAGATGGTTGGGGCCTTTCGGGTTCTGCCGCAGCACACGCTCGAAATAACCGAGGAATTTCGGAACGCGGTCGCGGATGAAGGCAGTGGAGCGGGCTTTCGCTTCCTGCTTCTGATCCTCGTAATAGAGCGACATGTCGATCGGGTGGTGCGTATCGTGCACTTCGGCGACGAAATCGGTGACGGTCAGCTGCAGGCCGTTGACGACATGGCGAAGGCCTTCATCCTTAGGCGCAAGGCCGAGCTTCGGGCCGAGGTAAAACAGGATGTTGGCGACATGCGGGACAATGAGATCGCCGTCCTTCAGGAAGGGCGGCGCAAAGGGAATGTGCGGTTCGCTGTCGCTCCTCATGATGTCGAACATGGCGCCGGTACCGCGCCCGGGCTGGCGGGTGATGTCGATATAGTCGGCGCCGGCTTCTTCCAGCGCCAACCGCACGAATTCGCCGCGGCCTTGAATGCCGTCCCAATAATAAAGTTCGTATGCCATGAGCGCTCAATCCTTCGGTCGACGACCGAAGTCTTTTCGCAGTTCATCCTTGGCCTTTTCAAGGGTGCCGCGCCGCTTTTTCGTCAGCTGGTCGCCGGCGCGGTTGATGTAGAAGGTCAGCATCGACATGGCGGCGCGGAAGGGGCTCGACTTGCGGCGATCGCTCTCCTCGGCGGAGTGCTTGACGGAGCGGGCAATCTTCTTCGGATCGTCCGATTTGAACACGCCTTCCTTCAGGTCCATCGCATCGCTGTGTTCGGTGACGTCCTGCGACCATTTCTTTTTCGATTTGGCCATGGGTTAAACTCCCTATGCGGTTGACGGAAAGCCTCCGCTTGCCGCATCAGTTGTTAATGGTGGCTGTGGTGTTCGTTGCGCTTGCGCGTCGCGGCGGCCTTCTTCGCGGAAGCGGACCGTTCCTCCTTCGAGCGTGCGGCGGATGCCGTGCCGCCGATGCGGCCGCCCTTTTCGGAGGATTCATGCGTATCCTTCTTGCCGCGGCCGGAACCGGATTTGTTGCCGCCGCCGCTTTCCTTGTTGACGGTCGCCCAGGCACGCCGTTCAGCTTCCTTCTCGGAGACGCCGCGATCCTCGTAGCCCTCCTCGATGTGCTCGGCCTTGCGCTTCTGCTTGTCGGTATAGTCGGATTTGTCACCTTTCGGCATCTCGGCCTCCTCTGGTTTGCAAAGGGACCGAACCGATCAGGAGCCCAAAAGTTCCGGCCGCGGTCGTGGCCCGCAAGGCCCGGATTCGGAACAAAAGCCGGTTTTATCAGGTTTCCGATGGGAAGGCCTGCACAGAAGAAGGAGCCGAGAACTTGGAAAAACACATCGTCAAAGCCGATGGAAACGGCGCGATCGACGTGAACGGCCAGGTATCGCCGGTCACCTATACCGTCGGCCTCAAGCAAGGGATAGGACGTTCCTACGAGGTCGACATCCGCCTGATGGCGCCGCGTGACTGGCTGCTGCAGAGGGGCTTCGAGCGGGATGCCGTGCTGGTCAGTCAGAGCGGTGCGCGCATTCCCGTCTATCACGATGGCGGCAGCCATCACGACGATGGCAATCATCACGACGATGGCCGTCTGGGTCCTGCCGACACGATCTCGATCGAACTGACGGCGCGCGACGACAGCTGCACCAGCGAAGTGGATCTGATGCGCAAATATCCCGAGTTCGACGGCGCCGACGCATAAAAGCAGAGGTGGCAGCAGAGAAACAGAGATACTCTAGGCGCCAGGCCGCTGCTGGACGGCGTTCTTGACCGCCTGGTCGAGCGCCGTGCTGCTGAAAGGTTTCGACAGCAGCACTGAACCGGGGAGACGGTTTGCATCCGGATCCGGCAGGCTGCTGTTGCCGGTGGCAAAGACCAGGCCGACCGACGGAAAGGCCTCGCGCGCCTTGGCGGCAAAGACCGGGCCCGACATACCGGGCAGGCCGACATCGGCGACGATGATGTCGACAATGGTGTGTCCGAGGATTTCCACGCCCCTTTCGCCGCTGTCAGCTTCGATCACGTCATAGCCGAGATCCTGCAGAATCTCGGCAGTATCCATGCGGATGAAGGCGTCGTCTTCCACGAGCAGCAGCTTCAGCTTTTCGCGGGCGATCTCGGGGTGTTTGGGAACGGTCACCGCGGCATCGCTCGCCCCTTGGCGGCGTTGTGTCCTGATAGTAAGCACGTGGCGGATCTTGCGGGCGAGTTCCTCGCGCGTATAGGGCTTGGAGAGCAGTTCGAGGCCGGGATCGAGCCGTCCGCCATGGACGATCGAATTTTCGGTATAGCCCGATGTATAGAGCACGGCGATATCAGGCAGACGCTCGCGTGCCATGCGCGCAAGCTCCGGGCTCCTCAATGGCCCGGGCATGACGACATCGGTAAAGAGCAGGTCGATATGGGCGCCGCTTTCGATCACGGTGAGCGCGCTTTGCGCATCCTTGGCCTTCAAAACGTAGTAGCCGAGATCCGACAGCATCTCGACGACGGTGACGCGCACGCCCTCATCGTCCTCGGCGACAAGGATGGTTTCCGTGCCCCCGGCGGCCGGTACGCTGTCGGCGGCCGTGACCCGATCCTCGCTTCGGAACGAGCGGGTCAGGTAGAGCTTGACGGTCGTGCCTTCGCCGATCTCGCTGTAGATCTTCACGTGGCCGCCGGATTGCTTGACGAAGCCGTAGACCATCGACAGGCCGAGACCGGTGCCCTTGCCTTCCGGTTTCGTCGAGAAGAAGGGCTCGAAGGCCTGATCCATCACCTCCTGCGTCATACCGGCGCCGGTATCGGTCACGGCGAGCACCACATATTGGCCAGCGGTGACTTCAGGATGGATGCGGCTGTAGGAATCGTCGAGGAAGGCGTTGCCAACCTCGATCGTCAGCTTGCCGGCGCCATCCATCGCGTCGCGGGAGTTGATCGCAAGGTTGAGCAGTGCGTTCTCGATCTGGATCGGATCGGCGAAGGTGTTCCAGAGTCCGCCGGAGACCATGGTCTCGACTTCGATCTCCTCGCCGAGTGCGCGGCGCAGCATGTCGTCCATGCCGGTGACGAGACGGCCGATGTTGATGACCTTCGGTTCCAGCGGCTGGCGGCGACCGAAGGCGAGCAGCTGGCTTGCCAGCCGCGAGCCGCGTTCGACCGCGGCAAGCGCGTTGGAAATGCGTTCCTTGCCTCGGCCGCCATCTGCCACATCCTTGCCGAGAAGCTGCAGGTTGCCGGAGATCACCTGCAGCAGATTGTTGAAGTCATGGGCGACACCGCCGGTAAGCTTGCCGATCGATTCCATCTTCTGCGACTGCTGAAGTGCTGCTTCAGCCTGCTGGCGTTCGGCAATCTCGGCCGCGACGCGGACCTCGAGCATTTCATTGAGTTTCCGCAGCTGATCTTCCATGTCGCGGCGCTGGTCGATTTCGACTTTGGCGGCACGAAAGAGCCGGATATTGTCGATCGCGACGGCCGATTGGCCGGCGAGGCTGACGAGGCTTGCCTCGGCCGCTTGGGAAAAACGGCCGGGCTGGCCGTGACCGAAGAACAAGCCGCCGATGACGCTGCCGTCGCGTGATTTCACCGGCACGGCAATATAGCTCCTGACCGGAAGATGCCCCTTCGGCATGCCTGCATGCGGCGCATTCTGCCCGTAGCGCGGGTCGAGCAGGATGTCGTCGGAGCGCACGATGCCTTCGCCGTTGAAGGTCGGTGCGAAGACCTCGGTATTGCGCGGCATCGGGAATTTCTCGAAGTTCTTCCGATCGACACCGGCAAGCGCATAGAGCATGTAGCTGCCGCCCTCGCCATCATCGACATTGTAGAAGAAGGCACCGAATTCCGCGCCGGTCAGCGTCACGCCGGCATCGACGACAATCTGGGTGAGGCGTTCGACACTGGGCTCGGCGGTGATCGCCGCACCCGCCTGGTTGACGACTGCAAGCGCTTCCGATTTCGCGCGCAGCTCTTCCAGCGCGCGCTGTTCGCCGCGCTTGGCCGACACCTGATCGGTGACATCGAGGGCCGCGCAGAGGATGCCGGCGACCTTGCCGTCATCGTCGCGCAAAGGCGTGTATGAAAAGGTGAACCAAGTGTCCTCGGTACGGCCGTCGCGGCGCATCGGGATGAGCAGCTCTTTGAAGAGCTGCGAACTGCCTTCGAGCGTGCTGGCGACGATCGGCGAGAACTGTTCCCAGATATCCGCCCAGACCTCGCGGAAGGGTCTTCCGAGGGCATCGGGATGCCGCTCCTGGAAAACAGGCACATAGGCGTCGTTATAGAGAAAAGCGAGGTCCGGACCCCAAGCAACGAATTTGGGCTGGCGGGAATTCAACACCATTTCGGCGATATGCTTGAGAGATGCAGGCCAGCTTTCGACCGGACCGAGACTGACGGCGTGGAAAGCCGGATGCCGTAACAATTCGCCGATTTCGCCGCCGCCTCTCGGCCAGCCGTTCCCGACGCTTCCCATTCAAAATCGCTTTCTCGTCGTCAGCCGCGCCGGGGTGATCTGTCACCTCGGGGTTCAACCCTTCCAAACCGTCAACATAGAGGCTTCCGATGGGAGGGAAAGGGCGCGGTCGAAATATCCTTAGCTGCCGGGTGTTCAACAGTTTTAGCAGTCTGCGGACATCGCCTGCGAGGTGTTATTTTCGGTAGAGTTTCTGCGAGGCGGCAAAGGCGCGGCCGATATAGACGGAGACCAGCTGAACCGGCGCGCGCGGATCGCGAAAAACCAGTCCGACGAGGTTGTCGACGACAAGGATGAACCCGAGCGCGAGACCGAGGTAGAGCAGCGCGGCGATGACGAGGAGCGACATGTCCATCCCTCACACGATCGCGGTCGAGAAGCGACCGCTGGCGGCGAAGAGCGGGATTGAGAGGATTTCGATACGGCCGTCGTTCATGGCAACTTCCCCGGTTTCGCCATAAACAGCCATGGGATGCTCTTGTTCCCGGTTATCCGGGCAGGGCTCAACTTTTTTGGGAAGCCTCAAAGCTTGCAGCGTCATCCGGCCTCTGTTCACCCCCGCATGGAAGCCCCCACCCCTGCAATTCAATATCGCACAACCAATTCAGGCATATGACAAAAAAGGGTCAAGGGCGTCGAGGCGACGCCCTTTTTAATTGAGATGCTCAGTATTCTAGTGTTCAGGACGCGGTCTTGCGGCTCGCGGTGCGCTTCGGCGCCGGCGTGACCACGCCATTCGTCTTGCCGCCTGTCGCAGTGCGCTTGGTCTTGGGCTTGACCTCTTTGCCGTTGGAAGACGCAGCCGAGCCCTCGAGCGCGTCGCGCTCGTGTCGTGCCTGTTCCCAATGGATGGACTCTCGCCCTGTCGGATAACCCTCTTCTTCCCAGAGGGTATATGCACGTTTTTTGATCCACTCTTCCCGAGTTTCTGCCATCGCTGATCTCCAGTCACATGATGCCGTCGTTCGAACGCGATACTGCTTGGATGGTTCCAGAGGAGGGGAGCTCTTTCAAGCGAAATCGCGCCGCAACCGGAAATATTTCGCATCGCAGCATATTAGGGTTGAGAATCGGCCTTCACAGGGACCGAAACTCCACCGCCTTGTGCAGATCTGAGACGAAATCCCGGCGCTGCCGGCGCTGCTCCGCCTCGTCGCGGATGCGCAAGAGATAGGAAGGGTGGATGGTGACCAGGACAGGCGGACGGTTTTCCGGATGCAGGATATGGCCGCGCTCCGGCGTCAGCTTCACCTTCGGACCGAGCAGCGCATAAAGCGCGCTTGCGCCGAGCGTCACGACGAGCTTCGGCTGCAGGATGTTGAGCTCGGCGCCGAGCCACCAGGCGCACCGCCTGATCTCGCCGGCATTCGGTTTTGCATGCAGCCGCCGTTTGCCGCGCGGCGTGAACTTGAAGTGCTTAACGGCATTGGTGACATAGCAGCGCTGGCGGTCGAGACCGGCCTCTTCCAAGCATCGATCGAGCAGCCGACCGGCGGGACCGACAAAAGGCCTGCCGGTCAGATCCTCCTGGTCGCCCGGCTGCTCGCCGACAAGGACGATCTCGGATTTCACAGGGCCTTCGCCGAAGACGACTTGCGTGGCATTCCTGTAAAGATCACAACGAGTGCAGCCTTCGGCCTGATGCCGGAGTTCGGCAATGCTGTCGGCATCCGCGACTTCGAGCGCCAATGCGGGACCGATGTTTGCGGCGATGTTCATGATGGCGATCCTCACCTCCTCGGGATCAATCGATCCGCGCAGGGATTGTTCCCTGCTGAAACGGACGGCGCTGGGCCGGCAAAATGATCACGGTGAAAAATTTCGCGTCATGGGAGAGCGACGGCGCGATTGAACGCAGCCGTTTCGCGGCTATATTCGCCAGCGATGTTCTATCTCCTGTCGACCTACTGGCCGCATATCCTCTTTGTCGTCTCGATCGCCATGGGGGCCGCGGCGGCGATCCATGCCGCCATGACCAAGGAGGAGGTGCGTGCCGCGATCGGCTGGGTCGGCGTCATCATCCTGTCTCCGATCATCGGCGCGGTGCTCTATGCGATTGCCGGCATCAACCGTATCCGCCGCAAGTCGCTAAGCGTCCGCCGTGACGCGCTACTGCTTGCGGCGGAATTCGACGAGTTGGAGACCTTCGACGCCGAGGAGGAGACGGTGATCAGCCAGTTCGGTCGCCGCTTTGCGGCGCTGCAGACACTCGGCGACCGGGTAACGCGCAATCCGCTGACTTCAGGCAATACGATCGACATGCTGGAGACCGGCGACGAGGCCTATGCTGCGATGAAATCAAGCATCGACGAGGCGACGCGCAGCATCCTGCTCGAAACCTATATCTTCGACCGCGATGCGGTCGGCCTTCGCATCGCCGATGCGCTGATTGCTGCGGTCAGGCGTGGTGTGGAGGTCCGGGTGCTGATCGACGCGGTTGGCGCGCGTTATTCGGTGCCGAGCATTCTTGGCCATCTCCGTGAGAGCGGCGTCACCGTCGCCGTCTTCAACGGCAACGTCATCATGGGGCTGCGGCTGCCCTATGCCAATCTGCGCACCCACCGCAAGATCCTGATCGTCGATGGGAAAATCGCGCTGACGGGCGGAATGAACATCAGGGCGGGCTTCAGCGAGGAGGCGACGGGCGAGAGCTTTGCCCACGACACGCATTTCAGCGTCACCGGCCCTGTCGTGGCCGATCTTTTCGACCTCGCCGCCGAGGACTGGCGCTTCTCAACGCAGGAGTTGTTGAACGACGAGCCCTGGCGCATCGAACTGCCAGAGCGCAGCCCCGGCGACCCCATCCTGATGCGCGTCGTCGCCTCCGGCCCGGACCGCAGCGTCGAGACCAACCACAAAATGCTGATGGGCGCCTTTTCCGTGGCGCGCCAATCGATCCGCATCATGTCGCCCTATTTCCTGCCGGACCGTGAACTGATCAGCGCCCTGGTGACGGCGGCGCGGCGCGGCGTCGAAGTCGATATCGTCGTGCCCGCGGTCAACAACCTCGTGCTGGTCGACCGGGCGATGACGGCGCAATTCGACCAAATCCTCAAGAACTACTGCCGCATCTGGCGCTCCACCGGCAGCTTCAGCCATTCGAAGCTGCTGACGATCGACGGCACCTGGGCCTATGTCGGCTCTTCCAATCTCGATCCGCGTTCGCTGAGGCTGAATTTCGAGGTCGACCTCGAAGTGCTGAATGAGGGCTTTGCCGCCGAGATCGACGAGCATATCGAGGAAACCCTGAAATCAGCGACGCCGGTGACGCTCGACGGGCTGCGCGCGCGGCCCTTCGCGGTGCGCCTGCTCGAGAAGGTGCTGTGGCTGGGCTCGCCCTATCTCTGACGAATTTTTTGCATTCTGACATGGCAAGTTCTGCCCGGCTGCCTATACTGCCGAATGAGTAGCCCTTTTGATCAACGGAACAAGTGCGCCGCCCTATGCACGCCAGGAAAGACAGTCTTCCCGCCAGTATTCTCGCCTCGATCAGGAGCAGGAAAAAGCGGCTCGACGCGGCGCATATGGAGGCAAGGCCGCGTAGCGCCGGCACGCTGATCGCCTCCTACAACGTGCACAAGTGCGTCGGCACCGACCGGCGTTTCGATCCGGAGCGCACCAGCCGGGTGATTCACGAAATCGGCGCCGACCTGATTGCGCTGCAGGAGGCCGATACGCGTTTCGGCGAGCGCACCGGCATTCTCGACCTCGGCCGGCTGGAGCGGGAGACGGGCCTCATTCCGGTGCCAATTGCCGGTATGGCGAAGGCGCATGGCTGGCATGGCAATGTCGTGCTCTTCAAGAGAGGGCTGGTGCATGACGTGCATCAGGTCAAACTGCCGGGTCTCGAGCCGCGCGGCGCGCTTGTCGCCGAGATCGAGCTCGAAGAGGGCGGGGTGCTGCGCATCATCGCCGCGCATTTCGGCCTGCTGCGCCATAACAGAGCCCAGCAGGCCCGCACCCTGGTCGAGCTCATCAACGACAGGCACGAGATGCCGACCATCCTGCTCGGCGACCTCAACGAATGGCGGCTCGGCGACCGCTCCTCGCTCAACACCTTCCAATCCGCCTTCGGCGAGCTGCCGCGCGCCGTGCCAAGCTTTCCCGCCGGCCTGCCCATTCTGGCGCTGGATCGCATCATCGCCAACCGCAAAGGCATCATATCCGAAGTGGAAGCGCATGATACGCCGCTCGCCCGCGTCGCGTCCGACCATCTGCCGATCAAGGCGCTTGTGGATCTGAAACCAGCAGCAGTTTGAAGTACGGAGCCGACGCGCGGGCTTAAGCGGCCGAATGTTCCCTTGAGCTTGATAGGGCCTCAGGATCGGAACTGTGGGGTAAAGATCACGCCCATGCCAAGCGCCTTCCGCGCGATCCACCTTCAGCTTCAACGAACACCGAAACGGTCGTTGCGACTCGTCTTTACTGGCCTTTTCGGCATCGAGCCCGCCGCTCGGCTTCTCCTGCGTGTCTACGGCGCCTGGATGCCGGGAACTTCGCTGAGGACGACGAGTTAGCGGCGAGGCCATCGGCTTCCGCCGGTGCAAAGGAGAAGCGTTATGGAAGATCGGGATCGAGAAAACAGAATCCGCGAACGCGCCCATCAGATCTGGGAGCGCGAAGGAGGAGGCGAGGGTAATCAGGAACGTCATTGGGAGCAGGCTACCCGCGAGATTGATGCAGAGAACGCGGCAGCTGGTGAAGGCGACGATGGAAAAACCGGCTCGACGGGGTCGGCGACTGGCCTGCAAGGGGGCGGAACCTCGCCAGGAGGTGGGCCGGCATCCGGCGTCGACAGCATGGCGGAACCAAGGAAGAGTGGAAGAGGCGGGCCCGGTCCGAACTAATCCATCTCAAAGACGCAGACAAACCCGAGAGACCAAGTGGTCGCATGCTGTAAGAGCGTGATCAGGGTTAGCGATGATCGGTTCCGCGGAAATTCGACAAGATCGAACGTCGCGAGCGTGGGAAGCCCCATTGGATCGAGGGACCGAAGCGATGACGACGGAATTGCGGATTCTCGACGCCGTAGTGGTAGGCGCGGGCCCTGGAGGCATGACGGCTGCTATCTATCTGGCGCGGCTGAACCGCAAGATCGCTGTGGTCGACTCTGGCCACAGCCGCGCACTGCTCATCCCTCGCTCACGCAACCATCCAGCCTTCCCTGAAGGCATCGAGGGAACCGAATTATTGCGGCGCATGAGCATGCAGTTGCAGAACTTCGCCGTCGACACTGTGATTGGCACCGTTAGGCGGCTGAGGCGATGTGAAGCTCGTTGCTTTTTGGTTGAATTCACCGGCGGTCGGATCTGGGCGGAAAACATCGTGCTGGCAACGGGTCTTAGGGACATATTCCCACCCATAGATGGAGCCTATGATCTCGTCCGCTCTGGCCACCTCCGCTTCTGCCCGATCTGTGACGGTTATGAAATTGCGGGACGACCGGCAGTGGTGATCGGCGCAACGGAGCGGGCCGCTTCCGAAGCGCGCTTCTTAAAATCATTCACAACCGACATCGCCATTGCGACCCTCGGGAATACCTTGGACGTCACAGCCGAAACGATGGATCGGCTTATCGACGACCGAGTCACCGTACGGTCCGAGCGCTTGGTGCGATGCTTGCGTTCGGAGCACGGAACGGTCGACCTCGTCCTTGAAGCATCGACTGTGCTCGAAAAGGTCGTGCTCTATTCCGCGTTGGGGGTTCGGCCCCACTCGCAGCTCGCTGAGCGACTGGCTGTTGCACTCGATAGGGATCGGCGGATCAAAGTTGGTTCACATCAGGAAACAAACATCCAGGGGATCTACGCGGTTGGCGATGTTGTCACAGGTCTGAACCAACTCGGTGTGTCGATGGCGCAAGGCGAAATCGCGGCCGTCGCCATTCACAATCGGCTGCGCGAACGCAAGAACGACTGATGAGGCGCTAGTTGCCCGAGGCGAAGGGGCAATCTTCGCGCATGAGGAACGGTGATACCACCCGAAGGAGCGCCGAGAAACCAACGCATGCGAGCTCCGAATTGGAATCGATGTGCCTCGCCCCGTCGCGGAGTCGACCCGACGGTGGCCTGCAACAGCCGATTTGGCCTTCGGCGACCCGATACCGTGGAACCTTTGCTGAGCTTGAATGTTAGCGGCATCTGCACGGCAAAGGCCGTATTGCCGCTGGTCTATCCCGAGGCAACCGGCCCAGATGCTGGTGGAAAAGCATAGGAACGGCTGAGGACCCAGCGTTACATGAACCAACGGTGCCCGTCATCAATGGGAGTGCTGTTATCTCTGTCCCTCAGGGTTGGCAGCCGGGCGGCAGTGCGGTGCGGAAGCTTTTGAAGGCTTACAAGGCAGGAGGAGGATCGACAATGGACCAAGGCTCATCCCCGTGGTTGCTTTCGTCCTACGTGGGTGCCGTCATCATCATCGGCCTCATCATCACCGCGGGCTCGATCTCAATGTGGTGGTTGAGCGGGGGCGACGGTGCGGCATCATCTCCAAGCGAAATAGGAGAACCGCGATGATCAAGAAGGATGGCAAGACCGCTGCCGAAGTGCGCGGTCGAATCCAATCAGGAGACAGCGGAGACATCAGATCGGGATTTGACCCTGCAGCCGCGCCACTGGAAACAGATGCTGAGGCCGCAGGTCAGCCGATGAGCCACGAAGAGATCGAGACGGCGCTGCATACCCAGAGCAGGGGAGTGGCCGATCGCCAACGCAACTACGATGTCGCCATGCGTGAACCCGGGAGTGCAGGGACCATGCCCCAGACGACGCGCTCTAACCCTTTACGCATCTTCATCGCCACACTGGCTCTTGTTGCGCTGGCAGTGGCGATCGCCAGCTGGATTTACAGCTGACAAGCTAGACGTTTGATCCCGGATTTTGATGGTGCAATCTTCTCACAGGCTAGGAGGGATTCGCTATGGGACAAATTCTGCATGGGAGCGCCACGACGACAGAGGCGATAGGCAAAGCAAGCCGCGCCAAGCGGAGCTTCTAATAACTAAAGACCGTTCAACCTTGTCGGCATTACTGCGCGACCAGAACGGCTCCCATCAGGATTGCGCAGACGAGTCCAAGGATGTTCAAGCCGAGCGAGACGAACCCGCTGATCTGCTGACGGTGGGGATGGCAATGCTCTGCATTTCCTATGACGGCAATAGCCCCGCCGACCATCCAGCAAGTCAGTGTCAATGTCCCAAAAACAAGTGCCAAGTTCATCGCTTCGTTCAACCGGTCTTTGCGTATGGGGCACCCAACCGATACATCAGCGGTTTGTTCCGGCCGTCGAAACTCCGTCCGGTGGGGTACATCGCTCAGTGCAACCAGCCTACGCCCCGGCAACGAGGAGGTGCCGGATAGATCACTGATCATTCGTTCCGTGCGCAAGGGTATCCGCTGCCTGTCTAAACTTAGAGGTGAAGGTCGAGCAAAGAGTCAGACACAAGCGACTGGGCTATGGAACTAAGCGGCTTGGCCGTTGTTCGGCGATTTCCACATACCTCAAGTATAAAGGGAAATCCTTTGAGCGAATTGCGCCAGGAGTTTGAGCTTCGAAGAGATTTTCTACCGACGGGTCAGGAGGACGAGTGGATTTCACCTCGTCGAACGATATCAACGCTCGGTGGCTCGTCGACACCACAAAGTTCGGATTCGTCGCGGCCGCTGGTCATCGATCTCGATGGCACCTTGGTTCGATCCGACCTGCTGATTGAGACCGCCTTTTCTGAACTCAGGCGCCGCCCCTTTTCCATCGTTGACCTTGTCCTCGCAACGTGCAGGGGAAAGGCATGCCTCAAGCACCGTCTTTCCACACCCGCGGATTTCGATCCGGCTATCCTGCCCTTTGATCCCGAGGTTCTGAACTTGATCCATACGGCGCGGGAAGAGGGACGTCAGGTCTATCTCGCATCCGCGACTCACGAGCGCCTTGTCTCGCGCATTTCCGACCATCTAGGGGTCTTCAACGGCTGGTTTGCAACGGACGAGACGACAAACTGCGCCGCCGAGGTGAAGGCGGAAAAGCTCGTTTCGGCCTTTGGCCATGGCGGTTTCGACTATGCCGGCAACAACGCCGCAGATCTGCCTGTATGGCGCCACGCCGGAAAATCATACGCTATTCGGACGCCGGCCAGGGTAGCGAGGCAACTGTCGCGCCAATGCGACAATGTTGAACATCTTGCGCACGACAAACCGAGCTGGCGGACTTGGGCGCGGTTGCTGCGGGTGCATCAATACGTCAAGAACGGGCTCGTCTTTATCCCGTTGCTGACAAATCAACTCTTCGACGTCCATAGTCTTGCCAATTCCGCTCTGGCTTTGGTCGCCTTCTCGCTTTGCGCGTCGAGCGTCTATGTGCTGAATGACCTGGTCGACCTTCAAGACGATCGCGGTCATCGCAGCAAATGCCGCAGGCCGCTGGGGTGCGGCGATATCCCGCTCTCACACGCGCTCATGGCAATCCCCGTTCTCCTTCTGCTGTCGTTTATGGTCGCCCTGACGATTACACCCGCCTTCATTTTGGTGCTCGCCGGATACTTTGCGTTAACCACCGCCTATTCGTTCTTTCTGAAGCGGAAGATGATCCTCGATGTCGTGACCCTTGCAGCTCTTTACACCACACGCTTGGTAGGAGGGTCGGCGGCGATCTCGGTTTGGCCTTCTCCTTGGCTGCTTGCCTTCATGATGAGTTGGTTCCTCTCGCTTGCGCTCGTCAAGCGATACACGGAGCTCATTTCGCGCCGAGCCGCGAACCTACCCGACTCGAAGAGCCGCGATTACAAGAATGGAGACGTCGGCATGATCGGCGCATTGGCGGCCGGGGCCGGAATGAACGCGCTCACATTGTATGCGCTCTACGCTGCAAGCGACAGCGTGCAGGATCTCTACACCCGGCCGGGAATTTTATGGCTGGCGGGACCAATCCTGGCTTGCTGGATTGCCCGCATCCTGTTGCTCGCCCATAGGGGACTGATGCATGACGATCCGGTCGTATTTGCGATCAAGGACAAGGTGAGCCTTGCGACTCTGGGCGTTGCCAGCGCCTTTGTTGTCGCCGCACTGTGAGGTGAGCGAAATGCGTTCCCATTATGGGGGTGAAGGGATCCCGACCCGCATCGCAGTTCGCTATGTCGTGTTCGCGATCCTCTCGACTTTAGCAAATTTTGCGGTTCAGGCGGCTGTCGTGAAGATCTACCCGTCGCAAAGCCTCGTGCCGTCAATGCTCGCGGGCACTGCCGCCGGGTTCGGGCTTAAGTACTTCCTCGACAAAAGGTGGATCTTCTTTGACCGATACGAGTCGCACGGCGACGAATTGCTCAAGATCGTCCTTTACGGCCTGTTCAGCGTCGTGACGACAATCATATTCTGGGGATTCGAAATTGTCTTCTGGACAGTCTGGAGAACGGATCTAGCGAAGTATGCGGGCGGGGCGATCGGTCTGGCGATCGGCTACATCTCAAAATTCGCGCTCGACCGAAAATTCGTGTTCAAGTTGGAAGGGGCGTGACAGACTGATGGAGGGATGGGGACGTTATCCACGCCATGATAGTGAAGTGCTTGATTGTAGGCTGCCGGAAGCGCTGCCTGGAACGGTGTCATCGCGCGCGGGTCTGATTGCTCGCGGCAACGGCCGCTCGTATGGCGATGCCGCGATCGGTGAGCATCTCACTTTGACCTGCGGTGCATTGAACCGGATGAAAAGCTTCGACGAGGTGAACGCGTCGCTGACCGTCGAAGGTGGCGTCATGCTGTCGGACATTCTCAGGTCGTTCATCCCCCGGGGCTATTTCCCCCCGGTAGTCCCAGGAACGAAGTTCGTCACAGTTGGAGGAATGATCGCATCCGATGTGCACGGGAAGAACCATCATCGCGACGGTGGGTTCGGCGAACACGTTCGCGAAATCAAGCTGGTTATCGCCAGCGGTGAGATCATTACCTGCAGCAGAACCCAGAATTCAGAGCTTTTTTTCGCAACGCTCGGGGGTATGGGCCTGACGGGCATCATCGCTGAAGCGACCTTTACGCTGAGGCCCATCAGTACCGGCTGGATTGTTCAAAAGACGGTCGCGACAGAAAATCTCGGCGATACGCTGAAAGCCTTGAAGCAAACAGACGACGCGACCTATTCCGTCGCCTGGATTGATTGCCTTTCGCGGGGCGCTTCGCTCGGCCGCTCGCTGATCTTTGTCGGCGAGCACGCCAGCCCGAGCGACATCGCTCAAATGCCAAAAGCAGCGCTATTGCCTCCCTTCAAGGCAGCCCGTTTTTCACTGCCGGTCGACCTGCCTGGTTGGGCGCTCAACAGAACGAGTGTTTCCGCATTCAACGATCTTTATTATCGGGCGGGTGCCCGCAAAACAGCCCGTGCCTCGTTGGTCCACTGGGACAGCTACTTCTTCCCGCTTGACGGTCTTCGCGAATGGAATCGCCTCTACGGCAAGGGCGGCTTCCTGCAGCATCAATGCGTGGTGCCTGACGAAAACGCACTTGCGGTTCTGAGCAGTATGCTCGATCGTTTCGCCCTTTCTGGGAGAGCCTCATTCCTGGCCGTGCTGAAAAGGCTGAGGGGTGGCGCAGGCCTTCTGTCATTTCCGGCGCCAGGTTATACCCTCGCACTCGACCTGCCGGTCGCGCCCGACGTGTTCCAGCTTTTAGACGAAATTGACAAGCTGGTTGTCGCGGCGGGAGGGCGGCTCTATCTCGCCAAGGATGCGAGGCAATCCCGTCACACATTCGAAGCCGGTTACCCCCAACTGCAGGCGTTCAAAGAGCTGCGACGAACAACGGGGGCCGACCGTCACTTTAGTTCCCAGCTGGGAAAAAGGCTTGGCATATGAAAGCTATCGGCAAGACACTGCTCCTGATTGGGGCGACGTCGGATATTGGTCGTGCGACTGCCCTGGTCTATGCCGAGGCGGGCTGGGACATTCATTTGGTCGGACGCAGGCGTGAGCTTGTCCAACGTGAAGCCGATGACATCGTCACGCGCACCGGCGCCGTCGTCGCCGCCCATGAACTGGATATTCTTGATACCGGCCGCTTCGAAGAGTTCCTGAGCACCGTGTCGCCATTGCCTGACACGGCCATTTGCGTCGTCGGCGAACTCGGCGAGCAGGCCCGCGCCGAAAGGGAACTCGAACACGCCGCCATGGTTATGCGGACAAACTTCGAAGGACCGGCTTTGATGCTCGGCCTCCTGGCTAGCCGCTTTGCCGCGCGCGGGTCCGGCACCATCGTCGGCATAAGTTCGGTCGCCGGCGACCGCGGGAGAGGATCAAACTATGTGTATGGCGCCGCGAAAGCTGGCCTGACGGCGTTCTTGTCCGGTCTCAGGAACAGACTATCCACAGCCGGGGTACGCGTCCTCACCATTAAACCCGGTTTTGTGCGAACGCGGATGACTGATGGAATGAAGCTTCCACCCATGCTTACGGCCGAGCCTGCAGAGGTCGCTCAAAGGATCTTCGGCGTTGCCGATGGCAGCAAGGGAGGGGACGTCGTCTATGTCCGGCGGATTTGGTATCCGCTCATGGCGATAATCCGAGGCATCCCGGAACCGATCTTCAAGAGGTTGCGGCTGTGATCGAACCCTGGGGAATAGAAGATAGAGATTGCCCTGGCCGCTTCGTCGTCCACATGTTCCATCTTGTTGATCCGCTTTTTCTTGATCCGCTTTTTCCGGGCGCCGATGCGGATCAAGGCCTGCCCTCGGGAAGGACGGGGTCTAGATGATGCGCCGCCTTTTTTCCGCACAAGTTGCGCTCCTGGTGGTCGCGGCAATTTGTGCCGCCATGCTTGCCCTTCCTGGACGGACCATCAACACCGCTTTCATCAACGATGTTTTGATATTCATTGATGGAGCGCATCGTATCGCTGTCGGGCAGGTGCCAAACCGTGATTTTCATACGGCGCTCGGACCGTTGGTCTTCTATATCCCTGCCTTGGGATACCTCCTGTCCGGAAATTTCGGCGCCGCGATACCGATGGGAATGGCGCTCCTGACCGTCGCGTTCATGCCTGCGATGATCCGTATCCTTCTTTCGCGCCTCAGCTCACCCTCAGCCATCGCCTTGGGCATATTCCTGATTCTTATTCTCGCTGTCCCGATCAATCTCGGAAGTCCGGTCCGGCTTCTTTCTTTTGCGATGTTCTACAATCGCATCGGCTGGGTCGCTCTCGGGCTCATCCTGGTGATGTACCTGACGCCGAGATCCGAAGCCGCGCGCAACGACGTTGCAGACAGTCTCGCGACGGCCTTTCTTCTACTTGTCCAATTCTACACGAAGGCGACCTACGGACTCTGCGGCGTGGCCTTTCTGATCTTCCTGTTGTTGGACCGGCAGCAACGTTCCTGGATCCTGGTCAGTCTGCTCCTGACCGCACTGGCAATGATCGTCATCGAGTTCTTCTGGCGCGGCACGCTTCAGCATATAGAGGACCTGCGGGCCGCCGCACGGGTTAGCGGTGATCATGACGTCCGCAGCATACTGAAAAATGTCCGTGAGAATTTGTCGGATCTGGTGGTTTTCACGGTGTTTGCGTTGGTTGCCTTCTGGCACATCCGCAGCCTTCGAGACCTCCTCTACAGTGGCTTCTGCGTGGGTGCAGGATTGGCAATCATCAACCAGAACGCCCACAGCTGGGGTATCATCACTCTCTATTGCGGAGCGGCCGTCCTGGCGGAAAAGGCACGGCGTTTTCAATCTGGCGACCAAAGCGCGCAAATGGAGAGGCCTGCTCGTCTTGCAGCTGCACTGCCGCTGCTTCTAATCTTCTTTCTGTTGCCGTCCATCGTCCACCACGGAGAGGCGATCGCTCTCCACACGGCACTTGCGGCGGAGAATGTGGGCAAGCCCCTTGGCCCTCCGCTTTTTGAAGACGTCCGGGAAATCGACCCGCCCGGTGGCGAGCCTGATTTCATTCAGCGCTACCTCGATAGTATCGAAAGTGGGGGTGCTCTACTTCAGGCCCTGCCGATTCCGCTCGAACGGGTATTCGTGCTCGATTTCGTCAACCCCTTTTCCGCGGGGCTCGGAATACGTCCTCCCACAGGTGACACTGCGTGGTTCCACTGGAACCGCAACATCAATGAGAAGGCTTACATCCCACCAGAAGCACTGTTCGCCGACGTGAAGATTGTGATGGTGCCGAAGACCGGCATCAATAGCCTGCCGTTACAGGAGCTGTATGGCCCATTCATTTCGAAGAATTTCGACATGGTGCAGAAAACGCCGGAATGGACAATTTACCAGCGACCACAGACCGCGTTGAAAAGCGAGGCGCGATGACGCAGGCAGTGAGGTCGATGCCGGAGCAGGAAGGCGCATCGCCACGGGGGGCCGCCAATACCTCTGGTGGACCCCCATCGCCTCATTTGCTCTGGTGCTTTCAGCTCTTCTCGCTCTGCCCAACCAGACGATCACCAGCAAATACGTCAACGATCTATTTGTTTTCCTCGACGGTGCGCATCGCATCTGGCGGGACAAGTACCGAACGTGGATTTCCATACGTCGCTTGGCGCACCCACCTTCTATATTCCCGCTGCCGGCTATGGCCTTTCGGGAAGTATGGGCGGCGCGATGCCAGTGGGAATGGCCATAGTCATCCTCCTGTTCGCAGCCGTTGCCGCGGAGATCCTCGGCAGCCGCATGCACAAGGCGCTCGGCTTGCCCTTGGCAGCTTTTCTGCTTTTGCTCGTCGCGGCTCCTGCCATCCCCGGCCGTCGGTGACTAACTAGGTCGGCGCCGACGCTTTTTCAGGCCACAGTCAGATGGTTTGCCGGAGAGAGGATCACGCCGGAGGGTTGGACGGGTCTTCTTGCCGACCGGCCTACAATGAACCAGGAGATCCGACTCCGCGCGGCAACTCCCGCGCGCTTTGGTCGTGGCGGACGTCGACCTTCTTGGGCACGCCTGACGGAACACCATCGGCGCCTAAGTGGTGGCGATTGGGCAACACTATCCGCACAGGTGGTTACACGGCGAGATACATGGAAATCTCGCCGCTTGCCCGGACTGCGCCAGCGTCCGCCACCTGTCAGAAGGATGACGAAGGGACCACGCCGATCGTTGGGACGGGTGGTTTCTGCTCCGGCATCTTGTTTCCTTGCTCGTCGCCGGCGCTCAGCGCCTCGCGCACTTCATCCTCTTCCCAACCCGCCTCGATGGCGGAAGCCACGAGCGTTTCGATTTTCTCGGTCTCCGAGCTGTGCGAAGTCTCATCGAGGTGGCGCCTGGCGGTCTCGAGACACTGACGGAGGTTTGAAGCGCGGCTGGCGTCGTTACGGTCGTAGCTTGGCGATGCGACGTAGGTCATTTGGAAGCTCCCTGCTGATCGGAAGGAACACTTGAATAGGGAGCAGGTTCCAGTGCGTGTCTCGGGAAAGCGAGACAAGGTGCAATCTCCGGAGTGACGGCACTTAACGTGATCGCGGCCGTTGCGATTGGCGCGATTCCGGGACGGTCATCTGTGGCGATAGGTGGAAAGATGCCGGCGAGAAGTTTTTGCTGCAACTTTGAAACGGCAAATAGCTTGCCGTGCTTGCGGAACAGATTGCGCTTGTCCCGACCGGCCTCGGTATGTTCTAGGGGTGTTTCAGGACTTGCACTGGAAGCCACCGGCGAGCATGAAAGCTGAAATGAACGCAATCGCAGTACGGCTGGAAAATGTTACCCGTCGCTTTGGCATCACTGCAGCCGTGCAGGATCTTTCTCTTCATATTCGGCGCGGAGATGCGGTTTCGCTCGTGGGCCATTCCGGCTGCGGCAAGTCTACGCTCCTGCGCATGATTGCCGGTGTCGAGATACCGGAATCCGGCCGCATCCTCCTCGAAGGCCGCGAGGTTGCCAGTTCGACCACTTTCGTCGAACCGGAGGCGCGTGGCGTCGGATTCGTCTTCCAGGACTATGCTCTCTTCCCGCACCTGACTGTACGAGACAATATCCTCTTTGGTCTCAAGCGACATTCGAAGGGCGAAGCAACCGCGCGAGCAGAGGAGATGATCAACAAGGTCGGAATCGAACATCTAACGCATCGCTATCCGAACACTCTTTCCGGCGGTGAACAGCAGCGTGTCGCACTAGCTCGCGCCTTGGCGCCCCGGCCGAGTGTCGTCCTGATGGACGAACCTTTTTCCAATCTGGATCAGGGCCTGCGTGGAAAGGTTCGCAGCGACACCTTGAGCCTCTTGAGGGCACTCGGCACGACCGTGATCATCGTGACGCATGATCCCCAGGAAGCACTTTCCGTCGGTGATCAGGTGGTTCTGATGCGGGCAGGCGAAATCGTCCAGTCCGGTTCCGCCTATGATCTGCACGACCGTCCAACGAATCCTTATGCGGCAGAGTTCTTTTGCCCGTCCAGCAAAGTTCCCGGCGTTTACCGTGGCGGATGGATCGAAACCGCGATCGGCAACTTCGCCTATGGGCTTGATCGTCCGCCCGCAAGCTCCGTGACCGTCTATATCCGCCCGCACGCGATTGCGCTGTCCCCCGGCTCGGGAATTGCCGCTCGTATCGAGGACCGTGTTTTGCATGGCGAATTCGAGCAGATAACGTTGAAGGTTGATGGCCTCGATGTCCCGCTTAAGGCGAGAGCTTTGGAGCGGCTGCCGGCCGACGCCGAGAATATTCAGATATCAATCCTCCCCGAGCGGCTGCTGGCTTTTTGACAGCTGACCTGCGCGACGCATTTCGCTGACCTCCTCATCAAGTTTCCGTGATATTCGGCATCAAACTTCAGGGAAAACTTGACTTTCAGGGTCATGAACTGCTGCAAGGGACGCGCATTCATTCGGAGGGACATAATGAATTCGCGTTCTATCCTGGCATCCATGCTGCTTGCTGCTTCGGCGCTGATGTCGCCTTGCATCGCAGCGGCCGCAGAAATCAACCTCTACACGACGAGAGAGCCAGCTCTGATCGCACCTCTTCTGGAGGCGTTCACCAAATCGACCGGGACGAAGATCAATACGGTTTTCCTGAAGGATGGCCTGGCAGAGCGTGTCGCCTCCGAGGGCGCCAGCTCGCCGGCTGACATCCTGATGGCCGTCGATGCCGGCAACCTTGTCGATCTGGTCGATAAAGGCGTAACGCAACCGGTCGAATCGCCTGTTCTGAACTCGGCAATCCCGGAACAGCTGCTTGATCCCAAGGGCAACTGGTTTGCACTTTCGATGCGCGCGCGCGTGCTCTACGCGGCCAAGGACATTGACATTAGCACATTCAACTACGAGGAGCTTGCCGATCCCAAATGGAAGGGCAAGATCTGCATACGCTCGGGTCAACATCCTTATAATATGGCACTGTTTGCTGACTACATCGCTCATTACGGCGCGGAAGAAACCGAGAAATGGCTGACAGGTGTCAAGGCCAATCTCGCCCGTAAGGCAGCCGGCGGCGATCGCGATTCGGCCAAGGATATCCTCGGCGGCATTTGCGATATCGGTATCGCCAACTCCTATTATGTCGGCCTGATGCGGTCCGGCAAGGGTGGCCAAGAGCAGGTCAAATGGGGCGACGCCATCAAGGTCATCCTGCCGACCTTCAAGAACGGCGGGACGCAGGTGAATATCAGCGGCGCGGCAATCGCCAAGCACTCACCGAACAAGGCTGAAGCCGTCAAACTTCTCGAATATCTTGTCTCTGACGAAGCGCAGAAGATCTATGCTGAGGCCAATTACGAATATCCCGTGAAGGCAGCCGTCGCGGCCGATCCGATCATCGCATCCTTTGGCGAACTAAAGATCGACAGCAAGCCCTTGTCCGAGATCGTCAGCCATCGCAAGCAGGCGAGTGAACTCGTGGACAAGGTCGGCTTCGACAACTAAGGACAGTGAAGGCGCCGCTGACTGGCGCCTTCCCCCCGAGAACGGACCAAGTGATGTTTCCGAGCCCGGCGCCCGCCCGCTCTGCAAAGCGCCCCGGCAGCGCATGGCTGACGATTGCCGCCACTATCGCTCTCATTGCCATGCTGCCGATCGGGGGATTGCTCATCGAAGCCTCGAAGGGTTCGGCGGGTCTTTGGGGACATCTTTTCTCGACCATCCTTCCCGTCGCGCTTCTCGACACCGTCATTCTCCTTGTGGGGGTCGGCGTCATCACTGCAGTTGTTGGCACGACGACGGCATGGCTGGTGACCGCCTATGATTTTCCCGGCAGGCATGCTCTGGAGTGGATGCTGCTTCTGCCGCTTGCCGTTCCGACCTACATCGTCGCCTATGCCTATCTGGATATAATGCATCCGATCGGTCCGGTGCAGGATGCCGTGCGCTGGTTGCTAGGCTACGAGACCCCGCGCCAGTTTCGCCTTCCGGACGTCCGTTCCATGACTGGCTGCATCCTGCTTCTCGGGATCGTGCTCTACCCCTATGTCTACATCCCCACGCGCGCGATGTTCCTCACGCAATCCGGCAATCTCGTCGATGCTGCACGTACGCTCGGTACATCTCGCCGCGCGGTCTTCTGGCGGGTCGCTCTGCCGCTCGCGCGCCCCGCTGTTGCCGTGGGTATCAGCCTTGCACTCATGGAAACGTTGAACGATATAGGCGCCGCCGAATTCCTCGGTGTCCGGACGATCACCGTTTCCATCTACACCACCTGGGTCACCCGCTCCGATTTATCGGGAGCGTCGCAGATCGCCCTTGCCCTTCTTCTCATCGTCGTCGCAATTGTTGCGGTTGAGCGATGGGCGCGACGCAAGCAGGGCTACTCGATCGATGTGCGCCGGATGCGAAGTTTCCAACCGCGGCGGGTATCCTTGGGAAAAGGCGTACTGCTGTTTCTCGGCGGTCTTCTGCCTGTCATCCTGGGCTTTGGCGCGCCCGCGCTCTATTTGTTGATCGAAGCGGTAAAACGCTATCGGTTCGCCGGCATATCCCCACGGATCATCGATGAGGCCGTGAATACGATCGCTATCGCCACCCTGGCGACAATCACGACCGTCATCCTTGGCCTTCTTGCCGTCTACGCGACCCGCCTGCGGCCGGGCCAACCGTCCTCCTGGCTCCTGCGCTGTTCCACGATTGGCTATGCGGCTCCCGGCACCGTGGTCGCCATTGGCGTGCTGATCATCCTTGGCGGGTTCGATCAGTTTATCGACCGCACCGCGCTTTCCTTGTTTGATGTGTCCACTGGTCTGCTCCTGATGGGATCGGGTGCTGCCGTCATATATGCGCTCATCGTGCGCTTTCTGGCGATCTCCGCCGGCGGCATAGAAGCCGGTCTATCGCGCATTTCCCTGTCGCTTGATCATGCGTCACGTTCGCTGGGGCAGTCCACCGCAGGCACCCTGCGCTACGTGCATTTGCCGCTTTCGAAGGCGGCAATCTCAGCTGTCGCGCTACTGGTCTTCGTCGATTGTGTAAAGGAGCTGCCGGCGACGCTCCTCCTGCGGCCACTCAATGTCGAGACATTCGCAACTCATCTTTATGGAGAGGCTGCCAGAGGCACTTACGAGGAAGCCTCGATTGCAGCGCTCGCCATCGTGCTGATCGGCATCCTGCCCGCTATTTTGCTATCGCGGATCGGACGTATCCGCTAGCCGGCATGCCGATGGGTATGCCGGCTCTGCGACCTCCACTAAACAACGCAAAGCCACAAACCGGTCGCCGTGGGCAATATCGTGGCCAAATGGCTGCTTGACCTCTGAATGCAGCCACGAGCATCGGTGTGGGTGATGCCTTTGTGTCGTTTGAGGACGTCGAGCGCTACCCTATTGTCCGCCCAGTTTCCAGCTGTCCCCAGACGGGCAGGCTACGCCGTTGAAGCGCGTCAGGCCGTCGAGAGATTGCCGACTGGTAACAAAACCACGACATCCGTCCGGCCCATCGTTACTGGCATCGATCTGCTCGATAACACCCGCGCTACCCGTCGATGGGTTGGCCCAAGCAAGCGCCGTTGCACCGACAGCACCGCGACCTACAGTATCTGCGATCACCGCTTGATCGGTCAAAGGCGTCTGGTGCTGGATTGCTGACTGGGCGAGGGGCGTCTCAAGCGGGTCGATATGTGAGCATGCCGCCAAAGCCGCGATGCTCATTGCCGAGGTAAAGTGCTTCAGATTCATCGGTCGGATAAAGCGTTTTGCTAGTTATGTTTCAAGTTACTCATGGTTCACAATGTTGCGAGGTTTGAAGAAAACGCGGTCGCTTGGAGACGCCGCGAACGTGTTCTTGAAAGGGTGGTCAAGAGACTACAATGAGCACGGCCGGACAATGATCTCTATGCGTTTCAACCGTTAGGACGATGACCAATGACCCAGGTCTCCGTTGCTCGCCCAGGCGGCACCCAGTAGTCTCGCCGTCTCACCGACAGGTTCTTAGTGAAACGCAGCGATTCGATGGCCATTCTGTTCAAAACAACAATCAGCGAAAACTCGGCTTTCGAGATGATCGAACGGTCACTGTCCGGCGCTTACCAATATGACGGTTACCTCAATGTCGTTAGCGATGCGGGCGAGACGGCATTGTCTTGGAGTCCGGCAATGCATGCCGAAGAGTTCAAGGCAGAGGTCAGCCAAATCCTGCGGCAGACTTGGGATGCTGCCCGCTTCTGGGTCATCTATGAGCGCCGCGAAGACCGGGAGGATGCAGAAGGGACTGAGATCCGTAACGCGGCTTTCCGCCTGACGCGCGGGTACAGCGGCGTTATCGTTGTCACACTAAGCCTCCTTGGGAAGCGCGACAGCGCCAATGACCTGGAGCTCGTCTTCGTCTGCTTCGAGCAGGATTTTCACAGGAGGAATTTTCGCGTGCGCTATGAGGGTAAGCCGATACCAAACCGGGATTGATGTCGCTCAAAGACGTGTTGCTCACGCACGCGACCCGTTCTACCTGCTGGGACTACTAGGATAGGATAGGGACGGGAGTCTCTGATGGATTGACGGGCCGCGCGGCGTTAGACAAAACGCGTCAGCAGGAGTTTATCGATGCGTGTTGCCGCCATCCCCTTTATAGCAGTGTGCCTATTTCTGGCCGGGGCGACCGCTTCGCGCGCATATGTGAGCAACTCGAACCTTTGGCTGCTCGCCACTGCCCTTATCCTCTACACATTAGGCAATCTTTCGATGATCGCTCTCATGCGGACGAGCGGGCTTTCCCTTGCTATTTCGTTGTCGTCGGTCGCGCAGCTCATCGCCATCAACGCGATCGCCGTTTTGGTTTTCGACGAGCGGCTCGGCTGGCATCAGGCGGTTGGCGTAGTCCTCGGGATAGCATCGGTTACGCTCATGGTGATCGGATGAATGGCTCTCAATTGCGTTTCCTTGACTACGGCGGATGGCAGTCGTGGGGCGGACTCTCATGGATGCAAAACGTCATGCGGCGATTTGACGGCGGTATTGCGGCTCCGCCGGAATCAGGCTTGGGTGCCAAGGCGACCTGAACATGGACGATATCATGCTTCTTTTCCTTGCTGGCCTGTTAGCAGGCAGCATGAATGCGTTGGCGGGCGGCGGGTCGTTCGTATCCCTGCCTGCGCTGATATCGGTCGGAGTGCCGTCGGTAGCCGCGAACGCGTCAAGCACGTTGGCCTTGTTTCCCGGCGGTATGGCGAGCTCGTGGGTCTATCGTGACGGGGTTAGGAGTGTGTGCGGCGTCGATGTCGTGCCCATCGCCATCGTGACGGTGATGGGTGGTGTGGCCGGAAGCATTCTATTACTGCTAACCCCATCGAGGATTTTCGATGGTATCCTGCCATGGCTTTTGCTGGTGGCGACATTGATGCTCGCTGCAGGTCCGAGGCTCAGCGCCCAGTTGCAGACGCAGGCACGTCCGAGTGTTCTGGCGTTTGCAACGATTCAGTTCTTTCTCGGTCTTTATGGCGGCTATTTTGGCGGCGCGGTGGGTCTCATGATGCTTGCGGCGTGGAGCGCGCTCGGGGGCGGGGACATCAAGAGCCTGAATCCGACAAGAATGGTGATGGTCACTGCCGCCAACGCGGTCGCCGTCGTCGTCTTCGTACTTGCCGGGGCAATCGTATGGCAGGAATGCATTGCCATGACGATTGGAGCCGTTATCGGCGGATGGATCGGAGCCCACATCGGACGTAGGCTTCCAGCATCGGTCGTGCGGGTGCTAACCCTCACTGTCGCCTTGTTGACGACAGCAGTATTCTTTTCGCGAGCTTACCTTTGAGCGGAGGTCCGGCCCCACCGAGGCAGGCTTCAATCCTGGAAAATCCAGCTCTGGCTGGCCCAAGAACGCGGAGCACTTCAGTTGCCCGACAGTCGGCGTGGCCGAAAGGATCGCCGCCATGCACCGCGTGCGCCGCGGCAGCGACACGATCTCATACGACATTGGCATTATCCGAAGTCCCCAACCCTGCCTACGCTGAAAACAACCTCGGGCTCGCCTTCCTCGCCGACAACAGGGTCATTCTGCCGCCGCCATACCACGACCCCAGCGTGTTTAGTTATCAGGACCTCGGCCTCCTCGATCGCGGCCTCTTCGTTCGCCGCCACCCGTGGCTCGAACGCTCGGATGGCCTGATCTCGGTCATCAAGGTCAAATGCGACGATGTAGACAGTGGTGAACGTGCCGGGCATGCAGGTCTCCCTTCCGTTGCGAAACGGAACGTCGACCGCTGATGTTCCAAGCTGTTCGAGCAGTCGAGACGAGTTGGGCTAGGAGCGCCAATGCTGGCGATCAACGGCGCGTTCAGCGGGAGGGTCTTACGCCGAATATCCCGAAAATCACCCCGAATTCTCCGGAATGGACGTTGCCGTCTTGACGTTTTCCTATGTATGCGAAATGCTAAGATGTCAGACCAATTCCAAGGTCTGGCTGCCTGATAAGAAAAATGGGGAACCATGAAGGCAAATCGCAGCGACAGGCCGGTGATCCGGCCGCTTCCGGTCATGGATCGCGCGCGTCAGGTGACCGATGCGCTGGCGGATTATGTCGAGGAAGCCAGATTGAAGGCGGGCGACCGTTTGCCGGCTGAGCGCGAGCTGATGACCGCTCTTGCCGTCGGCCGCTCGACCATTCGCGAGGCGATCCGGCATTTCCAGGCGCTCGGTGTCATCGAGACGCGCAAGGGAAGCGGCACTTATCTGCTGAAGCCCGTGTCAAGGGCGACGATCCACATGCCACTCTCGTTCGATACCGCACACCTTCGCGACGTGCTGCTGCAAACGCTGGAGGTACGCCGTGGAATTGAATGCGAGGCGGGCATGGTGGCGGCGCGACGGCGCACGAGCACGGACCTCGTCATCATCGAGGAAAAGCTGAACGCCATGGAGCGGGTGCACCTGGAGAAGGGCACTTCCGGGCCGGAGGATCTGGCCTTCCATCTCGCCGTCTACGACGCTACCCACAATCCGCTGTTTCGACAGCTTCTCGAGCAGATGCGCGAGACCTTCGAGCGCTTCTGGGAGCATCCGTTCGACCGGCAGGATTTCGCGCGCCGGTCCTTTCCCTTTCACCGCACCCTTTTCGACGCGATCGCTGCCGGGGATCCCGAGGCGGCGCGCACAGAAACATTGAAAATTCTCGATATCGTCGAGGAAGACATCAAGGAAATGTCCAAATGAGCAGCGGCGCAGAACCGTTCGATCTTGCTTCCCTCATCACCGCGCATGACGAAGGCAACTTCGCAGACGCCGTCGTGCCGCCGATTTTCCAGACTTCGCTTTTCACCTTTTCCGATTACGACGACATGATCGCCTCCTATCGCGGCGAGAAGGTGCGGCCGATCTATACACGCGGCCTGAACCCGACGGTGCGTGCCTTCGAGGAAATGCTCGCCAGGCTCGAAGGTGCCGAGGATGCGCTGGGTTTTGCCAGCGGCATGGCGGCGATCTCGTCGGCGGTCTTAAGCTTCGTCGAGCCGGGCGACCGTATCGTTGCCGTCAAACATGTCTATCCCGATGCCTTCCGCCTGTTCGGCACCATCCTGAAGCGGATGAAGATCGAGGTGACTTATGTCGACGGCCGCGACGAGGAAGCGGTCGCCAGGGCGCTGCCCGGCGCCAAGCTCTTCTACATGGAAAGCCCGACGAGCTGGGTGATGGAGGCACATGATGTCGCCGCACTCGCCGCACTCGCCAGACAACATGGCGCCGTCTCGATGATCGACAACAGCTGGGCGAGCCCTTTCTTCCAGCGGCCGCTGACACTCGGCGTCGATCTCGTCATCCATTCGGCCTCGAAATATCTCGGCGGCCACAGCGATGTGGTGGCGGGCATCATCGCCGGCTCGAAGGCGATGATCGCTCGCGTCAAGGCGGAGGCCTATCCCTATCTTGGCGGCAAGCTTTCGCCGTTCGACGCCTGGCTGCTGATCCGCGGCCTGCGCACGCTGCCGCTCCGCATGAGAGCCCACGAGGCATCGGCGCTTGAAATCGCCAGGCGCCTGCAGAAGCTCGACGTGGTCGAGACGGTCTGCCATCCGGGGCTCGCCAACCGTCTGCCCACCGGCCTCAACGGCACCTCGGGCCTGTTTTCCTTCATATTCCGCGAAGGCGTCGATATCCGCGCCTTTGCCGATCACCTCAAGCTCTTCAAACTGGGTGTAAGCTGGGGTGGACATGAAAGCCTGATCGTACCGGGCGAGGTGGTGCTTCAGCAGAAGGCACAGCCAAATTCCGCACATGCCTTCGGCATTCATGCGCGATCCGTACGTCTCCATGTCGGCCTCGAAGGAACCGAGGCTTTGTGGAGAGATATCGAGGAGGCGCTCGCCGCCGCCTCACAATCCTGAAACCCGAGAGAGACCTAACAAGGGGGAACTGAGCCATGAAAAAACTAATAATCTCGACGCTCTTTGCTTCGATGATGGCGGGTACGGCCTTTGCCGATACGACGCTCAAGCTTGTCGAAGTCATCACCAGCCCGGAGCGCACCGAAACGCTGAAATCGATCGTCGGCAAATTCGAAGCCGCCAATCCCGGCACCAAGGTCGACATCATCTCGCTGCCCTGGAATGAAGCGTTCCAGAAGTTCGCGACCATGGTGTCTGCCGGCGACGTGCCCGATGTGATGGAGATGCCCGATACCTGGCTGTCGCTCTATGCCAATAACGGCATGCTCGAGAGCCTGGAGCCCTACCTCGAAAAGTGGGAGCACACCAAGGAACTGACGCCGCGCGCGCTCGAACTCGGCCGTGACGTCAAGAACACCGCCTATATGCTGCCCTACGGCTTCTACCTCAGGGCGATGTTCTACAACAAGAAGCTGCTTGCCGAAGCCGGAGTCGCCGCGCCGCCGAAGACGATGGAAGAATTTACTGCCGCTTCGGAAAAGGTTTCCAAACTGCCCGGCAAATACGGCTACTGCATGCGCGGCGGACCGGGCGGCCTCAACGGCTGGATGATCTTCGCCGCCTCGATGGCCGGCTCGAACAAGTACTTCAACGACGACGGCACCTCGACAATGAACAGCCCCGGCTGGGCCAAGGGCATCGAATGGATGGTCGATCTCTACAAGAAGGGCTATGCGCCGAAGGACAGCGTCAACTGGGGCTTCAACGAAGTCGTCGCCGGCTTCTATTCCGGCACCTGCGCCTTCCTCGACCAGGACCCGGACGCGCTGATCGCCATCGCCGAGCGCATGAAGAAGGAAGATTTCGGTGTTGCACCGTTGCCGAAGGGTCCGGATGGCAAGTCGTTCCCGACGATCGGTTATGGCGGCTGGTCGATGTTCACGACCAGCGGCAACAAGGACCTCTCCTGGAAGCTGATCGCCACCCTCGAAGGGCCTGAAGGTAATCTCGAATGGAATAAGCGCATCGGCGCCCTGCCGGCCTACACGGCGGCCGAGAAGGATCCCTTCTACGCCGGTGACCAGTTCAAGGGCTGGTTCGAGGAACTAGCGGACCCGAACACGGTACCAACAGTCATGCCGACCTACCTCGAGGAATTCGCCTTCTTCAAGGATTCGCTGGCGATCAAGACCTCGCAGCAAGCATTGCTCGGCGATATCTCGGCGAAGGATCTGGCCGACCAGTGGGCCGAATACCTCACCAAGGCGCAGCAAAAGTTCTTGGCGAAGAAGTAGCAGATAGCGGGCTTTGAGCCAGAAGCCCCCTCATCCGCCTGCCGGCACCTTTGCCTGGTCGAGCCGCTGGTCTCGACCCGTCCTTCGGACCCCCGTTGGGGAGAAGGGAATATGCCGCAACCTTTCCGTTCCCCTTCTCCCCTCGGGGAGAAGGTCGCCCGAAGGGTCGGATGAGGGGGCCCCCGGTCTCTCCGTTCAAAAGTACCACAAATTCCCAGCCGGGTAAGACAATGGAAATTGCAGACCGATGACCATTTCCGTCGATACGCTCGACATGCGTCGCGACCGCAGGCCGTGGCTGCGTCGCGTTGCCGATGTTTCGGAGCCCTATCTCTACAGCGCGCCGTCGCTGATCCTGATCATTGCGGTGATGCTGGTGCCGCTGACGGTCGGCATCTCCTACGCCTTCCGCGATATCCAGCTGCTCAATCCGTTTTCCGGCGGCTTCATCGGGCTCGATCATTTCCGCGAGCTTGCCGGCGATGCCGCCTTTTACGGGGCGCTGAGGAATACGCTCTGGTGGACGGGCGCTTCCGTCGTCCTGCAGTTCGTCTTCGGGCTGATCCTGGCGTTGCTGCTCGACAAGCCGTTTAAGGGCCGGGCAATCGCGCAGGCGCTGGTCTTCCTGCCGTGGGCCGTGCCGTCTTTTCTCGCCGGCCTCAACTGGGCCTGGCTGTTCAATCCCGTCATCGGACCGATCCCGCACTGGCTCTTCGCCCTCGGGCTGATGCATGAGCCGGGCAATATCCTCTCCGATCCCAACTATGCGATGTGGGGGCCGATCGTCGCCAATGTCTGGTGGGGCATTCCATTTTTCGCCATCACCCTGCTTGCGGCGCTGCAGGCGATCCCGCGTGATCTCTATGAGGCGGCATCGATCGACGGCGCCGGCTGGTTCCAGCGCTTCCGCTCGATCACCCTGCCGTTTCTGGCGCCAACGATTGCCATTACCGTGCTGCTACGCACCGTGTGGATTTCCAACTTCGCCGATCTGATTGTCGTCATGACCAGTGGCGGGCCGGCGGACCGGACGCAGATTGTCGCCAGCTACATCTTCACGACGGCCTTCCGGCGGCTCGATTTCGGTTATGCCTCGGCGATCGCGCTGGTGCTGCTCGTGCTGCTGCTTGCCTATTCGATGCTGATCATCCTGCTCCGGCAGACGCTGCTGAACAAGGATTGAGATCATGAGACGATCCGTCATTCCGACCATCGCACACCGCCTGGCGATCCTCTGCTACATCGCCTTTTCGCTCTTTCCACTGTTCTGGCTGCTCAAGGTCTCGGTAACGCCGAACGACCTGCTCTATAGCGAGGGCGTTCGCATGTGGCCGTCGCGCACGACATGGGATCACTATGCCTTCGTGCTGCGCCACAGCGCCTTTCCGACCTTTTTCAAGAACAGCCTGATCGTCTCGGCCTCGACGGCCGTCACCGTGACCATCTGCGCTTCGCTGTCCGGCTACGCATTGTCGCGCTTCAATTTCCGGGCAAAATACTGGATCGTCGCCCTGATGCTGCTGACCCAAATGTTTCCGCTGGTGATGCTGGTGGCGCCGATCTTCAAGATTCTGTCGCCGCTGCATCTGACCAACAGTCTGACCGGGCTCGTCATCGTCTACACCGCCTTCAACGTGCCTTTCGCCACCTTCCTGATGCAGTCCTTCTTCGACGGCATTCCGAGGGATCTCGAAGAGGCGGCGAAGATCGACGGGGCGACGCAGTTCACGGCGTTTCGCCAGATCATCCTGCCGCTGACGCTGCCGGGGATCGCCGCCACACTCGGTTTCGTCTTCACTGCCGCCTGGAGCGAGCTGCTCTTCGCGCTGATGCTGATCAACGGCAATGACGCGGCGACCTTCCCGGTCGGACTTCTCACCTTCGTTTCGAAATTCTCGGTGGATTTCGGGCAGATGATGGCGGCGGGCGTCATGGCGCTCATTCCGGCCGGCCTCTTCTTCCTCCTCATCCAGCGCTATCTCGTCCAGGGCCTGACGGCCGGCGCGGTCAAGGGTTAAACAAATGGCATCGATCGATATCCGGAATATCCACAAAGCCTATGGCCATGTGCAGGTGCTGCATGGCGTCAACCTGGAAATCCAGGACGGCGAATTCGTCGTGCTCGTCGGTCCGTCCGGCTGCGGCAAGTCCACGCTGCTGCGGATGATCGCCGGGCTGGAGGAGGTCACCGGGGGTGAGATCCGCATCGCCGGCAATAGGGTCAACGAGCTGCATCCGAGGGATCGCGACATCGCCATGGTGTTCCAGTCCTACGCGCTTTATCCGCATATGAATGTCGCCGGCAATATGAGCTACAGCCTCAGGCTGCGGAAGGTGGCGAAGGAGAAGATTGCAGGCGCGGTGGCCGCGGCTGCCGCCAAGCTTGGCCTCGATCCGCTGCTCGAACGCAGGCCGAAGGCGCTTTCCGGCGGCCAGCGCCAGCGCGTCGCCATGGGCCGCGCCATCGTGCGCCAGCCAAAAGCCTTCCTGTTCGACGAACCGCTGTCGAACCTCGATGCGCGCCTGCGCGAACAGATGCGCGCCGAAATCAAGAAACTGCATGGCGACCTGAAGGCGACCTCAATCTACGTGACCCACGACCAGATCGAGGCAATGACGCTGGCGGACCGGATCGTCGCCATGCATGGTGGGGTGGTCCAGCAGGTTGGCAGTCCCCTGGAACTCTACGACCGCCCCGCCAATCTTTTTGTTGCTGGCTTCATCGGCTCGCCGGGGATGAATTTCCTCGAGGCCACCTATGATGCCGGCGGCGTGAAGCTGAAGGAAGGCACGATCGTGCCGCTTGCAAAGCCTCTGCCGCTTTCAGATGGCGCAAAGGTGACGCTCGGCATCCGGCCGGAGCATGTGCTGATGAGCGACGGTGGGGCGGGGCTTGCCGCGGATGTGGAACTCGTCGAGCCCACGGGTTTCGGCATCATCTTGCATCTTGCCCTGCATGGTCTGCCGTTCAAGATCTTCACGCTGAACCGCGACGCGCTGAAGGCGGGGCCGAAGGTCAATGTGGCCTTCCCCGCCCAATATCTGCACGTGTTCGATGTCGAGGGAAAACGCGTCGATTGAGCCGCTGGGCTGGTGGCTCGTTGCTGTCGATTTTGGCATAGTGTCTCCGGCAGGAGCGGGGAGGCAGAACATGCTTGTTGCGCAGATGTCCGATATCCATGCGAGGCCGGACCTTTCGTCGCTGCGGACGCTGGAGCGAGCGATAGCGTGGCTGAAGACGTTCCGCCCGGATGTGCTTGTTGTCACCGGAGATCTGGTAGATGACGGATGGCGGCACGGCTATCGCCTTGTCGCCGAAAACCTGCGGTCGCTGGACTGCCCTGTCCACCTGTTGCCGGGCAACGGTGACGATCTGCAATTGATGCGCTCCGAACTGGCCGCCGTCGGCACGTGGATCAATGCGACGGGACCGATGCATTTCCGGACAGCCGTCAATGGTCTGACCTTGCTCGGGGTCGATGTGACCGTCGCCGGGCAAAGTTACGGCGATGTCCTGCCGCATCTGCCATGGCTGATGAGCGCGCTTGCGGACGTGACGACGCCCTCACTTCTCTTCATGCATCAGCCGCCATTGAGGATCGGCATCGAGGTGCTGGACCGGGTCGGATGCAGGAACGACAGTGCGCTTCTCAGCACCCTGGTGGCGACGGACAGGCTACCGCTGGCGATTCTTTGTGGCCATGTTCACCGACCCGCATTTGGCCGGCTGGGATCAATCCCTGTCCAGACCTGCGGCTCCCTTTGCCTGCCGAATCCGCTTCTGCTGGAAGGCCGTGCCGATCTTCCGGTGATCGACGCTCCGTCCTTCCTCGTGCATGAGGTCAGCGACGGCGGGCTTGTTTCCCATGTGGTATCGATTCCGGCATCCGATGGCAGCGCATGAAATGGATTGACTGGGGAAACCCTCCACGTGCTGCGGGTGGAAAAATCTTTTGCCGCATCGCCCAGGAGGGCTATATCGTCCGTGTGATCTTGCTGGACTGGATGCCATGACCGACACTGTTCTCGACCGCTTTCTCCGTTATGTCGTTATCGACACCCAATCCGACCCTGCCTCGTCGACGCAGCCGACCACCGGCAAGCAGAAGGATCTCGGCCGGGTTCTGGTCGATGAACTGCTGAAGATCGGTCTTGCCGACGCGCATCTCGATGAACACGGCTATGTCTATGCGACCATTCCGGCCAATAGCGACAAGACGGTGCCGGTCATCTGTTTCTGCTCGCACATGGATACGGCACCCGATTTCAGCGGCACCGATGTCAAGCCGCAGATCATCGGGAATTATGCCGGCGGGGATATTAAGCTTGCCGGCGATCCGAGCCGGGTGATCCGCGTCAGCGAGCACCCTGAGCTGAAAAACCAGATCGGCAACGACATTATCACGACCGATGGAACGACATTGCTCGGCGCCGACGACAAGGCGGGACTGGCGGAGATCATGACCGCCGCCCAGTTCCTCGTCGACAATCCCGAGATCAGGCATGGGACGATCAAGATCCTGTTCACGCCGGACGAGGAGGTCGGGCGCGGCGTCAACAAGGTGGATCTAGCGAAACTCGGAGCCGACTTCGCCTATACGATGGACGGCGAGACGGCCGGCCATATCGAGGATGAGACCTTCTCGGCCGACGGCGTCGAGATCAGCATATCAGGTGTGGCGATCCATCCCGGTTTTGCCAAGGACCGCATGGAAAACGCCATCAAGATCGCCGGCGCCATCATCGACCGGCTGCCGAGGGATCTTGCGCCGGAGACCACTGAAGGCAGGCAGGGTTTCATCCATCCCACCGGCGTGACCGGCTCGATGGAGAAGGCGTCGCTGAGCCTCATCATCCGTGACTTCACCGACAAGGGGCTGACGGAAAAGGAAACGACGCTCGAAGCTATCGTCAAGGACGTGATGGCTGGCTATCCCGGCTCGACCTATCGCTTCGAGGTGAAGGAGCAGTATCGCAACATGAAGGTGGTGCTCGATCGTCACCCCGAGATCGTCGAGAACGCGATCGAGGCGGTGCGCCGGGCCGGCATGACGCCGGTGCGCGGCAGCATCCGCGGCGGCACGGATGGCTCGCGTCTTTCCTTCAAGGGATTGCCGTGCCCGAATATTTTCGCCGGCGGCCATGCATTCCACTCGCCGCTCGAATGGGTCAGCCGCCAGGATATGGAAAAGGCCGTCAAAACGATCGTGGAATTGGTGAGGGTCTGGGAAGAGCGCGCCTAAAGCAATTCCAGCAAAAGTGCGCAGCGGTTTTACGTCCGGAATTGCGCAGAAACAAAAACGCGCTTGCATCTAACTCATATACCGGAAGCGGCGGTTGGTTTAACCGCCGTTCGCCGGAAGGCTTTCACGCAGCATCACGCTGTCATAGGCGGGGCGGGGAATAGGGATCGCAATGGGCATTCCCGGCTCGGGCTCGACCGATGTTACCGGCGATGTTTCCGGCGCGGTCACCGGCGCTGTGATCCGCATCTGCGCCGTGCTCGCGGTGGCCATGGGGTCCGGAGCCGGCAGAGGAACGGGAACCGCCGAGGGTATCAGCGCTTCGAATTGCGGCGGCAGCATGCTCTCGCCGGGCACATAGTTCATCGCCACCTCGTAGGAGGGCAGCGGTGGCGGTGTTTGAAGCATGCCGTTGGAGTCGCGCTTCTCGTAGAAGGCGTTGCCGCCGGCGACCGTCACGTAGTGCATGTTGTCGTAGGGGAATTTCAGCCCATTGGTGTGGAAGAACATCGCATCCTTCACAGCGGGATGGCGGGCGCCCTTGACGAGGATCGCATCGGCCGCGCTCGCAAGCTCGGTTTTCGCCTGCGGCTTGACTTCGCGCGTCATCACGCCGGGCGCGAACTGCCTTTTCTGAGCCACGACGCCGCAGATGGAAGGGGGATAGGCGCCGGAAGTGAGCCTGTTCATGACAACGGTCCCGACAGCCATGTAGCCATCCTCGTCCGAATGCTGCGATTCGAAATACATCGCGCGCTGCAGGCAGTCGCGATCCTTGGCCGTATAATTGAACGTGACTTTTGCCGGTTGACCCTGCTTCGTCTTGGTGTTCGCCGCCGTTGCCGCCGGTTTCGATGTCGTCGTGCAGCTTGCAGCTGCCAGTCCTACGAACAAAATCCCGATCAGGGATTTTCCAAAGGAAATCTCCGCCCTCAACGCCAGGTGCCTCCTATGGGATTAGTTCAGCCCTTTTTGATTAAGTGAAAACGTTTTACTCGTCATATGACTGAAATACAAACAACCTTAGATAACAAAAAGCCTAAGGGACTCTCGCCGAAAACGATTCCGGCGACGAGGCACTGCACTGGAATCGAGCAAACGAAAAAATCATGCAGCATTTCAAAGCGTTAGAGCCCTTTGCGGCTCTCGATAAGACGCGCGGCGCAGTCGACCGCCGCCCATGTCCATCAACTGCGGAACAGTTTCCAGCGGGTCGGCTTGAAAGCCACCCGGTTGCGGTCGAGCCTGTCGGCCTCGCTCGGCGGCAATTCGATCTCGATATGCGGTCGATCGTTGCCGATATTGAGTTCGATATGGCGGGTGCCGGCCACGCGGCGGCTGGAAACCGGCTGGCCGGCGATACAGTTTTCAGCTGATTCGCAGAGCCTGACGTCATGCGGGCGGAAGTAGAGCTGCGCCGTGCCATCCGGCTCGCCTTCGGCATTGAGGCCGAGCGAGCGGCCTTCGAAGCGAATGTCGCTGTCTGATATCTCGACCTCAAGGCAGTTCGACTGGCCGATGAAGCCGAAGACGAAGGGAGAATTCGGATTGTCGTAGACCTGGTCCGGCGTGCCTACCTGTTCGATCGCGCCCTGACTCATGACGACGACGCGGTCGGCAAGCTCCAGCGCCTCATCCTGGTCGTGGGTGACGAAGACGGTGGTGTGTCCGGTGCGGTCGTGAATATCGCGCAGCCACTTGCGCAGGTCCTTGCGCACCTGGGCGTCGAGCGCGCCGAAGGGTTCGTCGAGCAGCAGCACGTTCGGCTCGACGGCCATGGCGCGGGCGAGCGCGACACGCTGGCGCTGGCCGCCGGAAAGCTGGGCCGGGTAGCGTTTTTCCAGACCGGAAAGCTGGACGAGGTCGAGCAGTTCCAGCGCCCGCCTGCGGATATCGGCCTTCGGCGGCCGCCGCGCACTGTTTCTGACCTTCAGGCCGAATGAGACGTTTTCGAGCACCGTCATGTAGCGGAACAGAGCATAGTGCTGGAAGACGAAGCCGATATTGCGCTGCTGCACTGATTTCTTCGAGGCATCCTCATCACCGAAGAAGATCAGCCCCTCCGTCGGGCTTTCGAGGCCGGCGATCAGCCGCAGCAATGTCGTCTTGCCGGAGCCCGAAGGACCGAGCAGTGCGATCAGCTCGCCGGAGCGAATGTCGAGCGAGACATCGTGCAGCGCCGGAAAACGATCGAATTCCTTGCGAATGTTTTGAACGCGTACTTCCATTCCAAATCCTTCAGTGCCGCCGGCTGGCGGCGATTTCGGCGCTATAGCGCATTTCCAGCAGCGTCTTCAAAACAAGAGTTACGAGCGCGAGCAATGCCAAAAGCGTGGCGACCGCAAAAGCGCCGGTGAAATTATACTCGTTATAGAGAATTTCCACCTGCAGCGGCATGGTGTTCGTCTGGCCGCGAATGTGGCCTGATACCACAGAAACTGCGCCAAATTCGCCCATGGCGCGAGCGTTGCAGAGCAGTACCCCGTAAAGCAGGCCCCATTTGATATTCGGCAACGTCACGTGCCAGAAGGTCTGCCAGCCACTGGCGCCGAGCGAAAGGGCTGCCTCCTCGTCGGCCGTTCCCTGTTCCTGCATCAGCGGGATCAACTCGCGGGCGACGAAGGGGAAGGTGACGAACATGGTGGCGAGGATCAGCCCCGGCACGGCGAACAGGATCTTGATGTCGTGAGCGCTGAACCACTGGCCGAGCCAGGTATTGGCGCCGAACAGCAGAACGAAGACCAGGCCCGATATGACGGGTGAGACCGAGAAGGGCAAGTCGATCAGCGTCGTCAGGAAGGCCTTGCCCTTGAACTCGAACTTGGCGATCGCCCAGGCGGCGGCAACCCCGAAGATGAGGTTGAGCGGTACGCTGACGCCCGCAACGATCAGCGTCAGGCGGATAGCCGAGAAGGTCTCCGTGTCTGCGAGCGCCTCGAAGAACGGCCCGGCTCCCTTGCGAAAGGCTTCCACGAAGACGGCCGCGAGCGGCAGAAGCAGGATCAGCAGCAGGAAGACGAGCGAGAGGATGATGAGGCTGTAGCGCGCGATCCTGTTTTCGGTCGTTACCGACCGCAGCTTTGCCGGTTGAGCGGTCGCATCAAGCGCCATAGCCGTACCTCCGCCTGCTCCAGCTCTGGATGAGATTGATGACGAGCAGCATGGCGAACGAGATGATCAGCATGATCGCCGCAATGCCGGTCGCTGCGGCGTAATTATACTCTTCGAGCTTGATGATGATCAGCAGCGGTGCGATCTCCGATTTGAACGGCAGGTTGCCGGCGATGAAAATGACCGAGCCGTATTCGCCGACGCCGCGGGCGAAGGCGAGCGCAAAGCCGGTGAGCACGGCGGGCGCCAGCCCCGGCAGCAGCACGCGGAAAATCGTCTGGAAGCGATTGGCGCCGAGCGTTGCTGCAGCTTCCTCCACTTCCTTGTCGATCTCCTCCATGACCGGCTGCACGGTGCGCACGACGAAGGGCAGGCCGACGAAGATCAGCGCCACGACGATGCCGGCAGGCGTGAAGGCGATTTTGATGCCGAGCGGCGTCAGGAACTGGCCGATCCAGCCATTCGGCGCGTAGAGCGTCGTCAGTGCGATGCCGGCAACGGCGGTCGGCAGCGCGAAGGGCAGGTCGACCATGGCATCGATGATCCGCTTGCCGGGAAAGCGGTAACGCACCAGCACCCAGGCGAGGATGATACCGAAGACGGCATTGACGATCGCGGCGATGAAGGCGCTGCCGAAGCTGATGCGCAGCGCGTTCAGCGTGCGCGGATCGAGCGCGATCGACCAGAATTTCTCCCAGCCAAGCGCGCTCGACCGGACGGCAAGGCCCGAGAGCGGGATGAGGATCAGAAGGGTGAGCCAGGTCAAGGTAAAGCCGAGCGCCATTCCGAAACCCGGAATGACGCTCGGCCGTTTGAACCGCCACCGCGTGGGGCTATGTGCTTTCATGAAGTCTATTATTGGGCCGGCTTGTAGATTTGGTCAAATACCCCGCCGTCGCCGAAGAATTTCGGCTGCGCCTCTTTCCAGCCGCCGAAGTCGTCGATGGTCGCGAGCGTCAGCTTCGGGAAACGGGCGATGTCAGCCGGATCGGCGGCTTCCGGCTTGGTCGGCCGATAGTAGTGCTTGGCAGCAATCTTCTGGCCTTCGTCCGAATAGAGATAGTTGAGATAGGCTTCGGCGACCTTGCGCGTACCCTTCTTGTCGACATTGCCGTCAACGATGGCGACCGGCGGGTCAGCGCGGATGGAGAAGGTCGGCGTCACGATCTCGAACTGGTCGGGACCGAGTTCCTCGAGCGAAAGATAGGCTTCGTTTTCCCAGGCAAGCAGCACGTCGCCGAGGCCGCGCTGGACAAAGGTGGTCGTGGCGCCGCGAGCACCGGTGTCGAGAACCGGAACATGCTGCAGCAGTTTCGCAACGTATTCCTGCGCCTTGGCTTCGTCGCCGCCATTCGCCTGCTTGGCCCATGCCCAGGCGGCCAGGAAGTTCCAGCGAGCGCCGCCCGATGTCTTCGGGTTCGGGGTGATAACCTGCACGTCGTCCTTGACCAGGTCGCCCCAATCCCTGATGCCCTTCGGGTTGCCCTTGCGGACGAGGAAGACGATCGTCGACGTATAGGGCGTCGAATTGTTGGGGAATTTGGTCTTCCAGTCGGCCGGGATCTTGCCGGTCGCCTTGGCGATGGCATCGATATCGCCTTCGAGGGCAAGCGTCACGACGTCAGCGTCGAGACCGTCGATGACCGAGCGGGCCTGGGCGCCGGAACCGCCATGCGATGCCTGGATCGTCACGGTTTCACCACTGTCCTTTTGCCACTTGGCGGCAAAGGCGGCATTGAAATCCTTGTACAATTCGCGGGTCGGATCGTAGGAAACGTTGAGAAGCGTCTGATCCGCGAATGCCGGAGCGATACTTCCGATCGCGAAGCTGCCTGCCAGGACCGCCGCTGCGATCAGCCGGGTGAGCCGTTGTGTCTGCATGGGAACCCTCCTGTTTTCTTTCCTAACTCTATCAACTCAGTCGTATAATGAAACGAAGGTTCTTCCGGTTCCGGCCGGTGTTGTTAGAATGCCATTCCATTTAAGAAGCAATTTGGAAATGGACGTGCCGAAGTTGGCCGCGGCCAATCGATCGTCCGCCGCGACCCTGCCGCAAGGTCGTGTTTTTTTGGCCACAGTTCCTCCACGAAAGCGACATGGTGATGCAGATTTTTGCCAGGATTTTGCCGCGATGACACTTGCGGATTCCTATATGGCTCCCGTGCGGCCTTATTCGCCGGCCGCTACGCGGGGGCACCCCTTGAAGTGCGCCTCGCATTCCAAACCTGTTAGGGCCATTCAAAATGAATATCAGAACTATCCTTTTTGCCTCCGTTGCCGCCCTTGCCGCGGCCTCCGGAGCCCGCGCAGCCGACGCCATCGTGGCGGCGGAACCCGAGCCCGTGGAATATGTTCGCGTTTGCGACGCCTACGGCACCGGCTATTTTTATATTCCGGGAACGGAAACATGCCTTTCGATCGGCGGTTACATCCGTACCGAAGTGCGCTTCGGTGAGCAGATATCCGGCGATTCCGACGTAAACTTCTGGACTCGTGGTCAGGTCACCTTCCAGACCAAGAACGACACCGAGTACGGTACGCTCACCGGCGTCATTACGCTGCGTTACAATGTCGACAATGCCTCCGATCAGGAAGCTTTGCTCGATGAAGGCTATCTCGACATTGCCGGTTTCCGCGCCGGTAAACTGTACAGCTGGTGGGATGACGACATGAGCGGCGAGACCGATACGCTAGCCAGCAACGAGACGACCCACAACTCGATCCGTTATCAGTACGAGAATGGCGCTTTCGCGGCCGGCATCTCGGTCGACGAACTGGAAGAAGACTACGCCACCAAGCCGGGCGAAGGCCCGAACAACTTCGGTGTCGCAGGTCAGGTCTCCTACAAGGCCGGCGCCATCAGCGCTTACCTGCTTGCCGGTTATGACACCGACACCAGCGAAGTCGCTGTCCGCGGTATCGTCTATGCCGACATCGGCCCGGGCACGCTCGGCATTGCCGGCATATGGGCAAGCGGCGCCAACTACTACTACGAAGAGTCCGAATGGACGATCGCAGCAGAATATGCCTTGAAGGTCAACGACAAGTGGTCGGTCACCCCGGGCTTCCAGTACTTCGAGAACATCGCTCTCGAGGCTGACGGCAACGGCTTTACCGGCGGCAGCGCCTACACGACCGGTGTCACCATCGACTACCAGATCGTCGAAGACCTGCGTTCGAAGCTCAGCGTGCAATATCACGATGAGGACGAAGGCGACGACGAAGTGTTCGGCTTCCTGCGCTTCCAGCGCGATTTCTAAGATAGTCTGATTGCAGACAAGCGGGCGCGGCCTTCGGGCCGCGCCTTTTTTATGATGCCGAGAAGTGTGAGCCGTTTTGGGGCGTCATACCCGTGAATCGGCGATGAAATCGGAATAGAATTCGTCGACCGTTCTTGCCTTGCGCATGGCGGCAAGCACGCCGTCCGATTGCAGCCGCCTGGCGATGGCGGACAGCACGTTCAGATATTCGCCGCGATTGGTTTCCCCGAAGAGCAGCACGACGGCGATGTCGGTCGGGATATCGTCGATCGCCTCGAAATCCAGCGGCCGGGCGAAGCGGAGGAGCAGGCCGCGCGGGCTGGTCATGCCGTCGATCGCCGCATGCGGGATGGCGACGCCGTTGCCGATCCCCGTCGAGCCGAGCTTCTCACGCGCTTCGAGCGCCTTCAGGATGGTCTGGCCGTCGACGGAGAAAGCCTTGGCGGCCTTGTCGGCTATGGTCTGCAGCGCGCGCCATTTGGTCGGCGCCGACACGCCGATGAAGGTGTGTTCCGGCCGGATGATGTTGGGAAGGTTCATGTCATTCTCGATACTGTTCGGCTCGATACTGTTCGGGCAGCGGGAGGGAGGGGCGGTCAGTCCGGTTCCCTGAGCCGGTAGCCGACGCCGGTCTCCGTGGTGATATAGTGCGGCTGGTCCGGAATCTGCTCGATCTTTTGCCGCAGTTGCCGGACATAGACGCGCAGATACTGCACGTCAGCCGCCGGCCCCCATATCTGCTTTAGAAGAAACTGGTGTGTCAGCACCTTGCCGGCATGCTGGGCGAGCACGCGCAGGATGTCGTATTCCTTCGGCGACAATTTTATTTCGTTACCGTCGACCTTGACGATGCGCTTGACGAGATCGATCGACAGCCCGCCGGTCTGGAAGATCGCCTTTTCGCCCTGCTGCTGCAGGCGGTGGCGCAGCGCCACACGGATGCGGGCGCCGAGTTCGTTGATGCCGAAGGGCTTGGTGACGTAATCGTCGGCGCCGCTTTCCAGCGCCTTGACGATGCCGGCCTCGTCGGTGCGGCTGGAGAGAATGACGACGGGCATGGAGAGCCCTTCGTCGCGCCACTCCTGCAGCAGGTCGTAGCCTGATTTGTCGGGCAGACCGAGGTCGAGCACGATGAGGTCGGGCATGTCGTCGGCGACCGACTGACGGGCGGCGCTGGCGCTCGGCGCCTCCTGCACCTCGTAGCCCTGCGCGGTCAGGCCGACGCGAAGCAGCTTGCGGATCGGAGGCTCGTCGTCGACGACGAGGATTTTGACGGCTGAACCGGTCATCGGAGTTCATCCAGTTTCGGAATGTCGGTGGGTTTCGGCAGGCGGATGGTGAAGACGGCGCCCGGACGGCCCGTCCGGTTGCCGACGGTGATCGTGCCGCCCATCGCCTCGATGAAGCCGCGGCAGATGGAAAGGCCAAGCCCGGTGCCGGCGCGCACCTGATCGCCCTTGCGTACGCGGTAGAAGGTGTCGAAGACGCGGGTGAGATCGGCCGGCGGGATGCCCGGACCTTCGTCCGAAATCTGCATGACGACGTTGTCGGCATCGGCCCAGCCGCCGATATGGATCACCGATCCCTCGGGCGCGTATTTCGCGGCATTGTCGAGCAGGTTGAAGATCACCTGCTCGAACAGGACAGGATCGACGCGCACCATCGGCAGGTCGGCAGGGATGCTCATCTCGGTCTTGTGGTGATCGAGGATCTTTGCGGCACGGCGCAGCGCGCTGCCGACGATGTCTCCGGCATAATGCAGCGCGTGGTTCGGCTCCATCGCGCCGGATTCGATCTTGGTCATGTCGAGCAGGTTGGCGATGAAGCGGTTGAGGCGTTCGGATTCGTCGACGACGGTCGACAGCAGGTCGCTGCGGTCCTCCTCCGGCATCGAGGCGAAATAGTCGCGCAGCGTGCCGGCGGCGCCGAGGATGGCGGCCAGCGGCGTCTTCAGGTCATGCGAAATCGATGTCAGCAGGGCCGAGCGCAACCGGTCCGCTTCGGCCGCAAGTCTTGCCCGGTCGACATCGGCGACGAGCTGAATGCGTTCGATGGCAAGGGCCGCCTGGTCGGCCAGCGCATCGAGCAGCCGCTGTTGCTCTGGCGTCAGCAGTGGTCCGTCGCGGCGGTCGCTGTCGAGGCCGATGACACCGACAGCGGTGCGCCCGGTTCGGAGCGGCACATAGAGGCGTTTGGCGCCGGGCAGGGTATCGGCGCCGCGGCCGGCGGCATGATTGTGTTCCCAGGCCCAGCGGGCGGCGGCGATATCGGCATCGTCCAGCGTGTCATCAGGGGGATAACCGGCCTTGACGGCAATGCTACCCTCTTCCGGCAGCAGCAGCACGACGCGGACCTTCAGCATCGAGGCGAGCTGGAAGGCCGTCGCCCAGAGAACGTCGTCGAGCGTGCCGGTGCCGGCGAGCTTTTTCGAGAAGAGATAGAGGTCTTCAGTCGTGCGCGCCCGCTGGCGGGCGGCGGCCGCCTGGCGCTGCACGGTCGCGGTCAGGTTACTGGCGATGATGGCGACACCCAGGAAGAAGAACAGCGCGAGCACGCTTTCCGGATCGCTGATCGTCAGCGTGTAACGCGGCGGTAGGAAGAAGAAGTTGAAGGACAGCGCGCTGAGGATGCAGCTGTAAAGGGCCGGTCGCAGGCCGTGGAGGACGGCGGAGGTCAGCACCGCCATCAGGAAGACGAGGGCGAGGTTGCGCACGTCGAGCACTTGGTCGAGCACGACGCTGACGCCGAGCGCGATGGCGACATAACCGGTTGCCAGCAGGTAGGCCCTGAAATCCAGCTCAGGCGCAACCGCCGCAGCCCTGACGCCACGCGCGGTAGTGCCGTCCTTCTCGTTGCCTGAAATGACATGCACGCTGATCTCGCCGGTCTTACGGATCAGCTCGTCGGTGACCGAGCGGCTCCACCAGTCGCGCCATGTCGGCTTCTTCGGAGCGCCGATGACGATATGGGTGACGTTGTTGGCGGTGGCGTGGCGGACGAGCTCTTCGGCGACTTCGCGGCCGGGAAGGGTGATCGCCTCGCCGCCGAGCTGCTCGGCAAGGCGCAGCGTGGCGGCGACGATATCGCGCTCAGCTTCCGACAGATTGATCGAGCGGTTGGTCTCGATATAGACGGCAGCCCAGGGCGCGCGCAGGCGCGAGGCCATGCGGGCGGCATAACGCACCAGCGAAGCGGAGCGCGGATGATGGTCGACCGAGACGAGAACGCGTTCGCCCGCCGCCCAGGGGCCTGATATGGCATGGGCCTGCATATGGGTGAGCAGCTGGTCATCGACGCGCTGTGCGGTCTTGCGCAACGCGAGTTCTCTGAGCGCCGTCAGGTTGCCGGGCGTGAAATAATTGGTCAGGGCCCGCTCGGCGGTGCGCGGCATGTAAACCTTGCCGTCATGCAGGCGCTTGATCAGATCATCCGGCGTCAGGTCGATGATCTCGACGTCGTCGGCAAGGTCGATGATCGAGTCCGGCACCGTCTCGCGCACGCGGATGCGGGTGATCTGCGAGACGACGTCGTTCAGGCTTTCGACATGCTGGATATTCAGCGTCGTATAGACATCGATGCCGCGATCGAGCAATTCCTTGACGTCGAGATAGCGCTTCGGATGGCGGCTGCCCTCGGCATTCGTATGGGCGAGTTCGTCGACCAGCACGAGATCAGGCCGGCGGGCGAGGATGCCGTCGAGGTCCATTTCCTCGAGTGGCCGGCCCTTGTAGCTGATTTCAACGCGAGGGATGATCTCGAAGCCGGTGACGAGCGCTTCGGTCTCCTTGCGGCTATGGGTCTCGACGACGCCGATGACGACATCGAGACCGTCGGCGATCTTGGCGCGGCCGGAGACGAGCATCTCATAGGTCTTGCCGACGCCGGGGGCCGCTCCGAGAAAGATCTTCAGACGGCCGCGCGTCTCAGCCCGGGCTTTTTCGAGAAGCGCATCGGGCGAGGGCCTGCCGGCCTGGTCGCGATTGTCGTCTGGCATGTGGTTCGGTCTTTCTGCAGAGCGCTGCCCGGGTGGCGCTACCGCGGATAGGAAGGAACGGGTGCGCCCAGCCTGGCAGGGTCACTGAGTCATAGAAGCATCAAGGGTCTGATTCAACGCCAGAACATTGACCGTAGGTTCGCCGAGAATGCCGAGTTCGCGGGTTTGAACGGCGCCGTCGACCAGTGCCTTGACCTTGGCTTCATTCATGCTGCGTGCCTTGGCGACGCGCGGTACCTGGAAATAGGCCGCTTCCGGCGAGATATGGGGATCGAGGCCGCTGCCTGAAGCCGTGACGAGGTCGGCGGGGACATCGGCCGTCGGGTTCGCCGCCTTGGCTGCCTCGTAGTCACCCTTGACGCGATCGATCAGCTTCTGGCTGGTCGGGCCGAGGTTAGAGCCGCTGGAGGCAGCCGCATTGTAGCCGTCGCCGGCGGCCGAGGGGCGGCCGTGGAAATACTTGTCGCTGGTGAAGGCCTGGCCGATCAGCGTCGAGCCGATCACCTGGCCGTTCTTCTCGATCAGGCTGCCGTTCGCCTGGGTCGGGAAGAGGGCCTGGGCAGCACCCGTCATGGCGAGCGGATAAAGCAGGCCGGTGATGGCGGTGGTGGCGACGATCATGACGATTGCCGGACGAAGTTCTTTCAACATTATCTTACTCCTTGGAGTGTTCTTTTGCGAAGAGCTCCGGTTCCGATCCTCTCGGAACCGGGATGGCTCCAGGCCTTAGAGCGCCGTGCGTCCTTTCGGACGCACAAAGGACGCTCTAACTCTTTGAATCTACGCATCGTGCTTTCCGAAAATCGATTCCGATTTTCGGGCCGATGCGCTAGGCGAGGCCGAGGGCTGCGACAGCCATGTCGATCGCCTTGATGCCGATGAAGGGGACGATGATGCCGCCGGCACCATAGATCAGCAGGTTGCGCGACAGCAGCGCGCCGGCGCCGATCGGACGGTAGCGCACACCCTTCAACGACAGCGGGATCAGCGCGATGATGATCAGCGCATTGAAGATGATCGCCGAGAGGATGGCGCTTTGCGGCGTCGATAATCCCATGATGTTCAGGACGCCGAGTTGCGGGTAGAAGGTCAGGAACATCGCCGGGATGATGGCGAAGTACTTGGCGATGTCGTTGGCGATCGAAAACGTCGTCAGCGCGCCGCGCGTCATCAGGAGCTGCTTGCCGATCTCGACGATCTCGATGAGCTTTGTCGGGTCCGAGTCGAGATCGACCATGTTGCCGGCCTCGCGGGCGGCGACCGTGCCGGTGTTCATGGCGACGCCGACATCGGCCTGGGCAAGTGCGGGCGCATCATTGGTGCCGTCGCCGCACATGGCGACGAGCTTGCCCTTCGCCTGTTCCTCGCGCATCAGCGCCAGCTTCATCTCCGGTGTTGCCTGGGCGAGGAAGTCGTCGACGCCGGCTTCGGCTGCGATGGCGGCTGCCGTCAGCGGGTTGTCACCTGTGATCATCACCGTGCGGATGCCCATGCGGCGAAGTTCGGTGAAGCGCTCGCGGATACCGCCCTTGACGATGTCCTTCAGCTGGATGACGCCGAGCAGCCTGCCGTCGCGGGCGACGGCCAGCGGCGTGCCGCCTGATTTGGCGACTTCGTCGGCGATCGACTGCAGTTCGCGCACGACCTCGCTGCCGTTTTTCGAGGATGAATCGCCGTTGACATAGGTCAGCACGGCATCGACCGCACCCTTGCGGATCGAGGCTCCTTGGAGATCGACGCCGCTCATGCGGGTCTGGGCGGTGAAGGGCACGAAGGTTGCCCTGAGGCTTGCCATGTCGCGGCCGCGGATCGCGTATTTCTCCTTGGCGAGCACGACGATGGAGCGGCCTTCCGGCGTCTCGTCGGCAAGCGAGGCGAGCTGGGCGGCATCGGCGAGATCCTGCTCGGACACGCCGCGAACCGGGCGGAAGGTCGTCGCCTGGCGATTGCCGAGCGTAATCGTGCCCGTCTTGTCGAGCAGCAGCGTGTCGACGTCGCCGGCGGCTTCGACCGCGCGGCCGGACATGGCGAGCACGTTGAAGCGGACGAGGCGGTCCATGCCGGCAATGCCGATCGCCGAGAGCAGCGCGCCGATCGTCGTCGGGATCAGGGTGACGAAGAGGGCGACGAGCACGATGATCGGGATCGAGCCGCCGGCATAGATGGCAAAGCTCGGGATCGTCGCGGTGGCGAGTACGAAGATCAGCGTCATACCGGCGAGCAGGATGTTAAGGGCGATCTCGTTCGGCGTCTTCTGGCGCTCCGCACCTTCGACGAGCGCGATCATCCGGTCGATGAAGGTCGAGCCGGCAGCCGCGGTGATGCGGACGCGGATCCAGTCGGACAGCACCTGCGTGCCGCCGGTGACGGCCGAGCGGTCGCCGCCGGATTCGCGGATGACAGGGGCGGATTCGCCTGTTATCGCCGCTTCGTTGACGGAGGCCACACCTTCGATGACTTCGCCATCCGACGGGATGATGTCGCCGGCCTCGACGAGCACGAGATCACCGACCTTGAGGCTGGTGCCCGGCACCATGCGGTAGCCGCTGCCATTGTTGGCGGTAAACAGTTTGGCCTGGGTTTCGGTGCGCGCCTTGCGCAGCGAGTCGGCCTGCGCCTTGCCGCGGCCTTCGGCGACGGCTTCGGCGAAATTGGCAAACAGCACGGTGAACCAGAGCCAGAGATTGATCTGGAACGAGAAGCCGAGATTGCCGTTGCCCGCCACCAGATCGCGCAGGAAGAGAACGGTGGTCAGCACCGAGACGGTGGCCACGACGAACATGACCGGGTTTCTGGCGAGTGCGCGGGGGTTGAGCTTCTTGAAAGCGGCCCCCACGGCCGGAATGAGGATGCGAGAATCCATGGCGCTCGCGGATTTTGCCTGGCTCATAAGAGACTCCAGCTTTGAAATGAGGATGGCGAACCGGAAGCCGGTCAGCCCTGTAGGATTTTGAAGATGGCGGCGATGACGAGGAGGCCTGCCATCATCACCAGGATGATGTCGGAGGCTTGGGGTCTCGGGCCATTCCCTCGTCCCGGCGCACCGGGACGAGGGTGGAAGGCGTTGCGAAGCCTGTGACGGAGGATCATGGCATCACCTCAGAAGGTCTGGCCGGCGATCATGACCAGGTGCTCGACGACGGGGCCGAGCGCCAAGGCCGGGAAGAAGGTCAGGCCGCCGACGATCAGGATCGTACCGACAAGCAGGCCGACGAAGAGCGGACCGTCGGTCGGGAAGGTGCCTGCCGAGGCCGGAACCGTCTTCTTGGCGATCAGCGAGCCGGCGATGGCAAGCGCCGGGATGATGACCAGGAAGCGCCCGGCGAGCATGGCGATGCCGAGTGTCACGTTGTACCAGGGCGTATTGCCGGTCAGGCCGCCGAAAGCCGAGCCGTTGTTGGCCGCAGCCGAGGTATAGGCATAGAGGATTTCAGAGAAGCCGTGCGGACCCGCGGTGCCGATCGAGGCGACGGCGGAAGGCAGCGCCGTGGCGATCGCGGTGAAGACCAGCATGGCGAGCGGCAGGCAGAGGATGGCGAGAACGGCCATCTTCATTTCCTTCGCCTCGATCTTCTTGCCGAGATATTCCGGCGTGCGGCCGACCATCAGGCCGGCGACGAAGACGGCGACGATGATGAACAGCAGGATGCCGTAGAAGCCAGCGCCGACACCGCCGACGATGATTTCGCCGAGCTGCATGTTGATCAGCGGGATGAGGCCGCCAAGTGCCGTGAAGCTGCCGTGCATCGCATTGACAGCGCCGCAGGAGGCGGCCGTGGTGATGACCGCAAAGAGCGAGGATAGGGCCACGCCGAAGCGGACTTCCTTGCCCTCCATGTTGCCGCCGCCAAGACCAAAGGCGTGCATCAGCGGGTTGCCGGCAGCCTCCGCCCAATAGGTGATGCCGACGCCTACGATGAACAGGACGCCCATCGTGGCAAGGATCGCCCAGCCCTGGCGCTGGTTGCCGACCATGCGGCCGAAGACGTTGGTCAAAGCCGCACCGATTGCGAAGATCGAGACCATCTGGATGAGGTTCGAGATCGCATTCGGGTTTTCGAATGGATGGGCCGAATTGGCGTTGAAGAAGCCACCGCCATTGGTGCCGAGCATCTTGATTGCAAGCTGCGAGGCGACGGGGCCGACGGCAATCGTCTGCTGCGCGCCTTCGAGCGTGGTCGCATTGACATAGGGCCCAAGCGTCTGCGGCACGCCGAGATAGACGTAGACGATGGTGAGCACGATGCAGATCGGCAGCAGGATGTAGAACGTGCCGCGGATCATATCGACCCAGAAATTGCCGATCGCCTTGCCCGACGCGCGCGAGAAGGCACGAATGAAGGCGACAGCGATCGCCATGCCGGTCGCGGCCGACAGGAAGTTCTGCGCCGTCAAACCGGCCATCTGGGTCAGGTAGGACAGGGTGCTTTCGCCGCCGTAGTTCTGCCAGTTGGTGTTTGTGGGAAAGCTGACGGCGGTGTTGAACGAAAGCTCCGGCGGGACGGCGGCCATGCCGGCCGGATTATAGGGCAGGATGTCCTGCAGGCGCAGGAGCGCGTAGAGGACGAGGACGCCGAGCAGGTTGAACATCAGCATCGCGAAGGCATAGGAGGTCCAGTGCTGCTCCTCGCGCTCGCTGGTGCCGGCAATACGGTAAAGCCCCCGTTCGATCGGAACGAGGACTGGGGAGAGGAATGTGCGCTCGCCATTGTAGACACGCGTCATGTAACCGCCGAGCGGTTTGACGAGCACGAGGACGATCCCGCAGTAAAGCAGGATCTGAAGCCATCCGTTGAGGGTCATGGAGGTAAACTTTCAATACCCGGCTGCTTCTCGGCTGCGCATGGGCGACCTCAGAAGCGCCAGTTCTCTTCAAAAGCGTTCTGGGCGAAGGAGAGCGTAGGTGAGGTAAGCGGTGAGAAACACGGTCACGGCACCGCTCAAGACATAATCGAGGGTCATCGTGGTTCTCCTGTCAAAGCCTGTCGCAGGCTCGAGCGTAGGCAAAGCACAGCGCGAAGAATATGATCGCCGTGGCGAGTAGAATGATATCCATCAAGATCGTGACTCCTGTTGTTCTTCTTGGAGTCAGACAAGACAAAGGGCGTTGGGAGGCCGCCTTTCATGCTTTCTGGCGTGGAGATGATCTTTCGATCTCTCGGACATCAATATGGAGCCGAAGGGCATAAAGGTTCGAGACGGACGACGGGCCATCTATATAAAAATCTTATAAATGCCCTTACGGGGCCGCTCGTCGTCGGACCAGGCTGGCGGAGTTTTCGGGCGGGTCGCTGCCGGTGTTGTACCTTCCGGCAAATCTGCGTGAGCATTTTACCATTTGTTGAGCAAAAGCCTCTTCAATCTGGTTGAATTGGCAAGGCTTCGGGCTTTATAGTCGGCTTCAACGCTGCCCGATGGAGTCATGGGCAAGCCACTAGGGAAGGAAACCGACGATGACCAAAGTCCGCGCGCTTGTCCTCGAGCGCCAGCATGAGCTTGCGCTCCGCGATATCGATCTGCCGCTCGAAACCGGCCCCGGCGAGGTGAAGATCAGGATCCACACAGTCGGCGTCTGCGGTTCGGATGTGCATTATTACACCCACGGCAAGATCGGCCCCTTCGTCGTCAACGCGCCGATGGTGCTCGGCCATGAGGCGGCGGGCACGGTGGTCGAGGTCGGAGCCGGCGTCACGCATCTAACAGTCGGCGACCGCGTCTGCATGGAGCCCGGCATTCCCGATCCGAATTCCAAGGCAAGCCGGCTCGGCATGTACAATATCGACCCGGCCGTCACCTTCTGGGCGACCCCGCCGATCCACGGCGTGCTGACGCCAGAGGTCGTGCATCCCGCCAATTATACCTTCAAGCTGCCTGACAATGTCAGTTTCGCCGAAGGCGCCATGGTCGAGCCCTTCGCCGTCGGCATGCAGGCGGCCACCAAGGCGAAGATTACGCCTGGTGATACCGCCGTCGTCCTCGGCGCCGGGCCGATCGGCACGATGGTGGCGATCGCGGCCCTTGCCGGCGGCTGCGCCCGCGCGATCGTCGCCGATCTTGCCCAGCCGAAGCTCGATATCGCCGCACAGTACCAGGGCGTCATTCCGGTGAATATCCGCGAGAAGAACCTGGCCGAAGAGGTTGCCCGGCTGACCGACGGCTGGGGCGCCGATGTCGTCTTCGAATGCTCCGGCTCGCCGAAGGCGTGGGAGACGATCATGGCGCTGCCGCGCCCGGGTGGCGTCATCGTCGTCGTCGGCCTGCCGGTTAACCCGATCGGCTTCGACGTCTCGACGGCATCCACCAAGGAAATCCGCATCGAGACGGTGTTCCGCTACGCGCATCAGTATGAGCGCTCGATCGCGCTGCTCGGCTCGGGACGCGTGGATCTCAAGCCGCTGATATCAGACACCTTCAAATTCGAAGATTCGATCAAGGCGTTTGATCGCGCCGTCGAGGCCCGGCCAAGCGACGTGAAGCTGCAGATCGTGATGGAATAGGGCGCTACAGCGCTTCTATGAGTGCCTGGCGCTCAGTTTCATCTTGCGAAAGGCAAGAGCCGCGCCTGCAACGACAGCTGCGGCTCCGACTGCGATCAGCAGGTGGCGGTGAAGGGGAAGGTGGCCCAATGTCTGTTCGATGCCATTCCCGAACACGTAACCGAGCCCTGTGAACAGCTGCCCCCATACCAACGCGGCCGCGGCATTCAGGATAATGAATTTAACGGTCGCAATTCGCGTTGTCCCGATGACGATCGGGCTGATCGTCCGCAACCCGACCAGGAAACGAAACGCGAGGATGAAGCCTGTGGGGTATCGTTCCAGAAGCCGGGTTGCGCGCGCCAGCGTCGGTGTTTCCATCAGCCGGCGGACGAGACCCCATCGAGTGGCATAACGGCCGGCGAAGAACCAGAACTGATCGCCGGCGAAGGATCCTGCCGTTGCCGCAAGCGACGCCGACCAATAGGTCAGCAGCCCGCGGTGGGAAATCACGCCGCCAAGGAAGGCGGCTGTTTCGCCTTCGAAGGCTGCGCCCAGAAATATCGCCAACAGGCCGTAGTGCTCGATCAGCAGTTCGATAGACACGCAGCTGTCCTCGGCCCGGGGTTTCTACAGCTAAACTGGCTTCAAATCCCCAAGCAGCGTCGGGATCAGCTCCGACACCGTCGGATGGATCGGCACCGACCATTGCAACGCGGGATAGGTCGTTCCTGCATTCATCGCGTCTATGATGCCGTGGATCACCTCGTCGCCCTCGATGCCGAGGATCGCCGCACCGAGGATTTTTTTGGTCTCGGCGTCGGCAATCACCTTCATGAAGCCCTTGGTCTCGCCGCGCTCGTTGGCGCGGCCGACGCGGCTCATCGGCCGGGTCGAAATCATGATCTTGCGTCCCGAGGCACGCGCCTGCTTCTCCGTCATGCCGACGCGGCCAAGTGGCGGGTCGATATAAAGCGCATAGGCCAGGATGCGGCTCGAGACCTTGCGATCATCGCCGTCGAGCAGATTGGCCGCGGCGATCTCGAAATCATTATAGGAGGTGTGGGTGAAGGCGCCCCGGCCGTTGCAATCGCCGAGCGCCCAGATGCCGTCGACATTGGTGGCAAGGCTATCGTCGACGGTGATATAGCCGTGCTTGTCGGTGATGACGCCGGCGGCATCGAGGCCGAGATCGTCGGTGTTCGGCTTGCGGCCGGTGGCAATCAGCACATGGCTCGCATCGATCCTCGCTGAATCGGTGGCGACCGTTATTCCGTCGCGGCTTCTGGCGAAGGCGATGTCGCTGGCGCCGGTATGAATGTCGATGCCCTCCGAGCGCAGGACATCGGCGATGGCGTCCGATATATCCTCGTCCTCGCGCGATGCGAGCTTCGGGCCGTGCTCGATGATGCTGACTTCGGCGCCGAAGCGGCGATACATCTGTGCGAATTCCAGCCCGATATAACTGCCGCCGATGACCGCCAGATGCCGGGGCAGCCTGTCGAGATGGATGATCGAGGTGCTGGTGAGGTAATCGATATCGTTGATGCCTGGCAGGTCGGGGATGACGGGGCGCGCGCCGACATTGAGGAAGATGCGCGGTGCGGTCAGCGTCTCGCCGTTGACGCTGACGGTCTTCGGGTCCTCGAAACGGGCGTGGCCGGAGATCACGGTCATGCCGTCCATGCCGGCGAACCAGCCGATCAGGCCGTTGCGGGCGTTCATAGTCACGGTTTCGGCGCGCGCCCTGACCACCTTCATGTCGATGGCGATCTCGCCTGGAATATTGACGCCGTAAGCAGCACTGTTTCTTGCGACATGGGCGGCGCGGGCGCTGGCGACCAGCGTCTTCGTCGGCATGCAGCCGGCATTGACGCAGGTGCCGCCGAGGAACTTGCGCTCGATCAGGGCGACCTTCATGCCTTTTTCGACCATCCTGGCGGCAAGAAACGGGCCGGCCTGGCCGGCGCCGATAACGATGGCGTCGAAGCTTTTCATGCGACGGCCCCCACGATCAGCACCGCGGCGATGACGGCGACGGCATCCTCGATGAGAGCAGCTGGCAGATCCTTGCCGAAGGAGGCAGCAAGCCTGCCGCGGACGGCGGCGCCACCATATGTTCCGATGACGGCGCCGATCACGCCGGCGATCAGCCCGCCGAAGAGCAGGCTGCTGGCGGCTCCGATCGTCGCCCCTGCGAGCGCGCCCGTGACGATGCGGGCGCCGAATTGCACCGGCACCTTACGCGACGGCGTCGATGGCAGCTGGTCGGTGATCAGTTCGACGACGGCGAGAAGCGTGAGGATCCACGGCGTCCATTGGTAGCCCATGAAGGCAAGCGGAGTCTGCGAGACATCGAACCAGCCAAGCGCCGCGCCCCAGGCGACGGCGGCGGGCGCCGTCATGGCGCGAAGCCCGGCAATGACACCAATCAGCAATGCAAGAAGCAGAAACATGCATGATCCCCTTTTTGCCGGCTCGTGCCGCCGTCAGGGAAGGTTGCACATTGTCAGGCGCGTGGCAATTCGCCCTTTCGCGCCAATGTGCTAAAGCGCGTCGCGTCGAATCGGAATCATGTGACGCGCTTTAGGTCTTTGTTTTATGCATGCCGTTGTCCCAAAACCGCTGCACACTTTTGGGCGGCATGCATTAGAGCGCCGTGCGTCCTTTCGGACGCACAAAGGACGCTCTAACATCCTTGAATCTACGCATCGTGCTTTCCGAAAATCGATTTCGATTTTCGGGCCGATGCGCTAGTTCGCAAAAGCGGCAATGCCGGTGATCGCCCGGCCGATGATCAGCGCGTGGATGTCGTGCGTCCCCTCATAGGTGTTGACCACTTCGAGGTTGACGAGATGACGGGCGATGCCGAATTCGTCGGAGATGCCGTTGCCGCCGAGCATGTCGCGGGCCGCGCGCGCGATCTCCAGCGCCTTGCCGCAGCTGTTGCGCTTGAGGATCGAGGTCAGCTCCACCGGCGGATGGCCTTCCTCCTTCATGCGGCCAAGCCGCAGGCAGCCCTGAAGGCCGAGCGAGATCTCCGCCGCCATGTCGGTGAGCTTCTTCTGGATCAGCTGGTTGGCGGCAAGCGGCCGGCCGAACTGCTTGCGCTCGAGCGTGTATTGCCGGGCTCTCGCATAACAATCCTCGGCAGCACCGAGTGCGCCCCAGGCGATGCCGAAACGGGCCGAGTTGAGGCAGGTGAACGGTCCCTTGAGGCCGGTCACATCAGGCAGAAGGTTTTCCTCAGGTACGAAGACCCCATCCATCACCACCTCGCCGGTGATCGAGGCACGCAGGCCGACCTTGCCGTGGATAGCAGGCGCCGAAAGTCCTTTCCAGCCCTTTTCGAGGATGAAGCCGCGGATAAGGCCGTCCTCGGTCTTTGCCCAGACGACGAAGACATCGGCGATCGGCGCGTTGGAGATCCAGGTCTTCGAGCCGGTGAGGCTGTAGCCGCCGTCGACCTTTTTAGCGCGTGTCGCCATCGAGCCGGGGTCGGAGCCGTGATCCGGTTCGGTCAGGCCGAAGCAGCCGATCCATTCGCCGGTGGCGAGTTTCGGCAGGTATTTCAGCTTCTGCGCCTCAGACCCGAAGGTTTCGATCGGCACCATCACCAGTGAGGACTGGACGCTCATCATCGAGCGGTAACCGCTGTCGACCTTTTCGACCTCGCGGGCGATCAGGCCGTAGGCGACGTAACCGAGGCCGGCGCCGCCATATTCCGGCGAGATCGTCGGGCCGAGCAGGCCGAGTTCGCCCATTTCGCGAAAGATCTCGGGATCGGTCTTTTCATTGCGGAATGCGTCGAGAACGCGGGGCGCGAGCTTTTCCTGCGCATAGGCGTGGGCGGTATCCTGCACCATGCGCTCTTCATTGGTCAGCTGCTCCACCAGGCGGAACGGATCGGCCCAGTCGAAAACCTCGCGCGTATGCTGCATGGTGGCGTCTCCTCAGCTTGCCTGGCTCAAATTGGCCATAAACCCGCCAGCCGACCGCGTCAACAGATTGCGGCCGCGTCGAAAAGACGGGCCGCGCCATCTTTTCAAAAGCGTCGGCATGATCCACTTTGCCAGCGATCGATTCTGGAACGAGGAGGCGGAAATGTCGTCAAGCGATCTGTTCGTATCGGCCGAAGGCGCCGAATGGGTCAATCCCGAGCCCGGCGTCGTCAGGCGCATCATGACCTATCTGCCCGAGATGATGATGGTGGAAGTGGCCTTCGAAAGCGGCGCGGTGGGTGCGGCTCATTCGCATCCGCACATCCAGGCCAGTTACGTCGCCGAAGGCAGTTTCGAAGTGACGATCGATGGCCGGACCGAGGTGCTGAAACAGGGCGGCAGCTTCATCGTACCCCCCAATCTGGTCCACGGCGTCAAGGCGCTGGAAAAGGGCCGGCTGATCGATGCTTTCACTCCGCACCGGGCCGAATTCCTGAAGTAGTCAGGTTTCCACCTTTGCCCGGCGCGTCGGGCCGGCGGCGGTGACGTAGGGTGGCACGAAGCGGGCATCCTCGCCGCGAACCGCCTCGCGCAGAAAATCGATGACGGCGCGCACGCGCGGCGCCTGTTTCAGGTCGCGGTGGCAGGTGATCCAGTAGTGGCGCTTGAGGTCGATCTCGTCTGGCAGCACGCGCACGAGTTCGGGATAACGGCTGGCGAAGAAATAGGGCAGGATGCAAAGGCCGAGACCGTTTCTCGTGGCGGTCAGCTGCGCGAAGATGCTGGAGCTCTGGAACTGCGGCTTGATGCGCGGGTGCACGTCGCCGAGGTAATCGAGGCCCGGCGCGAAAATCATCTCCTCGATATAGCTGACGAAGGGATGCTCAAGCAGGTCTTCCCGGCAGGTGATCGGCGCGGCCTTCGCGAGATAGTCGCGCGAGCCGTAGACCTGCAGGTGGTAGTCGGTCAGCTTTTCGGCAAAATAGGCCCCGCCTTTCGGCTCGTCGAGCACGACGGAAAGATCGGCTTCCTTGCGCGACAGCGACATGATCTGCTGGATCGTCACCAGCTCGAGCGCCAGATGCGGATGCTGGGCGGCAAATTGCGGCAGCACGGTCGCGAAAAAGAAATTGGCAAACCCTTCCGGCGCGCTGAGGCGCACGAGGCCGCGCTGCGCCATCGAGCCGGCGGCAAGATCGGCGCGCAGCCGCTCGGTTTCCTGCTCCATCCTCTCCGCCGTTTCGACAAAGCGCGTGCCCATGGCGGTCAGCACATAGCCGCGCGGATTGCGCTCGAACAGCTTGACCTTGAGGGTGAACTCCAGCCGATCGATGCGGCGCGAGACGGTGGCATGGCTGGAGCGCAGCTGGCGGGCGGCCGTCGACAGCTGTCCAGTGCGGGCGACGGCTAGAAAAAACTGCAGATCGTCCCAAGTAAACTGCGGTGGATTGTTCATCACGATCCTCTCTGTTCAAAAACGAACAGATACTGTTTGGAATTAGTTGTAAATCACCCGTTGCCTCAGGGCGGAATTTCCGTGATCGTAAGGTGAGGGTCCGTCGTTCTGAGGAGGACGACTGGCCAAATTTGAACAGATCCGCAATCTGACCAATCTCTGGGAGGAGAGAATATGCGTAAGAATCTCATTGCATCAGTTGCATTTCTGCTTGCGAGCAGCACTGCGGTGCTCGCGCAGAGCGCGACCGACGGCAAGGTCAAGATCGGTATCCTGAACGATCAGTCGGGCGTCTATGCCGATTTCGGCGGCAAGTCCTCCGTCGAAGCCGCCCAGATGGCGGTTGAGGATTTCGGCGGCAAGGTGCTTGATGTGCCGGTCGAGATCGTCAATGCCGACCATCAGAACAAGGCGGATATCGCCTCCAACATCGCCCGCCAGTGGTACGATACCGAGCAGGTGGATGCGATCATGGAGTTGACGACCTCGTCGGTGGCGCTCGCCGTGCAGGCGATCGGCAAGGAGAAGAAGAAGATCGACATTGTCACCGGCGCGGCGACGACGGATCTCACCGGCAAGGCCTGCTCGCCTTATGGCTTCCATTGGGCCTACGATACGCATGCACTGGCCGTCGGCACTGGCGGCGCGCTCGTCAAGCAGGGCGGCGACAGCTGGTTCTTCCTGACCGCCGACTATGCCTTCGGCTACTCGCTGGAGCAGCAGACCAGCGATTACGTCAAGTCGAGTGGCGGTACGGTCGTCGGCGCCGTCCGCCATCCGCTGTCGAGCCAGGACTTCTCGTCCTTCCTGCTGCAGGCGCAATCATCAGGCGCCAAGGTGATCGGTCTTGCCAATGCCGGCCTCGACACCTCGAACGCCATCAAGCAGGCGGCCGAATTCGGCATCACCCAGGGCGGCCAGCATCTGGCGGCGCTGCTCTTCACGCTCGCCGAAGTGCATGGTCTCGGCCTCGAGGCGGCGCAGGGGCTGACGCTGACGGAAGGTTATTACTGGAACCGCGACGACGAGAGCCGCGCCTTCGCCAAGAAGTTCTTCACCCGTACCGGCAAGATGCCGAACATGGTCCATACCGGCACCTATTCGGCGGTGACGCAATATCTGAAAGCCGTGCAGAAGGCCGGCACCGACGAAACGGAAGCCGTCGCCAAGCAGCTGCATGAAATGCCTGTCGATGACGTCTTCGGCCGCGGCGGCACGGTTGGCGCCAATGGCCGCATGATCCACGACATGTATCTGCTGCAGGTCAAGAAGCCTTCCGAGAGCAAGGAGCCGTGGGATTACTTCAACGTGCTCGCCACCATTCCCGGCAAGGAAGCCTATATCGATCCCGCCAAGAGCGGCTGCAATCTGGTGAAGTAAGCACGATGGCGGTTTCCGCAATTGAAACTCAGGAAAAGCCGCGGGTGGTGCTATCCGCCCGCGGCCTGCGCCGCGATTTCGGCGGCTTCACGGCCGTCAAGAACGTCGATCTGGATGTGCATGACGCAAGCGTGCATGCACTGATCGGCCCGAACGGCGCCGGCAAGACCACGGTCTTCAACCTGCTGACCAAATTCCTGCAGCCGACCTCAGGCACGATCACCCTGATGGGCGTAGACATCACGAAAACGCCGCCCGACAAGGTGGCGCGCATGGGGCTGGTCCGCTCCTTCCAGATCTCGGCGGTCTTCCCGCATCTGACCGTTCTCGACAATGTGCGTGTGGCGCTGCAGCGGCCGAACAATCTTTCCACACAGTTCTGGCGGCCGCTTTCGGCACTCGACCGGCTGAACGAGCGCGCCGAGCAACTGCTCGCCAGCGTCGGGCTTTCCAAGGAGCGCGACCACATCGCTGCTGATCTTTCCTATGGCCGCAAGCGCGTGCTGGAGATCGCCACCACATTGGCATTGGATCCGAAGGTGCTGCTACTCGACGAACCGATGGCCGGCATGGGGCAGGAGGATGTCGGCGTCGTCTCCTCGATCATCCGCGAGGTCGCCCGCGACCGCGCTGTATTGATGGTCGAGCACAATCTCTCCGTCGTCGCCAATATCTGCCAGCATGTCACCGTGCTGCAGCGCGGCGAGATCCTCGCCGAGGGCGACTATGCGACCGTCAGCCACGACGAGCGTGTGCGTGTAGCCTATATGGGCACGGAGGAGCATTGATGCCCACTCTCCTCGAAGTCCAGGGGCTCAATGCCTGGTACGGCGAAAGCCACGTCCTGCACGGCGTCGACATGCGCGTGGCCGAAGGCGAGACGATCACCATTCTCGGCCGCAACGGCGTCGGCAAGACGACGACGCTGCGCACCATCACCGGCATCGTGCGGGCCCGCAAGGGCAAGATCAGCTTTGACGGCAGCGATATGATGCAAGTGCCGCTGCACAAGACGGCGCATCGGGGCATCGGCTTCGTGCCGGAGGAGCGCGGCATCTTCTCGACACTGACCGTTTCTGAAAACCTGCTGCTGCCGCCTGTCGTGGCAGAGGGCGGCATGACGCTCGACGAGATCTACGAACTTTTCCCCAATCTCTACGAGCGCCGCGGCAGCCCGGGCACCAAACTGTCAGGCGGCGAGCAGCAGATGCTGGCGATCGCCCGAATCCTCCGCACCGGCGTCAGGCTGCTCATTCTCGACGAACCGACGGAAGGGCTTGCCCCCGTTATCGTCCAGCGTATCGGCGAGGTGCTGAAGACGTTGAAGGAGCGCGGCATGACGATCCTGCTCGTCGAGCAGAATTTCCGTTTCGCCAGCCGTATTGCCGATCGCTTCTATCTGATGGATCATGGGCAGATGGTGTCGGAATTCCCGATTGGTGAACTGCCGCAGCGCATGGATACGCTGCACAAGGTTCTGGGAGTGTGACCAGATGACGATGATCTTCGACATTCCCCTAAACTCGCTGCTCAGCCAGCTGCTGGTCGGCCTGATCAACGGCTCGTTCTATGCGCTGCTCAGCCTCGGCCTCGCCATCATCTTCGGCCTGCTCAGGGTGATCAACTTCGCCCATGGCGCGCAATATATGCTCGGCGCCTTCGTCGCCTATCTGCTGCTGACCTATGCCGGCATCGGCTACTGGCCATCGCTGATCCTGGCGCCGGTTATCGTCGGCCTTGCCGGCGCTATCATCGAGCGGCTGTTCCTGCGCCGGCTCTACGATCTCGATCCGCTTTACGGCCTGCTCTTCACCTTTGGGCTGGCGCTGGCGGTCGAGGGCACCTTCCGTTATCTCTATGGCTCCTCCGGCCAGCCTTATAAGGCGCCCACCGCCCTTGCCGGCGCGGCCAACCTCGGCTTCATGTTCCTGCCGATCTATCGCGGCTGGGTGGTGGTCGCCTCGCTCGTCGTCTGCCTCGGCACCTGGCTGCTGATCGAGAAGACCAAGCTCGGCGCCTATCTTCGTGCCGCCACCGAAAATGCCGTACTGGTGCAGGTCTTCGGCGTCAACGTGCCGGTGCTCTTGACGCTCACTTACGCGCTCGGCGCCGGTCTCGCCGCCTTTGCCGGCGTGCTGGCGGCGCCGATCTACCAGGTCTCGCCGCTGATGGGCTCGAACATGATCATCGTCGTCTTCGCCGTCGTCGTCGTCGGCGGCATGGGATCGATCATGGGCGCGATCATCACCGGTTATATGCTCGGCATCGCCGAAGGCCTGACCAAGGTCTTTTATGCCGAGGCTTCCAACATCGTGATATTCGTCATTATGGCGATCGTGCTTCTCATCAGGCCCGCGGGCCTCTTCGGACGGGATGCCTGACATGGCTGACATGACCGAAACCATCCAAACGGAAAAAAGCCGGACCGCCCTTTCGGTGCAGGCGGGTTTCCTGCTTGCGGGACTGCTGCTCCTGCTGCTGGCGCCGTTCTTTTTCTATCCGATCTTCCTGATGAAGCTGCTCTGCTTCGCGCTCTTTGCCTGCGCCTTCAATCTGCTGCTCGGTTATACCGGCCTGCTGTCCTTCGGCCACGCCACCTTCTTCGGCGGTGCTGCCTATTTCACCGCCTATACGGTGAAGGCATGGGGCCTGCCGCCGGAGCTCGGCATCCTGATTGGCGTGGCGGGGGCAGCCTTTCTCGGCCTCGTCATGGGCTTCTTCGCCATCCGTCGCCAGGGCATCTATTTCGCGATGATCACACTGGCGCTGTCGCAGATGTTCTTCTTCTTCTGCCTGCAGGCGGAGTTCACCGAAGGCGAGGACGGCATCCAGTCGGTGCCGCGCGGCCACCTCTTCGGCTTCATCGATCTGAACAGCTCGACCAACATGTATTATTTCGTGCTGGCTGTCTTTCTCGTCGGCATCCTGATCATTTGGCGCTTTATCAATTCGCCCTTCGGCATGATCCTGAAATCGATCCGCGAGAACGAACAACGGGCGATCTCGCTCGGTTATTCGGTGGCGCGCTACAAGCTCGGCGCCTTCGTCATGTCGGCGGCGCTTGCAGGGCTCGCGGGCGCGGTGAAATCGATCGTCTTCCAGTTCGCGACGCTGACCGATGTCGCCTGGCAGATGTCGGGCGAGGTGATCCTGATGACGCTGCTCGGCGGCATCGGCACGCTGATCGGCCCGCTCTTCGGCGCCGGGCTGGTGGTGGTGCTGGAAAATTACCTCGCCACCTCGGAATTCCCGGTGACGATCATCACCGGCATCGTCTTCATGGTCTGCGTGCTGATCTTCCGGCGCGGCATCATCGGCGAATTCTACGCCTCGCGGCTGGGGCGGAAACTGGGCTTCGTCTATCGCCGCTGAACGGGCGGACCTCTCTCCCCGGAAGGAACCCTCTTTTCCGGGAAAAGAGACGGGCGGCGGCGCTGCGACTCTTCCTCTCCCCGTGCTGCGGGGAGGGGGAAGCGGCAAGCATCTGGAGTCTCGTGCGGGGCATGGATCGTTACGACTACATCATCATCGGGGCAGGCAGCGCCGGCTGCGTGCTCGCCAACCGGCTGTCTGCCGATGGCCGGAGCCGGGTGCTGCTGCTCGAAGCCGGCGGCAGCGACAACTATCACTGGATCCATATTCCGGTTGGTTATCTCTATTGCATCAACAATCCGCGTACCGACTGGTGCTTCACCACGGCGCCGGAAGCGGGATTGAACGGCCGGGCGCTGAGCTATCCGCGCGGCAAGGTGCTCGGCGGCTGTTCGTCGATCAACGGCATGATCTACATGCGCGGCCAGGCGCGCGATTACGACCTCTGGCGGCAGATGGGCTGCAGCGGCTGGGGCTGGGACGATGTTCTGCCCCACTTCCGCAAGTCGGAGGACTTTTATCGCGGCGAAGACGAGATGCATGGTGCCGGCGGCGAATGGCGCATCGAGAAAGCGCGTGTGCGCTGGGCGGTGCTCGATGCCTTCCAGCAGGCGGCCAGAGAAGCCGGCATTCCGGAAACCGCGGATTTCAACCGCGGCAGCAACGAGGGCTCCGGCTATTTCGACGTCAACCAGCGCTCCGGCATTCGCTGGAATACCTCGAAGGCCTTCCTGCGCCCGGCGATGAGGCGCTCCAACCTGACCGTGCTCACCAAGGCGCAGGTCCGGCGGCTGCTGGTGGAGGAAGGCGCCGTTGCCGGCGTCGAGTTCCAGCATCGTGGCGTGGCAAAACGCGCCTATGCCGCCAAAGAAACCATCCTTTCAGCCGGTTCTATCGGCTCGCCGCATATCCTCGAACTGTCGGGCATCGGCAGGGGGGAGGTTCTCAGACAGGCGGGCGTCGATGTCGTCACCGAGGTCAAGGGTGTCGGCGAGAACCTGCAGGACCATCTGCAGCTGCGTCTGGCCTACAAGGTGACGGGGGTTCCGACGCTGAACGAGAAGGCGACGAAGCTGATCGGCAAGGCGGCGATCGGGCTCGAATATCTCGTCCGCCGCTCCGGGCCGATGGCGATGGCGCCGAGCCAGCTCGGCATCTTCACCCGATCGGGCCCGGACCGGGAAACGCCAGATCTGCAATATCATGTGCAGCCGGTCTCGCTGGAGAAGTTCGGCGATCCCGTCCATCCTTTCCCGGCAATCACCGCGAGCGTCTGCAATCTGAGGCCCGAAAGCCGCGGTTCGGTCCACCTGTCCAGCCCGGATTTTGCCGCCCAGCCGACGATCAGCCCGAAATACCTCTCGACGCAGCGCGATCGTGACATAGCTGTCCGTTCAATACGGTTGACGCGCAAGATCGTCGCGCAGCCTTCGTTTGCCCGTTTCAGGCCGGAGGAATTCAAGCCAGGGCCTGCCTATCAGACGGAGGCCGATCTGGAGCGGGCGGCGGGTGAGATCGGCACGACGATCTTCCATCCCGTCGGCACCTGCCGCATGGGCGCCGACAGGGACAGCGTCGTCGATCCCAGGCTGAGGCTCCGGGCGCTCGGCAAGCTGAGGATCGCCGACGCCTCGGTGATGCCGTCGATCACCTCGGGCAACACCAATTCGCCGACCATCATGATCGCCGAAAAGGCGGCAGCGATGATCCTCGAAGACAATCGATAGGAGAAGACCATGGCAAGGATCGCATTCATCGGCCTCGGCAACATGGGTGGGCCGATGGCGGCCAATCTGGTCAAATCAGGTCACGAGGTCCTCGGCTTCGATCTGGCGGCTTCGGTACTGAAGGCCGCCGAGGAGAGGGGCGTCAAGCCGGCAAGCCATGCCAGCCAGGCGGTCAAGGATGCGGAGATCATCATCACCATGCTGCCGCAAGGCAGACACGTGCTGACGGCCTGGACCGATATCCTGCAGTCCGCCGCGCAAGGCACGCTGGTCATCGATTGTTCGACCATCGATGTCGAAAGCAGCCGCAAAGCGCATGAGATGGCCAAGGCCGCAAGCTGCCTGTCGCTCGACGCTCCCGTCTCCGGCGGCACGGGCGGGGCGACCGCGGGCACGCTGACCTTCATGGCCGGCGGCTCGGAAGACGCCTTCGCCAAGGCAAAACCAATCCTCGAGGCCATGGGAAAGAAGATTGTCCATTGCGGCGAGGCCGGCGCCGGCCAGGCGGCGAAGATCTGCAACAACATGATACTAGGCATCTCGATGGTGGGCGTCTGCGAAGCCTTCGTGCTTGCCGAAAAGCTCGGCCTCTCGCATCAGGCGCTGTTCGACGTCGCCTCGACCTCGTCGGGCCAGTGCTGGTCGATCAATACCTATTGCCCGGTGCCCGGACCGGTGCCGACCTCGCCGGCGAACAACGACTACAAGCCGGGTTTTGCCGCGGCACTGATGCTGAAGGATTTGAGGCTTTCACAGGAAGCGGCGCTAGCGAGCGGCGCCTCCACGCCACTTGGCGCGGAAGCAGCGCAGCTTTATGCGCTCTTCGACAAACTAGGACATGGCGGAAGGGACTTTTCCGCCATCATCGAGATGTTCCGCGAGAAGGCGTAAGCAGCACCGCAGCGCGCCGTGAACCGCTCAGCCATCATTGCTGAACCTCCTTTCGCGAAAGCAGCCAGATTAGATAGGGGCCGCCGATCAGCGCCGCGAAGAGGCCGACCGGCACCTGGTAGGGGTAGATGACGACGCGCGACAGCCAGTCCGCCGCCATCAGCACGCCGGCGCCGAAGAGAAGGCTCGCCGCCAGCTGGTGGCCCGGGGCGCGAAAGCCGGCAAGGCGGGCAAGATGCGGCGCAATGAGACCGGTGAGGCTGAGTGGTCCGACAAGGAAGGAGGCGATCGCCGTCATTAGCGCGGCGAGGACGGCAAGCGCCAGTCGGCTTGCCCCGACATGAAGGCCGATGGCACGGCTGGGCCCGGCGCCAAGCGGCAGGATCGTCAGCCAGCGGCTGAGGAAGGGCAAGGGTGCTGTCAGCACGACGAGCGAGACGATGGCCGTCCAGGCTTCGAAGGCGCCGGCGCGGTTGGTCGAGCCGGAAAGCCATGTCAGCAGGATATAGCCGCGCATATCGCCTTGGGCGAGCACCATGGTGACGATCGCCATGGCGAAGGCGCCGATGCCGACGCCGGCTAGCAGCATGCGTTCCGGCGAGAATTGGGCGCGGGCTGATATGGCGATCATCGCAAGGAAGGCGGCCAGCGCGCCGAGCGCCATGGCAAGCAGCATGATGATGGGCGAGGGGAAGCCGAAGAGGAAGAGCGCCACGGTCAGACCCGCACCGGCACCGCTGCTGACGCCCAGCACTTCGGGGCTGGCGATCGGATTGCCGGTGACGCGTTGCATGATGAAGCCGGCTGCCGCCAGCATGGCTCCGGCCCCGGCTGCCACAATCGTTCGCGGCAGTCGGAAGGGCAGGAGATCGGTCAAGAGCGAGCCGGTCGCGATATGCCAGCCGTCCTCGGCAGGGCCGAGGGTGAGGACGACGGCAAAGATCAGGGCGAAGGAAGTAAAGAGCGCGCCAAGGGCCAGAAGCGGCTTGGTGAGCCTGTTCAGCGCTGCGGTCGACTGGGCGGCAACGGCGGAAACGGAGTGCACGCTGGGCAGCAGGCAGAGCAATAAGGGACCGCCGAGCAGGGCGGTCGCGGCTCCCGTCGGGGCAAGGTCGGTAAAGCCGGGGCCGAGGATCTGGGTGAGGCAATCGGTCAGGAACAGCAGACCGGCGCCCATCAGCGGCGCTGTCAGCATCAGTTTGCCGGTGCTGCGCGCGCCGGCAAGCCTTGCGATCGCGGGTGCTGCGAGCCCGATGAAGCCGATCACGCCGACCTCTGATATCACCGAGGCGGCAAGCCAGACGGCGAGCGCGACGATCGCCAGGCGGGTCGAATGCAGGGCAAGGCCGAGGCTCCTGGCGCCGCTGTCGTCGAGGGCAAGGATGCGGAGTGGCCGTACCAGGAGTAGAGCGGCGGCAAAGCCGAGGATAAGCCTGGGCCCGAGCGAGAGCGCACCGTTCCAATCCTGCTGACTGAGCGAACCGGCGCCCCAGATATAGATCGACATGGCATATTCGCCGCGCGAAAGGATCAGCGTGACGCTGAGGGCCGAGGCGATGAGGCTGACGATCAGGCCGGAGAGTGCCACGGTCAGCGGATCGAGCCCGCGCCGCCAGCTCAAAGCCAGCACGATGGCGACAGCCGCGAGACCGCCGCCGAAGGCGGCCATCTCAAGCGAAAATCCGATGAGCAGGGGCGAGAAGCCCATGGCCGCCGTCATTGCCAGTTCCGCCCCGGAGGCAATGCCGAGCGTGGAAGCATCGGCGATCGGATTGCGCAGGACGCGCTGCAGCAATGTACCGGAAAGGCCGAGTGCCGCGCCCGCGATCAGTGCCAGCATGGCGCGGGGCATGATGCTGTTCCAGAGCAGCACCCCGTTCAGCATGGCTGCGTCGGCATCGCCCTGCGGAACCTCAGGACGCGTTACGATGAGGAGTGCGAAGGCCGCAATGCAAAGTACGGGCAGTAATATCGCGAAGACGGGCGTGCCCGCGCTTCCTACGGGCTTGGCGCGGCTAACCATTCCATGCATGTTGAAGCCCCTCCGCCAGAAGATCGGCAAAGCGGCCGGCCGCCGGCAGTGCGCCATAGGGATTGATCGAGCCGAGCATCAGCACGCGTTTTTCGCGCACGGCCGGCAACGCATTCCAGAAGCTGCTGGTCGCGAGCGTGGCGAGCGCATCGGCCGGGTGTGGCGGGATCATCACGATCCAGGCGTCAGGCATCGATGCCAATATCTCGATGCCGACGGGAGCGGCGGCCGAGTAGCTGGTCTGAGCCTGCCAGGCATTGGTGAGGCCGACGCGTTTCAGCACCTCGCCGAACATGCTGTCGGAGCCGAAGACGCGAAAATGCCTGGCATCGCCAAGATTGATCGGGATCACCGAGCGCCCGTCGCCGGCGGCAAGGAGAGCCCGGTAACGGTCGAGCCTGGCTGCAAGCTCTTCGGTCAACTGTCTGGCAGTGGCAAGCTGCAGGCGCTCGCCGATTGCAAGTGTGGCCTGTTCGGCGAGCGCGAAGGGGCTTTCGCCGGGTTTGTAGATCGCATGGCTTTCCACAGGCGCGACCCCGCGCATACGTTCGTCTGCCCAGGCATAGAAGTTCGAGTTGAAGATCAGGTCCGGGCGTGCAAACCGCAGCACCTCGAAATTCGGCGTGCCGCGCAGACCGAGATCGGCGGTCGTGGCCGGCACGTCAGGCGTGATCGCCACCTCGCGGAATTGGCGCAGTTCCGTTGCCGCAACGACATTCCCCCCGATCGCCAGCAGGGTTTCGAGCAGCGCCCAGTCGAGCGTTGCGACGCGCACGCTCTCCGCCGCCCGCGAATACGCGGGGACGGAGAGCGAGGCCGCCGCACCGGCCAGAAACTGTCTGCGGGAGAAATACGCCATTGCCTACAACAGATAGCTGACCGGCTCGTTTCGAACCGGATGCGGGAAGACGCCCATGCCGACGCCGAAGATCGACTGCAGCGTGTCGGCCTGCATGATCTCGGAGGGCGTGCCCTCGGCAGTGATCCGGCCGCGGTTGAGCGCGATGATCGCGTCGCAATAGCGCGCGGCGAGGTTGATATCGTGCAGCACGATGATGACGGTCAGCCCGCGTCCATGGCTGAGTTCCTTGACCAGCGAGAGCACGCTGGCCTGATGGGCGAGGTCGAGCGCCGACGTCGGCTCGTCGAGCAGCAGGCAGCGGGCGTCCTGGGCGAGCATCATGGCGATCCAGGCGCGCTGGCGTTCGCCGCCGGACATGCTGGCGACGAGACGATCGGCAAAATCCTCGAGCTCGGTGCGGACGATCGCCTCCTCGACCATGTTGCGATCCGTCGCGGTGAAGCGGCCAAGCGTGCCGTGCCAGGGAAAACGGCCGAGCGCCACAAGTTCCCGCACGGTCATCCCGTCGGTCGCCGGCGTGAATTGCGGCATGTAGGCGACGTGCCGGGCAAAGGCCCGGCTGCCCCAGTCACCCGCCGGCCTGCCGTCGAAGGAGATGGCGCCGGATTTCGGCCCGACCTGGCGGGCGATGATCTTCAAAAGAGTGCTCTTGCCGGACCCGTTCGGCCCCACCAGTCCGTAAATGCGGCCGCGCTCAAGCGTCAGGTCGATGTCGGACAGGATGGATTTCGGCCCGATGGCATAATCTATCGCCGACAGGGCAAGGAAAGGCGAAGGCATAGTCTGCTCCAGTTCGGCGCCGCAACGGGTTCGGGAGGGCAGGCCCTCCCTTTCCCCACAGGTTCCTGCAAAACTAAACTCAGATTGTCAACTTACCACTTTCTGCTGAGCTTGAAGGTGACGGTGCGGGCATCGCCGTAACCGCAGACGGTCAGCCCGCCGCAACCCTTGACATATTCCTTGTCGAAGAGGTTCGCGACATTGAGCGAGGCCCCCCAATTTTCCTTCTCGTAGCGGATCGCAGCGTCGAAGATGGTTGCGGCCGGCACCTTCTCGGTATTGGCCTCATCGGCCCAGGACCAGCCCTGATGGCGGACGCCGGCGCCAAAGCTCATGCCCTCGAAAGCCCCTGTCGTCAGCGTGTAGTCGATCCAGAGAGAGGCGGTCACCTTCGGGACGATATAGGGTGAATTGCCGACCAGCGCCGGATTGGCGTCGTTCTCCATCACCTCCATGTCGGTATAGGCGAGCGATGCGAGAACCTTCCAGTTCTCGTTGATATTGACCTTGCCTTCGAGTTCGGCGCCGCGCGAAACCACCTCGCCGAGCTGGCTCTGGGCGAAGGTCAGCGGATTGGTCACCGTGTTGTTGCGCTTGGTGATGTGGAAGACCGAGGCCGTCAGCGAGCCGTCGATGAAGGCCGGCTCATACTTGATGCCGCCTTCGAACTGCTCGCCCTCTTCCGGCTTCAACGCGCCGGAAACACCGGTGCCGACGAGCGGGTTGAAGAAAGTCGCGGCGCTGACATAGGGCGTCAGGCCGTTGTCGAATTCGTAGGCAAGGCCGATACGGCCGCTGAGCGCGCTGTCGTTGGTGCTGTAGGTCGTGCCGATTACGGCCTCCTGGTTGATATCGACATAGTCGTAGCGGCCGTTGAGCGTCAGCAGCCAGCCATCGCCGAAATGGATCCGATCCTGGGCGTAGACACCGATCTGGTTCTTGGTCACCACCCCGTCCGCATAGACGAAATTGGCGCCCTGTGTCGTGCCATAGATGGGATCAGTCGCGCTGATCGAATTGGAGCCGCAGCAGGCCTGCCAATTTTCCAGGCGGTAATAGGTGTAGTCGAGCCCGACGAGAAGATTATGCGTGGCGCCGCCGATTTCGGTCTCGCCTTCGAGCCGGTTGTCGATCGAGAAGCTATCGACCCCCGAGCGGCCTTCGAAGCCGATGCGCGCCAGCTGGTAGTCCGGACCCGTCGGCACGCCGCCGACCCAGCCGTTCAGATAGGGGCCGATCTCATGCTTATCGAGATGGCCGTAGCGCGCATTCTGTGAGAACCTGATGCCATTGTCGAATTCATGCTCGAATTCGTAACCGATCATCTTCTGCACATAGCTGCCATTGTCGATGTCGGGCTCGCCATAGAAAGCGTCGCGGTCGATCTTGCCGAAAGGCGCATCCTCGACGGTGCCGACATAGGGGAAGAAGCCGTTGCCGGTATGCACCTGGTCGAGCCCGGCGAGGTAACCCCAGACCGTGAGGCTCGTGCTGTCATCCGGCGAAATGGTGAGCTGCGGCATGATGAAGCCGCGCAGATCCTCGGAAAAATCCGAATAATTGTCGCCGCCGGCAACCTTGCCGGTGATGCGATAACTCATCGTTCCAATGGAGCCGACCTTGTCGGAGACATCGAAGCCGGTGAAGGCGTTGCCGTTGCTGTTGATGCCGATCTCGGTATAGAAGAGCGGTTCGTCGAGCGGGCGCTTGCGGACGAGATTGACGATGCCGCCGGGGTTTGCTCCGCCGTAAAGCACGGAGGCCGGGCCCTTCAGCACCTCGACGCGCTCCAGCATGAAGGGATCGAGCTGGAAGCCGCCGAAGCCATAGCTGAAAAGCGTCAGATTATCGAAGAAGACGCCGGTCTGGCCGGCGTCGAAGCCGCGAATGTAGAACCAATCCGTATCGCCGTCGCCGCCAAAGGGCTGCGCGGTGACGCCAGGCGTATAAAGCAGCACCTCGTCGATCTTGTTGGTGATGCCGCGATCGTCCATTTCCTCCGTGCCGATGACGGAGACGGATTGCGGAATTTCGTTGAGCGGGGTGTCGCTCTTCGAGCCGGTGGAGGAGTTCTTGGCGACATAGCCTTTGACCGGACTGGTGGCGGTGTCACCACCGCCCTGGATCACGATCGGCGTGAGCTCAGTCGAATTCGCTTCCTGTGCCGCGGCGGAGCCCGCCATCAGGCCGGCGACCGCGGCGCCTGCCAAAAGCATTACCTTGAAATTGAGACCCCTGGTCTGCCCGCGCATATGTCCTATACCCCACTCGTGCCGCGCGATGCATAGCGTGCGGCGAAGCCCTGAATAAGATGAGTGATTAACTCAGTTTTACCGGGGTGGATTGTCGCGATCGGGGAAAATTGAACGTTTTTGGGCAATTCTCCGCGTTGCAAACAATTGCCCGCCAAGCGTTGCAATCAGGCAACTTGTGCCTTCTTCCAGCTCGCCGGGGTGATGCCGACATGCTTGCGGAAGACGCGGGTAAAATGCGCCTGATCGGCAAAGCCGGTTTCGGCGGCGATTGCGGTCAACGCATTTTCGCTTTCGACAAGCAGCCGCTTGGCCCTGTCGAGCCGGGCATTGGTCTGCCATTGATGCGGAGCGATGCCGGTCGAGGCCTTGAAGGCATGGCTGAAATGCGATTGAGACAGGCCGGTGAGGCCGGCGAGTTCCTCGAGGCGGATATTGCGCAGGCAATTTTCCTCGATGAATTCGGTCGCGCGCCGAAGCTGCCAGCCGGCCAGCTTGCTGCGTTTGCGCGGTATCGCCTTGGAAAGCTTCAGGACGTCGATGATCAAGGCCAATGCGAGGCCGTCGCCATAGAGATCGTGCAGCGGCTCCGGATTGAGGCATTCGGCGGCGACCAGCCGTGCCAGCGACAGCACCCGCTCATCGGAAAACAGAAGTTGCGGGTTTTCGAGACGGCGCGGATCGATATCCTCCATCAGCCGGCGGCTCACGGTCTCCGTGTCGAAATGGATGTCGAGGTGGCGCACCGAATGAACGTCGGTCAGATCCGCCCAGACTTCCATGCCGGCCGGCACATAGGAGATCGGCCGTATCTCCGTGTCCTGGACGGTGCCCTGCGCCTTTGGCGTGAGCTTGATACGCGAATTGCCCGGTCCCCGCTTGTCGAGCATGATGAACAGCCGCGGGTCGCGCGAGACATAATAGCCGCCAGCATAGGAGGCGCACTCCACGTCCCAGACATCGGCGACGATACCGTTCCACAGGCGGCGATGCACGCCGCCGATGACGGAGAAGCCCTGGATCTTGTTCTGCATCCGCGGTTGAAACGTCATTTCCATTTCCGCCTCCGGCCATGCGTCGGAGTTAAACCTTCAAATTATACTCAAGTTTATTACCGCAGGCGGAAGCGGATGGCAATTACCAAATCCGACGCCAATCCGGGGAAAAACCAGGGTCAAATCAAGCCTTCGACACCGAGAAGCTGAGCCTGATGTCGCCGAGCAGGATGTCGATCTCGCCGGGTTCGGTCAGTTCGATCGCGCCGCTCAACGTACCCGTCGTGATCAGCGCACCGGCCCTTAGCGATGTCTCGGGGCGCACGCCGTCATTGGCATAATCGACGAGCCAGGTGAGAACGTCGCCTTTCGGATGCTGTGCCGGACCATCATAGATCGTGCGGCCGGCATGGGTGACCTTGAGCGGTGTGCCGGCGGCGGTATCGACGACGCTTTTTTCGACCTCCGGGCCGAGCACGTAGCCGCTATTGCCGAGCCGGTCGGCGACGAACAGCAGAAACGAAACGCTGCCGCTTTCCTTCACGGCGCTGACCAGCAGCTCGGCGCCGAGATAAACAGTGGAAATCGCCTCGACCACCTCGGCGCGGCTGTAGGGAATGCCCGCGCGGACCGGCAGGTCGCCGCCGAGACGGACGGCGATCTCGGTTTCGAATTTCAGGCCCGGATACCATGGAATATCAGCACCCGAGGCGGCTTTGGCATAGGGATACAGTGGAGCGGTAACCGCCTGGCCCTGCGGCGAGACCGTGACTTTCCAGGCGTTGCTCGAAATATGGTCTGCAGCAGTGAGCAAATTCTGCGCCTCCATCGCCTGATGGAGATCGGCCGGCAGCGCGAAAGTGTCGGTTGCCTCCTGCCGGCCGGCCTGTCGCAGGCTGTGAAGCCTGGCTACAAGGGCGCGCGGATCGAATCTCTCTGTCATGCTATCTCCTCGACCTGATTTTCGAGGTGCCACACTAACGAGAAGGCAGGGACGAACAAGGCCCGCTTTTGGAAAGACTCCTATTCCATCGCCGCGTGCCAGCGGGTGCGATAGGCGGTCAGTCCGGGGATGGCGGTCGGCGGAACATGCGTTTCGGCACCCGATACCGGCCGGATGCCGGTGAGAAGGGCGGCACCCTGGCTGGTGCCGGTAGAACCCGGAAGGGCCATGACCTCGCGGCCGGTCAAGGCGGCGAGCAGCTTGAGATAGGTCCCATTCAGCGCAAAAGGCCCTTCGACGATCACGGGGCCCTTGGCGCCGATCAGTCCGAGGCAGGCATCGGTCATCAAGGCGAGATAGAGACAGGCAGCGGCAGAGCGCTCCTCGCGGCTTGCCTCTTCGGCGCCGATCCAACGACTTGCCTTTCCCGGAAAAGGTCCTGAACCGGGGGCGATATTCGGCAGCAGCATCATGCCCTTTCCGATTACCGGGCCGATTGCCGCCTGGGTGGCTTTTTCGTCGACAGGGCCGATCTCGGCCGAAAGGATCTCGAATTCCCGGCCGCCCATGAAACGGGAAGAGGGGACGGCGCGGCCATAGGCATCGACATTGGCGAGCGCATCGCGTTTCGGATCGAGATGATCGAGATCGCCGCCGACGCCGAAATTGATGACCCATGTACCGGTGGAGACGACGGCGAAGGGTGCCTCCCGATGCACCAGATGCGGCAGCAGCGAGGCATTGGAATCGTGAATGCCGCAATAGACCGGCACGGGGGACGTGAGGCCGAGCTCCGCGGCGATGTCGGGCAGGACCGGGCCGAGTGCTTCGAAGGCGGAGCGGATCGGCGCCATGAGGTCGCGGATGGCGAGCCTGTCGACGAGCGAGGAATAACTACCGGCCCTCGGGTTCCAGAGGTCGGTATGGCAGCCGAGCGAAGACAGCTCATTGGCGGCAACACCGGTCAGCCGCGCCGTCCAATATTGCGCATAGGTGAGGATGGTCGCCACCTCGGCGAATTCCTCGGGAAAGGCGGTCTTCTGGTAGTGCAGCTGCGCGCCGACATTGAGACCCATGGCAAGGCGCGGCGAGAAGGTTTCGTCGAAGGAGGGGCGCAGCCGCGCATAGGCGTCGCGAATGTCCTGCGGATATTCGTGTTCATAGTCGATGACAGGCATTGCAAGCGTGCCGTCCCGGGCAAGGAGTGCTGCGGAGGCGCCATGGGTGGTGATCGAAATGGCGTCGAAGCCGGGCTCGCGCGCAAGGCTCTTCAGCGCATCGAGCGCAAAGGACCAGAGAGCCTCTACGTCGTAATGCGGATAGAGACCGGTTTTGATCGCGATATTCGGCCGTTTCAACACGGCGATCTCGGCGCCGGTCTCGCTGTCGAGCACGACGACCTTGGCATTGGTCTTGCCGATATCGAGGACGGCGATGCGGCGGTAGGAGCTAGCGTTCATGGCATATGGAAGACGGTGACCAGGTCGCTCTGGACCGGTGAATTATCGGGATTGGTCGCCATGATATCGGCCATGTGCGCCCACCATTTTTTCACGACGGGATGCTCCGGCAGGCTCGCCATCGTATGATCGGCGGGCCGCGTCAACACGCCGAACAGCGTGTTGGTCTCGCGGTCGAGATGGATGGAATAGTCGCTGGCGCCTGACTTGTGCAGGAGATCGACCAGTTCCGGCCAGATCTCGTCATGACGCCTGCGGTATTCGGCTTCCATGCCGGGATTGAGGTGCATTTTAAAGGCGTGTTTTTCTAAAGTCATCGGGAGCTCATGACCTTGATGCGGCGGGCGATGATCGGGATGGCGATGGTGATGATGAGAAGTAGGCCGATGAAGATCGACATGACGATGCCGGGCACGTTCAGCAGGCCGAGGCCGAAGGTGACGAGGCCCATGACGAAGGCGGCGATGACGACGCCGACGATCGTGCCGGAACCGCCGAGGATCGAGATGCCGCCGAGCACGACCATGGTGACGACCTCGAGTTCCCAGCCCTGGGCGATCGACGGCCGGGTCGAGCCGAGGCGTGAGGTCAGGCAGACGGCGGCGATGCCGCTCATGACGCCGGTCAGCAGGAAGAGGATGAATTTGACGCGTTCGACCGGAATGCCGGAGAAGCGGGCGGCGAAGTCATTGTTGCCGATCGCATAGACCTGCCGGCCGAAATTCGTCGCATGCAGCAGGATGGCGAAGAGGATCGCCAGCACGATGAACAGCACGAATTCGAAGGAGAACACCCAGACGACATAACCCTGGCCGAAATAGGCGAAATCCGCAGGGTATTTGCCATAGGCCTGATCGCCGAGCACGATATAGGAAATGCCGCGGAAAAGGCTCATCGTGCCGATGGTGACGACGATCGACGGCAGTTTCAGCACCGAGACCAGAACGCCGTTGAAGGTGCCGCAGAGGAGGCCGGTGCCGATGCCGATCGCGACCAGGCCCGGGGTGCCGATGCCGGCCTGCGCAGCCGCGCCCATCGCCGTCGAGGCGAGCGCGATGATCGCAGCGACCGAGAGGTCGATCTCACCCGATATGACGAGCAGCGCCATGGCGAAGGCAATCATCGCCTTTTCGGTGAAGTTGAAGGTGGCGTCCGAAAGGTTCCAGGCATCGAGGAAATAGGGCGAGGCGAGCGAATTGAAGATGAAGATCAGCACGGCGACGGCAAAGAGCAGCACTTCCCAGCTCGCGACAATGCGGCGAAAGGGTGTGCCAAGGCGGTCGGGGATGACCCGCTTTTCGTGTGTGGACACGGTGCTCATGCTGCGGCCTCCGTTCTGATCTCGGCTGCGGCGCGGTCGCGCAGGATGATGCGGCCGCGGTTGCGCTCACGCCTGGCGTTGAAGGCGACAGCGAGGATGATGACGGTTCCTGAGATCGCCATCTGGGTGAAGGGTGAAATTCCGATCACCGGCAGCGCATTCTTGATGACGCCGAGGAAGAGCGCGCCGAGCACGGTGCCGGCGACCGAGCCGACGCCGCCGGCAATCGAAATGCCGCCGATGACGCAGGCCGCAACGCTGTCGAGCTCGAAGCCGTTGGCGATATCGACATAGGCGACGGCATAACGCGACACCCAGAGATAGCTCGCAAGGCCGGCAAGGGCGCCCGACAGAACGAAGGCCAAAAATTTCGTCCAGCCCGTATCGATGCCGGCATAGACGGCTGCGGTCGGGTTGCCGCCGGTGGCATAGGCTGAGCGGCCGAACTGGGTGTATCTGAGCAGGACGTACATCAGAAGCACGATGACGATGCCCACCCAGCCGAGAACCGGCAGGCCGAGGATCGGCGTGCGCGGCACCGACAGGAAGACCGGCGTCATCTGGTGAGCGTTGACCCACGCTCCGCCCGACAGCACGAAGGCCATGCCGCGATAGATGGTGAGCGTGCCGAGTGTCACGACGATCGGCGGGATTTCGAGCGCCCAGACGAGAAAGCCGTTGATGGCGCCGAGGCAGGCGCCGATGACGATCGCGGCAAGGATCAGCACGACGAGCGGCAGGTCGGGATAGGCGGCATTCATCATCGCGATCGCCATGCCGGTGAAGGCGAGGTTGGCGGCGACCGACAGGTCGATCGATTTCGTCAGGATGACCGTCATCTGCGCCAGCGCCAGGATGATCAGGATGGAGGTATCGTTGAAAATGCCGGCGAGATTCTCCGGCGTTGCGAAATCGGCAGCGCGCGTCGAAAAGATCGCGATCATCACCACGATGATGAGGAACAGCAGGGTTTCGCGTTTTCTGATCAGTCTTGCCATGCTCTTACCTTATGCATTGCCGGTGGCGGCGCGCACCAGCGCTTCCGGCGACAACTCGGCGCGGTCGAAAATTCCGGCGGAAAGACCTTCCTTCATCACCAGGACGCGGTCCGACATGCCGATGATTTCGGGCAGTTCGGACGAGACCATGATGATCGACAGGCCCTCGGCGGCGAGTTCGCTGATGAAGCCGTGCACGGCCGCCTTCGAGCCGATGTCGATGCCCTTGGTCGGTTCATCGAGGATGATGACCTTCGGCGCCGTCGCCAGCCACTTGCCGATGACGACCTTCTGCTGGTTGCCGCCGGAAAGCGTCCCGACGGGCACGGAAAGAGCAGCGGCGCGCAGGTCCAGCCGTTCGGCATATTTGCGGGCGAGCGCGAATTCTTCTGCCGCCCTGAGGAAGCCACGGCGCGAGGTGCGGGTAAGCGAAGGCAGCGTCATGTTCTGGAAGATCGGCATCGGCAGCGCCAGCCCGTGGCGGCCGCGCTCTTCCGGCACATAGACGATGCCGGCGCGGATCGCATCCTGCGGCGAATGGATGGTGATCTCGCGGCCTTCGAGCATCATGGTGCCGGAGAGCGGCCTGGTGATGCCGAAAAGCGATTGGGACAGTTCCGAACGCCCGGCGCCGATCAGACCGTAAATGCCGAGAATCTCGCCCTGGCGGAGCGTGAAGGAGATGTCGCGGAATTCGGTGCGATGGCTGTAATTGCGGATCTCGAGAACCGGGCCGCCGATGGCGACGTCGACCTTCGGAAAAGCGTTCTCGACGTCGCGGCCGACCATCATGCGGACGATCTCGTCCTGCGGCGTTTCCTTGAGCCGGCCCTGGCCGACGGCGCGGCCGTCGCGAAAGACGACGAAATCGTCGGCGATCTCGTACACTTCGTCGAACTTGTGGCTGATGAAGAGGATTGCCTTGCCCTTTTCCTTCAGGCCGCGGACGATGCGGAAGAGATCGTCGATCTCCTTGCGGGAAAGGGCTGCCGTCGGTTCGTCCATGATGACGATGCGCGCCTCGATCGACAGTGCACGCGCGATCGCCACCAGATGGCGCTGCGCGATCGAGAGGTCCTTCAGCCGAATTGTCGGATCGATATTGCTTTCAAGCGCTGTCAGCAGCGCCTTGGCGCGGCTGTTCATCGCCTGCCAGTCGATGGTGCGCAAACGCGTGCGGGGCGCATGGCCGAGGAAAATGTTTTCGGCAACCGTCAACTCGTCGAACAGCACGGTTTCCTGATGGATGGCGGTGACGCCGGCATCGATCGCGGCCTGGGCGCTGGCAAAGGTCACCGGCTGGCCATCGACGAGGATCTCTCCTTCGTTCGGCCTGTAGATGCCGGTCAGGATCTTGACGAGCGTCGATTTGCCGGCGCCGTTTTCGCCGATCAGCGCGGTAACCGTGCCGGGATGCAGCGCGATGCTGACATTGTCGAGCGCCTTCACGCCCGGGAAGATCTGCGAGATGCCGCGCATTTCCAGAATGGCGGGCGCATCACCGGTTTTGCTGTCCGTGGCGGTTTGTTGAAAGGCGGCGTTCATCGAGCTTCTACCAGTGTCGAATGAGAATCCCGGCGGCCATCAGGCCGCCGGGCTTTAATGCGGTGGCTCCAGATCAGAAGACCTTGGAGAACTGGTCGATATTCGAAGCATTGTAGACGAAGGGGTCGGCCATGGCGGCTTCACCATTGTCGCCGACCTTGATCTTGCCCATGCGGCCGGCTTCGATCTCGCTGCCCGGCTTGCCGTCGGTCTCGCCCTTGACGAGGCGATAGGCGATCTGCGTCGCGGAATAGCCGAGATCGATCGGGTTCCAGATGGCGAATTCCTTCGTCGCGCCCGACTTGATCGCGCCGGCCATTTCGGACGGCAGGCCGAGACCGGTGACGTAGACCTTGCCGACAAGGCCCTTGTCTTCGACAACCTTGGAAGCGGCGAGAACGCCGACCGTCGTCGGAGCGACGATGACCTTGATGTTCGGGTTCGCCTTCAGCAGGCCTTCGGCTTCACGGTAGGACTTGTCCGAGAGGTCGTCGCCATAGACGGTGGTGACGAGGTTGAGGCCCGGGAAATCCTTGAGCTGCTTCTTCATCTGGTCGATCCAGATGTTCTGGTTGGTCGAGGTAGTCGTGGCCGACAGGATGGCGAAGTCACCCTTGCCGCCGTCGAGATGATCCTTGACAAGCGTCAGGCACATCTTGCCGATCAGCTCGTTGGACGACGGGTTGAGCTGCAGGATACGGCCTTCAGGTGCCACGCCGGAATCCCAGGAGATGACCTTGATGCCGCGCTGTGCAGCCTTCTTCAGGGCCGGAACGAGCGCGTCGGGATCGTTGGCCGAAACGGCGATGGCGCTGACGCCCTGGGCGATCAGCGAGTTGATGACTTCGATCTGGCCTTCGGCCGTCGTCGTCGTCGGACCGGTATAGATGACCTCGACGCCGCCGAGTTCCTTGGCGGCTTCCTGCGCGCCTTTGTTGGCGGCATCGAAGAAGCCGTTGCCAAGCGACTTGACGACGAGGCCGATCTTGATGTCGGCAGCACTTGCCGTGCCGGCCATCATCGCGACGGCAAATGCCACGCCGATTGCGAGTTTCTTTGCGAGTTTCATGCTTTCATCCTCCCACTTAATTGACACTCTTCACACCTCCCCGGCGCCTTATGCGACCGACGAGGAATCCTCCTTGATTGCCTGGGCGGCCGGGCTCGCAACGATGAGCCTGATGCCGGCATTCTCGATCATCCTGACGGCTTCCTCTGGAATGCCGTCATCGGTGATGATGGTAGACACACGCTCGAGCGGGCACAGAATGAGGCTCGACCGACGATGGAGCTTGCTGGAATCGGCCATGACGACCAATTCGTCGGCCTGATGCATCAGCTTCTGTTCGCTTTGAATAATCAGCGCGTCGGCTTCCATGATGCCGAGCGGGCCGATGCCCTGCGCGCCGATGAAGAAGCGGCGGGCGTAGAAATTGCGGATCGCGTCGTTGTCGAAGGGGGAGAGGATCAGGCTCTGCTCGCGATAGATCGCGCCGCCCGGCACCGTTACCGTGTTCTTCGAATGCTTGACCAGATGTTCGGCGATGGCGAAAGAATTGGTCATTACCTGCAGGCGGTGCGCCGCCATGAAATGCACCATCTGGAAGGTGGTCGTGCCGCCGTTGATGATGATCGCGTCGCCAGGATCGCAAAGCTCGACCGCCTGGCGGGCGATTGCGCGTTTCTTGTCGATATTGACCGATTCCGAAACGCGGAAGGGGCGCCCGGCGAGATTGCCGAGCTGCGGCGGATGCACCGCTTCGGCGCCGCCGCGCACACGGCGGATCTTGCCCTGAACATGAAGAGCCGCGATGTCGCGCCGGATCGTCGCCTCGGAAGCCTCGGTCAGTTCGGAAATATCCTGAACTGTCACGACGGACTTTTCCTGAACGGCGCTCAGAATGATGCGATGGCGTTCGCGTTCGTGCATGGGGCTCCTCCTTCGATCGTTTATTTCGCACATATGACAATGTGTCAATCAAAAACGATCATAAATTTTCATATTGCGCTGCACAATAATCGAATTTGATCGTTTTCGATTGACAACCTCGGTTTTGATGAGCGATACCGTCTGCGAAAAGGGGCGCGAACTTTGCGCTCCGATGATGATTTCATGTGGGAGGATGACATGGCGGCGAACGTCCGGCTTCTGGAAAACCGGTGGGATGATGTTTACGCGGCGGGCCTCGATGAGCCTGGCAAGCTGCTCTATCGTTCCAACCTGCTCGGCGCCGACAAGCGCATCACCAACTATGGCGGCGGCAACACCTCGGCGAAGGTGATGGAAACCGATCCGCTGGCCGGCGGCAAGGTGAAGGTGCTTTGGGTCAAGGGTTCGGGCGGCGACGTCGGCACGATTAAGCTCGACGGTTTCGCGACGCTCTACCAGGACAAGCTGGAATCGCTGAAGAGCATCTACAAGGGTGTCGAGGACGAGGACCGCATGGTCGGCTTCCTGCCGCACTGCACCTTCAACCTGAACGCCCGTGCCGCCTCGATCGACACGCCGCTGCACGGTTTCGTGCCTTTCACTCATGTCGACCACATGCATCCCGATGCGATCATCGCGATCGCCGCGTCGAAGAATTCGAAGGAATTGACGCAGCAAATCTTCGGCGATGCGATCGGCTGGCTGCCCTGGCGCCGTCCGGGCTTCCAGCTCGGCCTCGATCTCGGCGCATTCGTTGCCGCAAACCCGAATGCCAAGGGTGTCGTGCTCGAGAGCCACGGCCTCTTCACCTGGGCGAACGATGCCAAAGCCTGCTACGAGCTGACGCTCGATATCATCAACAAGGCGATCGTCTGGTTTGCCGAAAAGACCGAAGGCAAGACCATTTTCGGCGGCGCGGTCGCACAGAGCCTGGCCGTTGCCGAACGCCGCGCCATCGCCGCCCGGCTGATGCCGGAGATCCGCGGCCGCATCGGCAAGCAGGAGCGCAAGCTTGGTCATTTCGACGATCAGGACGCCGTGCTCGAATTCGTCAATTCCAGCGATCTGCGCCCGCTCGGCGCGCTCGGCACCAGCTGCCCTGACCATTTCCTGCGCACAAAGATCCGTCCGCTGATCGTCGATTTCGACCCGGCCAAGCCGGATGTCGACGCGATCGTTTCCGGTCTCGACAAGGCGCTGGAAGACTATCGCGCCGATTACGCCCGCTATTATAACGACTGCAAGCATGACAATTCGCCCGCCATGCGGGACGCCAATCCCGTCATCTTCCTCGTTCCCGGCGTCGGCATGCTGTCCTTTGCCCGCGACAAGGCGACGGCCCGCATCGCCAGCGAATTCTACGTTAACGCCATCAACGTCATGCGCGGCGCCTCGACGGTTTCGCAATATCAGGGACTGCCGGAGCAGGAAGCCTTCGATATCGAATATTGGCTGCTCGAAGAGGCTAAGCTGCAGCGCATGCCGAAGCCGAAGAGCCTTGCCGGCCGCGTCGCCTTCGTCACCGGCGGCGCCGGCGGCATCGGCCGGGCGACGGCCGCGCGCCTCGTCGGCGAAGGCGCCTGCGTGGTGCTTGCCGATATCGACCAGGCAGCACTTGAGGGCACCGAAGCCGATTTCGTCAAGAAGTTCGGCGCTGACGCCGTGCGCAGCGTCCGGCTTGACGTCACCAAGGAAGATGCGGTGATCGCCTCCTTCGCGGAAGCCTGCGTCGAATTCGGCGGCATCGATATCCTCGTCTCCAATGCCGGCATTGCCTCCTCCGCGCCGATCGAATTGACCGAGCTTGCGACGTGGAACCGCAATATCGATATTCTCGCGACCGGTTATTTCCTCGTCTCGCGCGAAGCCTTCCGCCTGTTCCGCCGTCAGGCGCTCGGCGGCAACGTCATCTTCGTCGCTTCGAAAAACGGTCTGGCCGCTTCGCCGAATGCATCTGCCTATTGCACCGCAAAGGCTGCCGAAATCCATCTTGCCCGCTGCCTGGCGCTAGAAGGTGCGGATGCCGGCATCCGCGTCAACACCGTCAATCCGGATGCGGTCCTGCGCGGTTCGAAGATCTGGAGCGGCGAATGGCGCGAGCAGCGCGCTGCCTCGTCGAAGATCGAGGTGGACGATCTCGAGGAACATTACCGCAAGCGTTCGATGCTGAAACTCAACGTGTTTCCGGAAGATATCGCCGAGGCGATCTATTTCCTCGCTTCGGACCTTTCGGCGAAATCGACCGGCAACATCATCAACGTCGATGCCGGCAACGTGCAGAGTTTTACGCGCTAGAGCAATTCCAGCAACGGTGCGCAGCGGTTTTGCGTCCGGAGCGCGTAAAGCAAACGGATAGAGCTATTTCCGGAGGATCACCCATATTGCGTGGATGATCCCCGGCACATAGCCGCAGAGTGTCAGCAATATATTGAGCCAGAAATGCAGGCCGATCCCGACCTGCAAGAATACGCCAAGGGGCGGCAGGATGATCGCAAGAAGAATGCGGACAACGTCCATCGTAGCTCCTTCGTTTGAAGACATGTAAGCGTTTGAACGCGAACCGTGCCCCTATGGTTCGCGACCAGGGAGGAATAGATGACAGATTCCAGGATTGCGCCAGATCTGGTCGCGACTGACAACGACAAGCGGGCAACCGCGTTGAAGGCCGATTACGAGGCACTGGGCGCGACGCTTGCCCGTCGCGGCGTCGATATCGAGGCGGTCACCCGGAAGGTTGCGGAATTCTTCGTTGCTGTGCCCTCCTGGGGCGTCGGCACCGGCGGCACGCGTTTTGCCCGTTTCCCCGGTACCGGCGAGCCGCGCGGCATCTTCGACAAGCTCGACGATTGCGCCGTCATCAACCAGCTGACGCAGGCGACCCCGAAGGTCTCGCTGCATATTCCCTGGGACAAGGCGGATGCCCGGGAGTTGAAGGCCAAGGGTAACGCGCTCGGCCTCGGCTTCGATGCGATGAATTCGAACACCTTTTCCGATGCGCCCGGCCAGGCCCATTCCTACAAATACGGCTCGCTCAGCCACACCGACGCGGCGACGCGGGCGCAGGCGGTCGAGCACAATCTTGAATGCATCGAGATCGGCAAGGCGCTCGGCTCCAAGGCGCTGACGGTCTGGATCGGCGACGGCTCGAACTTCCCCGGCCAGAGCCATTTCACCAAGGCTTTCGAGCGTTATCTCGCCTCGATGGCGGATATCTACAAGGCGCTGCCTGACGATTGGAAGCTCTTTTCCGAGCACAAGATGTACGAGCCGGCCTTCTACTCGACCATCGTGCAGGATTGGGGCACCAACTACCTGATCGCCCAGACGCTCGGCCCTAAGGCCTATTGCCTCGTCGATCTCGGCCACCATGCGCCGAACACCAATATCGAGATGATCGTCGCCCGACTGATCCAGTTCGGCAAGCTCGGCGGCTTCCACTTCAACGATTCGAAATATGGCGATGACGATCTCGACGCCGGCGCGATCGATCCCTACCGGCTGTTCCTGGTTTTCAACGAACTGGTGGACGCCGAGCAGCGCGGCGTCAACGACTTCAACCCGGCCCATATGATCGACCAGTCGCACAATGTTACCGACCCGATCGAAAGCCTGATCAACAGCGCCAACGAAATCCGCCGCGCCTATGCGCAGGCGCTGCTCGTCGACCGCAAGGCGCTCTCCGGCTACCAGGATGACAACGACGCCTTGATGGCGTCGGAAACGCTGAAGCGCGCCTATCGCGCCGACGTCGAGCCGATTCTGGCCGAAGCTCGCCGCAGAGCTGGCGGCGCGATCGACCCGATCGCCGTCTACCGCGCCAGCGGTTATCGCAGACAAGTGGCGGCCGAGCGTCCGGCATCCGCTGCCGGCGGCGGCGGCATCATCTAAACGCTCGATTGTTTCACATGGGCTGAAGCCATGCTGATTAGGGATGATGATTGCCGGCAGCGCAGGGGTGACGCGCTGCCGGCAACCTCGCCGTTTACGGCTTCCAGACCCCGGCGATCTGGCGGGTGGCGATGTTCAGCCGGTTCCACACATTGATATTGGCGATGGCGATGACGAGTGCCGCAAGGCTCTTGCCGTCATAGTGCCGCGTTGCTTCGTCCCAGATATCATCCGGCACTGGGTCGGCGCGGTCGCTAAGGCGGGTAAGCGCCTCCGTGAGCGCAAGGGCTGCCCGCTCGGCATCGCTGAAATAGGGCGAGTCGCGCCAGGCGCCGATGGCAAAGAGCCTTTCGTCGGTTTCGCCGAGCTTCTTTGCAATGCGGGGATGACCGTCGACACAGACGCTGCAGCCGTTGATCTGGCTGGCGCGCAGGTTGACGAGTTCGAGCAGCTTCGGTGAAAGGCCGGATTCGGCCGGCACCTTGCTGAGAGCATTGAGCGCCTGCATGGCTGCGGGAAGGACGAGGGCGGGATTTCCCATTCGCTCCTGCATGATATGTCTCCTTATACGTTTCGTGTTCGACGATCCGCCGGCGCTGTCACATCGGCTGGGTTTCATTCGTCATGGCCTTGACGGAACGCAGCGGAGGAATGTGACAAATGGACGAGAAAAAATGGCTGACTGACGAATTCGAGGCGAACAGAGCGCATCTGAGGACCGCAGCCTATCGCATGCTCGGCTCGCGCAGCGAGGCGGAAGATGCCGTTCAGGAGGCCTGGCTGCGGCTTAGCCGCGCGGATACGACAGGGGTCGGCAATCTCGGCGGCTGGCTGACGACGGTGATGGCGCGCATCTGCCTCGACATGCTCCGCGCCCGTAAGACCCGACGCGAGGAGCCGCTGGAGGCGCCTGTCCATAGCGGGATCGCCGATCCCGCGAACGATCCCGAGCGCGAAGCCGCCTTTGCCGATTCGGTCGGTCTGGCATTGCTCGTCGTGCTTCAGACGCTGGCGCCCGCCGAACGCGTCGCCTTCGTGCTGCACGATATGTTCGACCTGCCCTTCGACGAGATCGCGCCGATCATCGGCCGTTCGTCCGGTGCCACCCGCCAGCTCGCAAGCCGCGCCCGCCGTCGGGTGCAGGGGGTGGACGAAGCGTCGGATGTCGATTTCGGCCGCAAGCGGACGATCGCCGAGGCCTTTCTGACGGCATCGCGCAACGGTGATCTGGAGGGCTTGATCGCGGTGCTTGCCCCTGACGTCGTCTTCCGGCCGGATGCGACGGCAGCCCGCTTCGGCACGATTGGCGAAATGCGCGGCGCAGCTCACGTGGCCGAAGCCTTCAAGGGTCGGGCGCAGGCGGCAGAAATCGCCATCGTCGGCGGCGAGCTCGGATTCGTCGTGGAGATCAAGGGCCAGCTTCGCGTCGTGGTGGCGCTGACGATCGCCGATGGCAGGATCGCTGCGATCGACGCCATCGCCGATCCCGATCACCTGGAACGGCTTGACTATTCTATTCTTCGAGATTGAAAAGAAACGCGAATTCGCCTGCTCTTCGAAACCAGGCGCGCCTCGGATGGCGCGCGCCGCTCACGTTTCTTCAGCGACGACGGCCGGGTCATTTTTCTTGACAGCGGCGTCCTCGACTTTATTCTATTATAAAGATTTATATAACATAACTATGGAATTGTAGCGATCCAGATACCTCTCTGCATCTTTCGCTACCCAACACTCTTCCATAATGACCCGCAGACGGATGGCCGAGGAGTGATCCCGGTCCGAGACTTCGAAAGGAATGCATGTCATGTCCGGCGACCAGATGAAGAAGCCGCTTCTCCTCACCAATGTCAAACCGATGGCTTTTGGTGCGGGCACACAAGAGGGGGCAATCGACATTCTTGTCAATGCCGACGGCAGGATCGCCGAGATCGGTCCGTCGCTCGCGGTCTCGCGGGACGTTGCGCGCATCGACGGCAAGGGCGCCTTCATTTCGCCGGGCTGGGTCGACCTGCATGTGCATATCTGGCACGGCGGCACCGATATTTCCATCCGCCCGTCCGAATGCGGCGTCGAGCGCGGCGTTACCACGCTGGTCGATGCCGGTTCAGCCGGCGAGGCGAATTTCCATGGCTTTCGGGAATACATCATTGAGCCCTCGCGCGAACGGATCAAGGCCTTCCTCAATCTCGGCTCGATCGGCCTCGTCGCCTGCAACCGCGTCGCGGAATTGCGGGATATCCGTGATATCGATCTCGGCCGCATCCTCGAAGTCTATGCCGAAAACAGCGAGCACATCGTCGGCATCAAGGTGCGCGCCAGCCATGTCATCACCGGCTCCTGGGGCATCACTCCCGTCAAGCTCGGCAAGAAGATTGCCAAGATCCTGAAAGTGCCGATGATGGTGCATGTCGGCGAGCCGCCGGCGCTCTATGACGAGGTGCTTGAGATCTTAGGCCCCGGCGACGTCGTCACCCACTGCTTCAACGGCAAGGCCGGGTCGAGCATCATGGAAGACGAGGACCTCTTCAATCTCGCCGAGCGCTGCGCCTCCGAGGGCATCCGTCTCGACATCGGCCATGGCGGCGCCTCCTTCTCCTTCAAGGTCGCCGAGGCGGCAATCGAGCGCGGGCTTCTGCCGTTCTCGATCTCGACCGATCTGCACGGCCATTCGATGAATTTCCCGGTCTGGGACCTGGCGACCACGATGTCGAAGCTGCTCAGCGTCGGCATGCCTTTCGACAAGGTGGTGGAAGCCGTCACCCATGCGCCGGCATCCGTCATCAAGCTGTCGATGGAGAACCGGCTTGCGGTCGGCTCACAAGCGGAATTCACCATTTTCGATCTGGTCGATTCCGACCTCGAGGCGACGGATTCCAACGGCGACGTTTCGGTCCTCAACAAGCTGTTTGAGCCGCGCTATGCGGTGATGGGCGCCGATGCCTTTACCGCCAGCCGCTATGTGCCGCGGGCGCGCAAGCTGGTGCGCCACAGCCACGGCTATTCCTACAGGTAGGATCCGCTGAAGGGCGCAATGCTCAGCGGTTGCGCCAGCCCATCAGTTTTTCGATCCGTTCCGCTGAACTGCGCACGTGGGCCGTATAGTGGTTCTCGTCGGAAAACGCCTTCTGTTCCGGCAGCACGATGGAAATGGTGGCGACGCACTGGCCGTCTCGATCGCAGATCGGCGAGGCGATGCAGGCAACCGCATAATCCGATTCCCCCGCCTGGATCGACAGCCGCGATTCGAAGGCCTTGCCAGCGGCTTCCGACAGCGTGCCCGGATCGATCTCGGCGCGGCCGGTCGGTGAAGATCGGGCGCAGCGCTTGAAGAGTTCGATGCGCTCCTCCTCGGCCAGGTGGCCGACGAGCAGGCGGCCGGAGGCCGTCCAGTTCAGCGGCACCCTTGTGCCGACGCGGGACGCCACCTGAAAATGGCTCGGGCCGTCGGCCATGGCGAGCACCAGCATATAGTCGCCGTCACGACCGCAGACCTGCACGGTTTCGCCGGCCTGGCGGCAGAGATCGTGCATTTCGTGGGTGGCGATGCTCATGAAGTCCAGCGACCTGGCATAGGCAAGGCCGTAATGGTAGAGCCGCGCGCCGAGCCAGATCGAGCCGTCGGCCTGGCGTGTCAGCATGTTCTTCTCGACGAGATCGTCGACGATCACGTAAACGGTCGACAGCGGCGCCTTCACCGCCTTGGCGATGGCATAGACGCCGGCGGGTGATCCGGTCTCGTAAAGATGGTCGATCACCTGAAGCGCCCGGTCGATGCCGCTGACGCGTGCGCGACGCGCACCCTTGCCGCCGGCCTCGCCGGCAACGCCCTCATCTTCGGAGTAAACTGCGGATGATGTCTTTCCGTCCAATTCCACGCACCTCATGCAAACGCGATTATGTTACATTACTATGGCATAGCCGTCGCTGTGACAAATGGCAACATTTCGCGGGTTGCTAGTCGCATTGGGCCGACTAGATGAGGCTCTGTTTTCAATAATCACCGGAAATTTAGGATGCGGCGGCGGCCGTGAGCATGCTCAGCGCGAGGTTGCTGGAGAAGTCATTCCGCCGCGAGACTTGGAACAACAAGCATCAGGCCGAGTTTGATCTCTGAAACTCAGGAGGTCACGATGCCAAATTATCCCACACCGCCTTTCCCGTCCCAGAAACAGCCGATGCCGGGTTTCACGGCACAGATGGACCCCGTTCCCGACCATGGCGAAAAGAGCTATCGCGGCTCCGAGCGGCTGAAGGGCAAGCGGGCAATCATCACCGGCGGCGATAGCGGCATCGGCCGGGCGGTGGCAATCGCCTATGCCAGGGAAGGTGCCGATCTGGTGCTCTCCTATCTCGACGAGGATGAGGATGCCGACGAGACGAAACGGCTGGTCGAGCAGGCCGGACGCAAGGCTATCCTCGTCAGCGGTGACATCCAGGATCCCGCTCACTGCAGGCAGATCGTCGAGACGGCGGTCAAGGAGCTCGGTGGTATCGACATTCTGGTCAACAACGCCGCGCATCAGGCGAGCTTCAAGAGCATCGACGAGATCAGCGATGAAGAGTGGGAATTGACCTTCAAGGTCAATATCCATTCGATGTTCTACCTGACCAAGGCAGCCGTCGCCCATATGAAGCCCGGTAGCGCCATCATCAACACGGCTTCGATCAATTCGGACAATCCGAACCCGACGCTGCTTGCCTATGCGACAACCAAGGGCGCGATCCAGAATTTCACTGCCGGCCTTGCCCAGCTTCTGGCCGAGAAAGGCATTCGCGCCAATGCGGTGGCGCCAGGGCCAATCTGGACGCCGCTCATCCCTTCGACACTGCCTGAAGAAAGCGTCAGCAATTTCGGCAAGCAGGTGCCGATGAAACGGCCGGGACAGCCGGCCGAGCTTGCGACAGCCTATGTGATGCTGGCCGATCCTTTGTCGAGCTATGTCTCCGGCACGACAATCGCGGTGACCGGCGGCAAACCGATCCTCTAAAGCGCGCAATTCCGTTGGACGCTTTTGCGCGACATGCTTTGAAGCGACAAGGGCCGCCGTCTGGTTGTGACGGCAGCCCTTGACGGGGGCAGGGAGAGATCCCCAAGCTGGTCAGGCGGCTTGTTCAGCCGAAGCAGGGCATTGCCGGCAGATTGGCGCGGTTTGCGAGCGCTCCGATCATATTGCCCACCGATGTCGAGCGCGGTTCGCGTTTGCGGGCGGCCGTCTCCAGGAGTTGCTTGAAGTCTTCAAGCTTTACGCCGTCGGCGCGCAACACCATGGCGATCAGGGGGTCGCGAAGGGCTTCGGATATCGTCAGGTCATCTCTGGTCTTTGTCATGGCTGTCCTCCTTTCGTGGGCGGTCGCCCGTGTTCCACTTTTCGCTGCCATGCCCTCGGCATTGACTTTCGCGTTTCGTGGTGTTACCGGTAAGTAACAATACATTTGTTACCGATCGGTCACATTGATGTCAAGGACTACGTCCGCAAAAAAATCAGAAACTTCGAATGAAATCCCCGCAGCCGTTCCAGAAGATCGCTTGCCCCCGCGCGAGCGTATCGTCTCGACAGCCTCGGAGCTTTTCCGCGAGCGCGGCATCCGCGGCATTGGCGTCGATGCCATTGCCGACGCGGCTCTGACCAACAAGATGACGCTCTATCGGCATTTTGGCTCGAAGGACGAGTTGGTCTGCGAGACGCTGCGCCGCGCCTCCGAAAAGGCGGGTGCCATCTGGCGCGATCTGGAATCGGCCTATCCCGGCAATCCGCGCGCCCAGCTGGACGCCTGGGTGGAGCTGCGGGCGCAATGTCTGAACGGCGAGCCCGCCGGCTGCGATCTCGCCAATGCCGCCATCGAGCTGAAGGGCGAGGGCCATCCCGCCCACGAAATGATCGAGCGGCACAAGGCCGAACAGCGTGATCGCCTGGCCGCGCTCTGTTCGGCGGCCGGCGCGCGCGAACCCCGGCTTCTTGCCGATACGTTGACGCTGCTGCTCGAAGGCGCGCGCGTCAGCCGCCAGGCCATGGGCGCTGCCGGCTGCTGCGGTCATTTCGCCAAGGCCTGCCACGCAGCGATCGCTTCCTTCGCCTGACCGCCGCAAGTGTGTGGGAGGGGAACCTTACCGCTTCCATGCCGTTTTTAAACTAACCCGAGGGCGATGTGGAGGCAGGGAGATGAACTACGTCTATCTCAAACGCCTGTATGCCAAACGCGCCGAGCTCGAAGCCAAGCTGGAGCTCCATGATGCGCGCTATTGTTTCGGCGAGGAAGAGGTCGATGATGGCACCGACAGCGACTTGCGTCAGCGGCTGAGCGAAATTTCAGAGGAAATTGCTTCGCTGGAGAGCAGGCCGGGCCGATAACTATATGATTGCTACAGCATTCAGATTTTAAGCCGACCGGCATAGATCAGTCTGTGCTGGCGCTGAGGATTTCCATCGTCCGATCGTCGAATTTTCCCTGATAGAAATGCTCGATCGCATGGTGGAAGGGCGAACCATGGTCGCTGATCGCGGCAAACAAGGTGATCGACGAGCGCAGCTTGAGGTCGTCGGGTGAGCCCAGGATTTCGTGCGCCGATCGGCCGTCCACCGACAGGATCGCTTCGACGCAGCGCAACAGCCGGCTTGAGAGAATGGGATCGGCGAGATAGGCGGCGGCTTCCTCGGCCGAGCGGATCGCATATTTTTCGGCCATCGCCGACGTACCGAGACCGGCGATCTGCGGGAAGATGAACCACATCCAGTGGGACGTCTTGCGTCCGGCTTTCAGCTCCAAAAGCGCCTGTTCGTAGATGCCGTTCTGGGCATCGATGAAGCGATCGAGATTATAGTCGATTTCACCGGCCATGGTCCTTTTCCCTTCCTGCTGTCGATGCAGCCTGGGCCAAGGTCTCCATGCCCGGCGAGCCACTGCATAATTCCTTAAATCGGAATCGATTTTAAGGGCAAAATTACGCAGCAATTCAAAGTGCTACAGCGTCCGTTGCGCGTCCGAAAAGAAACGCGGCGCTGTAGCTGCTATCAGCAGACCCTCTCAGCGTAGGGGCTACTGTCGCGGCAATGGCCGTAAGCCGGATGCGGCGGCGTGTTATCGCCGGCCGGGGCGGCAATGGCCGATGTCGTCATCGGGTCCGTATTGCCGGAAGAATATGCGGCAAAACCCGCAAAGCTCAAGAGAACCAGCGCTCCGACCACGACAATGCGCTCGAAGGCCGAAAGTTTCTGGGCGCTGACATGATCTACATAATCGCGCTCGCCTAAACCGGCGGTTTCGTCCTCTTTTACATGGAGGGTCACCATATCCTGGCGACGGCTTAAAGTTTCACAATCTGTCATTTTATTTACTCCTGCAACACATGCGGCGCCGGTCTCTCTAGGGCAAATCCCACCCTCGTGCCGAACCGCTTCCGCATGCGAGCAGCATGTGTGTCTTCGATCGTGGCAATTGAAGGGGCGATATTCAAACTCAGTGTTCAAAAAATCGTACCAATAAATGCAAAATATCGTGAAGCTCTGGTTCACCGGAATGATCCGGAGTAGTCCAGAGAGGAACATCTCTCTTCTGGATAGTCCCATGAGCAAATCCTTCGGCGCGATGTCGGTCGCGCAGCTTTCCGTCCTCATTCAAGGTGGCGCGGCCGACCCGGTCGAGGTGGCCGAGGCGGTCTTCGATTCCATCACGAATTATGCCGACAAGGCGGTCTTCACCACACTGCTCGAAAGCCGGGCGATGGAGGAGGCGCGCGCCTCATCGAGACGTCTGCGGGAAGGGCGCTCGCTTGGATTGCTGGACGGCATTCCGATTGCCTGGAAGGATCTTTTCGACATGGAAGGCCTGCCGACGACGGCGGGTTCCGTCGTACTGGCAAAGGATATGCCGGCCAAGCGCGATGCGGCTGTCGTCGCTCTCCTGCAGCAGGCGGGCATGGTCGCCGTCGGACGCACCAATATGAGCGAATTCGCCTTTTCCGGCCTCGGCATCAATCCGCATTACGGCACGCCGGCAAATCCGCGCGGCACCGATCTCCCGCGCATTCCGGGCGGCTCATCCTCCGGTGCTGGTGTCGCCGTCGCGGCCGGATTGGTGTCGGTCGCCATGGGCACCGATACCGGCGGCTCGGTGCGCATTCCCGCTGCCTTCAACGGTATCGTTGGTTATAAGGCAACACGCGGCCGCCACGCGATGGCGGGCGTCTATCCGCTGGCAAAGAGCCTGGATTCGCTGGGACCGCTCTGCCGCAGCGTCACGGACGCGGTCTGGATCGACGCGGCAATGCGCGGCCTGACGGTGCCCGATGTCGCCACGCATCCCCTGCAAGGGCTGGAACTCGTCGTGCCTGAAAATGTCGTCTTCGATGGCGCTGAAGCCGGGGTCGTCGATGCGTTCGAGGCAGCTCTGGGACGTCTTCAAAAGGCGGGCGCCAAGGTTGCCCGCACCGTCATCCCCGCCTTCGATGAGATATTCGAGCTGATGACGAGATATGGTCCGCTGGTCACGGCGGAGGCTTTCGCACTTCACCAGGAACGCTTGGCCGGACCGGACGCGGACAGGATGGATCACCGTGTCGTCATGCGCACCCGTCTCGGAAGCAGGACGACGCTGCCCGATTACCTCAGAATCCTCGAGGCGCGCAGCCGCCTGATCGCCGATGTCGAGCGCCTTGTCGGCGACCGGCTGCTCGCCTTTCCGACTGTCGCCCATGTCGCGCCGCCGATCGGGCCGCTGGAGCAGGATGACGAACTGTTCTTCGCGACGAACAACAAGACGTTGCGCAACACCGCACTCGGCAATTTCCTCGACTGGTGCGGCGTTTCCATTCCCTGCGGCACCGGCGAGGCTGGCATGCCGGTTGGCCTGCTGCTTTCGGCCACTGCCCATCGGGATGAGGCGCTGCTGGGGATTGCCCTTGCCGCCGAGGCGGTTGTCCGCGGCGATTTTGCCTGATGGCAATTGAACCGACTGGCTTTTGTTGCCATTGATGGCATGAGGAGATCCTGGAGGAAGACAGGTGCAGGTTTTGCAAAACGGACGTTTCGCGGTTTCGACATGGTCGCTGCATCGGCTGCTTGGCGCCGTTCATGCCTATAGTCCCGATCCCGACAAAAGCGCTGCGCCGAAAGAACCCTATGGCCCGGGTGCCACGGCGCTGATCGACGTGCCGGCGGCGCTCTCGGCGCGCGGCGTTAACCGGCTGGAGGTCTGTTCCTTCCATCTGCCGAGCCTCGACGCCGCCTACATGAGCGACTTGCGTGGCGCGATGGCGGCCTCGAACGTTCTGTTCCAGACGCTGCTCGTCGAGGACGGCGATCCGAGCCATCCCGAGACAGCCGAACGCGACGTCGAATGGATGGCGGGGTGGATCGACATTGCCGCAGCCCTCGGCGCGCAGAGGATGCGCGTCATTGCCGGCAAGCAGAAGCCGACGGAGGAAAACCTTACCCGTGCCGCCAACCATCTGAACTGGCTGGCCGGAAAGGCCGAAGACAGCGGTGTGCGTGTCGTCGTCGAGAACTGGTTCGACCTGCTGCCGTCGCCGGTCGAGATGAACTGGCTGCTGGACCGGCTGGACGGCAGGGTCGGCCTCAACGGCGACCTTGGCAACTGGCCGGCGCCAGCAAAATATGAAGGCCTTGCCGATATCATGGGCCGGGCGGAAATCTGCCATGCCAAGGCCGATTACGGCGCCGCCGGTCTCGACACCGAGGATTACCGCAGGTGCCTGGAGATGTGCGAGAGAGCCGGTTACGACGGTCCCTTTACGCTAATCTATGACTCGCCCTTCTTCCCCGATGAATGGGACGGCATCCTGCTGCAAAAGGCCTTCATCGAGGATTTCCTGCGTGAGGCGCCGGCGCGCAGGACGGCTTAAATCAGACGCGCTTCTTGCTCATTCCTAGTGCATGATGCCGAAACGTGTGAGCGGTTTTCGGACGACATCATGCTCTAACTATATAATGTAGAACAGGATTCAGATTTTAGGCCGACCCGGCCTAAAATCATCCTGTTCTAGCGTGGGAACCTTTGGTTTTCCTCCAGCACGTTCAGATCCATGTGGTTGCGCATATAGCGCTCCGAGGCTTTCTGCAGCGGCTGATAATCCCATGGATAATAGGCCCCATTGCGCAGCGCCGCATAGACCACCCAGCGGCGCGCCTGGCTTTCGCGCACGGCGGCGTCGAAATCGGCAAGATTCCAGCGCCGGCCGGCCTGTTCGACAAGCCTTGCCAAGATCTCGGCATGCGCCGGGTCGGACGCCAGATTGTCGAGCTCCTGCGGATCGGCCTGGAGATTAAACAGCATCGGCGGGTCCTTCTCGCAGAGTGAGAGCTTGTATCGTCCGTCCCGGATACAGACGAGCGGCGCCTCGGAACCCTCTGCGGCATATTCCATCGGCACCGGGCTGCGGCTGCCGGTGCCTTGGGCAAGTGCAGCCAGATCCTCGCCCTCGGTCCATGGCTTCAGCGAGGCAATATCGATCCCCGCAAGACCGGCAAGCGTCGGCGTCACGTCGAGAGTGGAGACAGGCTGGTCGATCCGTCTGGGCTGCCAGCCGGGTGCTGCGATCATCAGCGGAACGCGGGCCGATCCTTCGAAGAAGTTCATCTTGAACCAGAGGCCGCGGTCGCCGAGCATGTCGCCATGGTCGGAGGCAAAGAGGATGATCGTGCTTTCAGCCATGCGGCTTCGTTCCAGGACGTCGAGAATGTCGCCGATCTTCTCGTCGACATAGGAGATATTGGCGAAATAGCCTCGCCTTGCCCGCCTGATTTGCTCATCGCTGATGTCGAAAGCGTCGTGATCACAGGCTTTCATCAGACGCTGCGAGTGCGGGTCCTGCCGCTCGAAGGCAATCGGCGCAACCGCCGGGTCCAGTGCCGGGCAATCCTCATAGAGGTCCCAGAATTTGCGGCGCGCGACATAGGGGTCATGCGGATGCGTGAAGCTGACGGTCAGGCACCAGGGGCGCTCGTCGTGTCCGCGCGAGAGATCGAACAGCTTGCGGCCGGCTTGGTAAGCGACCTCGTCGTCATATTCCATCTGGTTGGTGATCTCGGCAACGCCGGCGCCGGTGACTGAACCCAGATTATGATACCACCAGTCTATACGTTCGCCGGGCTTGCTATAGTCGGGCGTCCAGCCGAAGTCGGCCGGGTAGATGTCCGTCGTCAGGCGCTCTTCGAAGCCATGCAACTGGTCGGGGCCGACGAAATGCATCTTGCCGGAAAGCGCGGTCTGGTATCCGGCCGCGCGCAGATGATGCGCATAAGTCGGAATATCAGAGGCAAATTCCGCCGCATTGTCATAGACGCGGGTTCGGCTCGGCAATTGCCCGGACATGAAGGAAGCCCGCGCCGGTGCGCAGAGCGGGCTTGCCGTATAGGCGTTGGTGAAACGCACGGAGCGCTCCGCCAATGATTTCAGATGTGGCGCATGCAGGAAATCGGCAGGGCCATCGGGAAAGAAAGTGCCATTCAACTGATCGACCATCAGGATGAGGATATTCGGACGCGCCATGTGAAATTGTCTCCTATGGTCTCAAAGGTCGGGCCGATCTTCCTGGAAGGGGACGTCCCTTGCTATTTGCAGATCTTATCAAAACCACTATCATACCGCTTGTAAAGCCAGCTTTTTTTGATGCTTGCCAAAAGGATTTTTTATGCCAGACCGCCTGCCTGAGCTGGGATGGATGCGCATCTTCGCTGAGGTCGCAAGGCTCGGCAGCTTTTCGGCCGCGGCGGCAGTTCTCGGCCTTACGCAGCCTGCCGTCAGCTATCAGATTCGGCGGCTGGAAGAGCAGTTCGGCGTCGCCCTTCTGCGCCGCCAGCACCGCGGCGTCGAGTTGACCGCGGAGGGCGAACGGCTTTTCCTGGTTGCCGCTAAGACGGTCGCTGACGTCGATGCCCTGGCGCGCAGTTTCCGTACTGAGGCTCAAAGGCCGGTTGTCAGACTGAGAACCGACTATGCCTTTTCAGCGCTTTGGCTGATCCCGCGCATGCATGGTTTTCGCCTGCTTCACCCCGAAACGGATATTCAGATCGTCGCGACCCAAAGGCTTGAGCCCGGCTTTCGTGACGACGCAGATGTGGTGGTGGTCTTCGGCACAAATGCCGAATTCGGCGCTATCGGGTCGCTTCTGCTGCCGGAAAAGGTCGTGCCTGTCTGCACTCGAGGCTTTCTCGATCGCAACGGCCCGTTCGACGATCCGCAGCAGCTTGCCAAGGCGATCCTCATCCATCTCGATTCGCCGATGCCATCGCCTTGGTTCGACTGGCGAAGTTATTTTGCCGAATTCTCCGTTACTCGCGATCTCCACGCCGGCCGCGGCGATGTCAGCTTCAACACCTACTCGCTGGTCGTCCAGGCCGCTCTCAGCGAACAGGGCGTGGCGATCGGCTGGATGGGTCTGGTCGATACGCTTCTCTTCACGCATATGCTGGTGGAAGCCGGGCCGCCGCTCGAGGCCTGGGACCGCGGTTATTGGCTGATACCGCCGCGATCGGCAAATGTTGATAGCGAGAGGCTCAGCACCTGGCTGGTGGATGAAGTCGGCAGGACATGACATTCATTGCATCCGGAATATGTTCGCTCTCAGGAGAGAAGCCTTGTCATGACCGACGCCGATCGACATTGTGGCATCGATTCATAGGGAAGGGGCGAAGCATGTCGCGAACCGTCGGATACGTCGTTGGACTGCTCATGATCCTCCTGGGGCTGATTTGGATCGCCCAGGGAAGCGGTTATTTTCCCTATCCTGCATCCAGTTTCATGATCAACCAAAGCATCTGGGTTCTCTGGGGAAGCATCATGGCTGTCGCTGGGCTCGCCGTGACAATCATTATTTCACGACTGCGCCGGAGAGGATGAGCCGGCAACCCGTGCATAGCTTTGAGGGAATTCGGCATTCAAGAGTTCCTCGAGCAGAAATATCTGGCCGCTGGCGGCCTGTCGAATTGAGGAGAATGGCATGAGCGCAGCTGAAATCGACGGCTTTGCGGACCGGATCAGGCATCAGCGGGGCGGAATGATCTCCGCCTGGATCGGTATTCCCGACGCCACGCTTGCCAATCACCTGGCGCAGGAGGCCTTCGACACCATCGTGCTGGATATGCAGCACGGCATGTGGGACATGCCGTCGGCAGCGAATGCCGTCGCCCAGGTGCGGCTTGCCGGCAAGCCGGCGCTGGCGCGCATACCGGTCGGTGATTTCGCGTCCGCCTCGCGCCTGCTCGATGCCGGTGCCTCCGGCATCATAGCGCCGATGATCAATTCGGCCGAAGACGCGCAAGCCTTCGTCAGGACTACGAAATACCCGCCTCTCGGCGAACGCAGCTGGGGACCGTCGCTGGCGCTCAACCATACAGGCCTGTCGGCCGATGATTATCTGAAGAACGCCAACGCGCTGACCGTCGCCATCGCCATGATCGAGACCCGGGCGGCACTCGAGGCGATCGACAGAATCCTCGGCGTTGCCGGCATCGACGGTATCTTCATCGGCCCCTCCGACCTTTCGATCGCACTCTCGAACGGCGACCAGGTTGCGCCGAACGCCGCCGAGATCGACAGCGCCATGCAGCATGCGGTTTCGCGCTGCCGCGCCCATGGCAAATTCGCCTGCGCCTTCGCCGCCGACGGCGAGCGGGCGGGCGAGCTACTGAAATTTGGCTTCGATCTGGTCATTGCCGGTGCGGAGACCGCGCAACTGCGCTCCGGTGCCCGCCGCGCCATCAATGCCGCCCGCAGGATCGCTTCGGGTAGCTGATCCGAACGCGCCTCATTGCGCAGCCCCTCGCCGGACACGCATTTGTTGCGTCTACGCAAGCCTCGCGAAAGCTTCGCCAGACATGATCTCAGGTAATTGGGAGACCGTCTATGGATGATGCAGCAGCTGAGGACCGCGTACTCGAATTTGGCGCAAGCCGCGTCTATATCGGCAAGTATTCCTATGGTGTTTTGGGGACGCGGATCTTTACCTATGATCAGGGCGCGTCATTGCATGTCGGCAGGTTCTGTTCTGTGGCCATGGACGTGAACATCCTGCTTGGCGGAGAGCACAGGACCGACCGCTTCACGACATATCCTTTCGGCCATCAGAAATTTCTGGTGGAACTCGGCGGTGAGGGGATTACGCAGCCGAGCGGCACGAAAGGCGATGTCGTCATCGGCAACGACGTCTGGATCGGCTTCGGCGCCACCATCCTTTCGGGCGTTACCATCGGCGATGGGGCGGTCATCGCCGCCCGCGCGCACGTCTATCGCAACGTCGAACCTTTCGAGATCGTCGGCGGCAATCCGGCCAAGCACATAAGATACCGCTTCAACGCCGAGATGCGCGACCTTATGATGCGGCTCAGATGGTGGGAGCTGCCGGATGAAAGCATCAAGCAGATTTCCGAGATACTGTCCTGCAGCGAGCCTACCAAGGAGCTTCTGGACCTCATGCTGCAGGCATTCCGCGGCCAGGACGCGATCGGCGAGCAGCGGACGGACGCCGCCTGAGCGTCAGCCGGCCGATTTGACGGCAAGCCATATCACGTGGCGGGCGCCGCGTTTGCGGTTGGCGCGGATATTAACGAGATCGACGACAAAGCCGCTGTCCCTGAGGCGGCGCGTGAAATTGGGATCGGGACCGGACGACCAGACGGCGAGCACGCCGCCGGGGCGCAACGCGTCGCGGGCGGCGCGAAGGCCGGCAAAATCATAAAGCCGGTCGTTGGATTTGCGGGTCAGGCCATCAGGGCCGTTGTCGACATCGAGCAGAATGGCGTCATAGGCAGCCTTGCCGGCGCGGATCGCCTCGCCGACATCGCCCTGATGGATGCCGACGCGCGCATCGTCGAGACAGCCCTTGAAGACCTCGGCCATCGGCCCGCGGGCCCAGGCGATCACGGCCGGTACCAGTTCGGCGACGGTGACGCCGGCATCTTTCGGGAGAATGGCGAGAGCGGCGCGCAGGGTGAAACCCATGCCGAGCCCGCCGATCAGCATCCTTGGCTTCGGCTGCGACTTGATCCGATCCCAGGAAAGGGTCGCCAGCGCTTCTTCCGAGCCGCTGAGACGGCTGTTCATCAGCTCGTTGGCGCCGAGCATGATCGAGAACTCGCTGCCGCGCTGCTTCAGCCGCAATTCGCCGTTTTCACCGGGAATGGTCGCGGAATCGAGTTGGATCCAGGGCAGCATGACGGCTTCGCCTCGCATGAAAGGAACCGTCCCCTAGCATAGGGCGCTAGATGAGGCCAGCAAGCCGGCTTCAGATCATCCGCATGAAATGATCCTGCTCGAATTCGACGATGTCGTCCTGCGGCAGGGCCGAACGGCGGCGGATGTCCTCCACCTCGTCGGGCCTCAGCCGCGCCTTCGGATCCTCGAACCGGACCTCGGGATCGGGCACGGCCGAGAGCAGCAGCTGGGTATAGGGATGCAGCGGATTGTCGATCACCTTGGCAACGCTGCCCCATTCGACGATCTGGCCGGCATACATCACGGCGATGTCCTCGGCGACATAACGGGCGGTGGCGATATCGTGGGTGATGTAGAGCAGGCCGAGATTCATCTCCTGCTTCATCTCGTTCAACAGGTTCAGCACGCCGAGGCGCACCGAGACGTCGAGCATGGAGGTCGGCTCGTCGGCGACGATCACCTCCGGCTTGACGGCCAAGGCGCGAGCGATGTTGACGCGCTGGCGCTGGCCGCCGGAGAGCTCATGCGGATATTTCGGCGCGACGAGATCGGGATCGAGCCTGACGCGCTGCAGCAGTTCGCGGATCGCGGCGTCGATCTCGGCCCCCTTGATTTCCGGGCGGTGCAGTTTCAGTGGCCGCCGGAGATGATGGGCGATGGTGTGGGCAGGGTTCAGCGAGGCGAAGGGGTCCTGGAAGATCATCTGCACCGAACGGCGGTAACGGGCGATCTCGGCGGATTTCGCCGCCTCGACAGGCCGGCCCTTGTAGAGAATCCGGCCCGATGTCGGCAGATATTCGCGCATCGCCATGCGGGCGCAGGTGGTCTTGCCGCTGCCGGATTCGCCGACGAGCGCCAGCGCCCGGCCGGCATGCAGCGAAAACGAGATGGCGCGCGCCGCATGCACGGCCCCGAAGCCATGGCCGAAAGTCTTCGTCACCGTGTCGAGTGCGAGAATGGCGTCTGTCATAGCAGCACTCCTCCATGCAGCGAGGGGAAGGAAGCCCAGAGCTTTTTCGTGTAGTCATGCTTGGGCGTCCTGTAGATCGCCTCGGCCGTGTTCTGCTCCACCAACTGGCCTGATAGCATGATGCCGATGCGGTCGCAGAATTGCACCATCAGCCCGAGATCATGGGTGATGAACAGCACGGAGAAGCCGAAGCTGCGGCGCAATTCGTTGATGCGCTGCAGGATCTCGCGCTGGACGACGACGTCGAGCGCCGTCGTCGGTTCGTCCATGACGACGAGCTTCGGATCGAGCGCCATGCAGATGGCGATAACGATGCGCTGGCGCATGCCGCCGGAAAACTGGTGCGGATAGTCGCGCATGCGATCCGGCGCGATATCGACGAGCGTCAGCATCTCGGCGGTGCGCTCGCGGGCTGCAGCACGGCTCATGCCCTTGTGGGTGCGCAGCATGTCGTAGAATTGCGTCTCGATGCGCAGCACCGGGTTCAGCGAGTTCATGGCGCTCTGGAAGACCATGGCGACATCGCGCCAGCGGAATGCGTTGAGCGCCTGCCGGTCGAGGCCGAGCACGTCGCGAGCGTCGAGCAGGATGCGGCTCTCCTTGCGGATCAGCGCCGGCGGCTTGTGCAGGCGGCTGATGGCAAAAGCGATGGTGCTCTTGCCGCAACCGGATTCGCCGGCAAGGCCGAAGACTTCGCCGGGCGCGACATCGAAGCTGACATCGCTGACGGCCCGGAAATCCTTCTCCTCGCCGATATAGTCGATGGTGAGGTTCCTCACCGAGAGCAGCGGCTGCGTCACAGGCGGCCCTCCCCTGTTCGAACGAGCAGGGACCAGCGCTTCAGATGATTGCCGGTGCGCAGTCGCGGATTGGCGATCTCGTCGACGGCGAAATTCAAGAGCGACATGCCGATGCCGAGGAAGGCGAGCGCGAAGCAGGGGGTGAGGATATCCCACCAGGCGCCGACCGAAAGGGCCGAGGCCTTCTGTGCATTGTAGAGCATCGTGCCCCAGGAGATCGCTCGGGGATCGCCGAGGCCGAGGAATTCGAGTGTCGCTTCGGTGATGATCGCGAAGATGACGCTGCCGATGAAATTGATGCCGACGATAGATATCACGTTGGGAAAGATCTCGAATGTCATGATGCGCCATTGCGGCTCACCCATCATCTCGGCCGATTTGACGAAATCCTTCTGCTTGACGGAGAGCGTTTCTGCGCGGGTGACGCGTGCGCCCCAGGCCCAGGAGGTGGCGCCGAGGATAAGGGCGATGACGAGGGGGCTTGCCTGGCCGATGAAGGCGGCAAGCACGAGCAGCAACGGTAGGTTCGGAACGACCAGCACCATGTTGGTGAAGAAGCTGATGATCTCGTCGGTCTTGCCACCGCGATAGCCGGAGATGATGCCGAGCGCGGTGCCGACGAGGGTGATCAGCAGGCCGGCGCCGAAGCCGACGGCAAGCGATGTACGGGCGCCGTAGATCAGCCGGGCGAAGACATCCTGGCCGATGCGGGTCGTGCCGAGGATATGATCGAGCGATGGCGGCTGGTGCGGCCGCCCGGTGCGGGCGGCGGGATCGTACTGCGTCAGCAGGGGCGCTGCGATCGCGACGAGGACGATGAAGGCGATAATGACGAGACCGACGAGCGCCTTGCGGTTTCGAAGCAGGGTCTTCATTTCACGCTCCCTTCAGCCTGGGATCGAGCAGCACATAGCTGACGTCGACGATAAAATTGGCGATCAGCATGGTTGCGGTCATGATGAGGAGCTGGCCCTGGATGACAGGGTAGTCCCGGGCGAGGATCGCCTGGTAGAGAATGTTGCCGAGGCCGGGATAGTTATAGACGACCTCCGTCACCAGCGATCCGCCGAGGATGGTGCCGATGGCGATGGCAAGACTGGAGACGGTCGGCAGCAGGGCGTTGCGCGCCGCGTACCAGAGCATCACATGCCGATCCGAAAGGCCCTTGGCGCGGGCCATGACGATATAGTCCTCGCCGAGCAGATTGATCATGTTGTTGCGCATGGTGACGGTGAAGCCGCCGATCAGCACGGTGCAGAGGGTCACCATCGGCAGGATGCCGTGGTAGGCGAGGCTGCCGATATATTGCAGGCTGAAGGCGGGATCGAGCGATGGGTCGGCGGCATAGCCGTTCGGAAACCAGCCGAGCGTGAAGCCGAAGATGAAGAGCACGATCAGCGAGGTGACGACGGCCGGTACCGAGGTTGCGAAGATCGCGCCGACGGAGACGACGACATCGAACTTGCTGCCGCGCCGCCAGGCGGCGACGATGCCGAGGAAGGTGCCGATCGCGAAGCTGACGATCGTCGCCGTACCCATCAGGCCAACGGTCCAGATGAGCGCATTGCCGAGCACCGAGGTGACGGGTAGCGGGAAATACTTGATCGAGCGGCCGAGATCGCCGGTGAAGATGCTGCCGAGATAGGTGAGGTACTGCTGCCAGAGCGGCCCGTCGACGAAGCCGAAGGTGAGTTTCAGCGCCTGCAGACTTTCCGGCGGCAATTCGGTGCCGGCGCTTGAGAACATGATCTGCACCGGATCGCCCGGCATCAGACGCGGCAGGAAGAAATTGATCGTCGCTGCCGCGATGAAAGCTGCCATGTAGAAGACGAGGCGGCGAAGCAGGAAAGCCATGGGAACTCCGTCGTGACGGGAGCGGCGTTTTACGCCGCTCCCGAGAATTTGCGATGCTTACTTGACCGGCTCGAGAGCCAGGAGGTTCAGCAGGCGTGCCGGGTTGGTCCGGGAGATCGACGGATTGACGAAGGGGTTTTCCTTGGTCGACCAGCCGCTGAAGCGCTTGGTGTTGTACTGATACCAGTTCGGATTGTTGAAGACGGGAATCATCGGCATGTTTTCAGCGACGATGCGTTGCGCCTTGTTCATCGCGTCCTTCTGCTTGGCAAGATCGGCGGTATGAGTGAACTCGGTGACGAGTTTTTCGACCTCCGGATTGAACCAGCGCTGCGCGGTGAAGCGGGTCTTGCCCTTGTCCGAGGCGCTGAAGGCGCGCTTATAGGGGTAATAGGGCGAAGCCGAAGCCGGCAGGCTGTTGATCGCCGCATCGAAAGTGCCGTTGATGAGGTTGCCGGTCCAGACGGCTTCCTCCGGCGTTTCGATCTTGGCGTCGATGCCGACAGCCTGGATGCCTTCCACGGCGATGTTGACTGTATCGACCCAGTCCGTCCAGGAATTCGGGACAATGATGGAGAAGAAGATCTTACTGCCGTCGGGATTGTCGCGGAAGCCGTCGCCGTCCTTGTCCTTGTAGCCTGCCTCGTCGAGCAGGGCCTTGGCTGCATCGGCGTCATAGGTTGCGAACTTGCCGAAGTCGGCCTTGATGGATGGGTCCGCCCAGCTCTTGTAAAGCTCGCCCATCAGGCCGGGGTCTTCGTTCAGCGTCGGATAGCCATAGCCGGCGACGTCGATCATCGTCTTGCGGTCGAGCGCCATGCTGACCGCACGGCGGAATTTCAGGTCGTTGAAGGCCTTCTTGTTGTTCTCGTTTGCCGTTTCCAAGTTGAACAGAAAGGCGACCATGCTGCTTGGCGAATACCAGTAATGGAAGTGCGCCGGATCCTTGGAAACATAGACATTGTCGATATCGGGAATGAAGGAGACGCCCCAGTCGAGCGTGCCGTCGGCCGTTGCCGTCAGGATCTGGTTGTTGTCGGCAAGCTGCGGGAAGCGTATGCAATCGACCTTCAGGTGAGCGTTGTCCCAATAGTGCGGGTTGCGGCACTGGTCATAGGTCTGGCCGGTGAAGCGCGGCACCTCCGTCAGCGGGCCGCTACCAACAGGGGTCTCGTTGGCGAAAGTCACGGGATCGGCGACGTCCTTCCAGACATGTTCCGGGACGATCGGCAGCTGCGAGATCTGCTCGGCGGCAAGCGAGCTCGGATTGGCGAGCGTGAAGCGCAACGTCTGACCGTCGACCGCCTGCACGTCGGTGACGAAGGTCCAGATGCTGACGAAGTCGAGCGCCGGGAATTTTTTCAGGTAATCATAGGTGAACTTGACGTCGGCTGCCGTCAGCGGCTTACCGTCAGACCATTTCAGATCTGAGCGCAGCTTGAATTCGATGCTCTTCAGATCATCGGAGAGCTTGAAGCTTTCGGCCAGGCGATAGACCGGCTTGTTGCTGTCGAAGCGGTTGAAGACGACCAGCGGCTCGTAGATGAAATCGAGCGTCGACTGGCGCGCCGAGGTCTGGTTGAACGGGTTGAAGTTGCGAACCCAGGTCGTTGCCGGTTCGATATTCGCCGTCAGCACCGTTTGCGCCATGGCGGATCCGGAAAGCAGGGTGATTGCTGCGGCTGCAAGAAAATGTTTCTTCATGTTTTATTCCCCTTTTCTTATGCGGTGAGAGATGGCGCGCCGGTCAGGAGACAAACGCGCTTGCAAACATGTCTTCGACTTCTGCATGGGCGGCGCGGACATCGACCTTGAGATTGCCGAGGCGGGCCTTGCCGGCAGCGATCCGCTGCAGGGCAGCTTCCGTCAGCGGACGGGCGGCCTTGGCGGCGGCTTCGCTTTCCGGAATGTCGCCGTGGCTGTGGAGCGCAATGTCGAAGCCTGCGTCGAGCACCTGTTTGACACGTTCCGGCAAAGTGCCGGAGAGCGACTCCATGAAGATGCAGTCGGAAATCAGCACGCCGTCATAACCCATCTCCTTGCGGATCACGTCGTGCATAACAGGCGAGACGGACGCCGGCAGCTCGGCGTCATAGGCCGAGTAGACGACATGGGCGACCATCGCCCAGGGCGTATCTTTCAGCGCCACGAATGGCTTGAAATCGGTGGCGGTAAGCGTCTCGCGGCTGGCATTGACCACCGGACGCTCCTTGTGGGAGTCGAGCGTCGCACGGCCATGGCCGGGTATGTGCTTGATAACAGGCATGTTGCCGGTCTCGAGCAGGCCATCGACCACCTCGCGGCCGAGGGCAGCGATGAAATCGGGATCAGGGCCAAAGGAGCGGGCGCCGATGACCGCGCTCGTCGTCTCGAAGACGAGATCGAGAACGGGCGAGCATCCGCTGGAAAGGCCAAGTTCCGTCATCATCGCGCCCATGGCCTGGGAGGAAAGGCGCAATGCTTTTTTGCCGAGATCGAAATCGCGGCGCGCAAGTTCGGCGAACTGGCCGAAACTGCGGAAGAGCGGCCAGGGGCCGGCATCGAGATGCTGAACGCGGCCGCCTTCCTGGTCGGTGAAGACAGGCGCGTCGTCGCGGCCGACGGCTTCGCGGAAGCGCTCGATCAGCCGCCTCGTCTGCTCCGGCTCGCGCTGATTACGTCGGCCGACGAAGAGGCCGAGCGGATTGGTGTCGCGAAAGAGGGCGAATTCATCATCCGAAATGGTGGGATTCGGAAGGCCGACGAAAAGGGCGAGCGGGGTCGAGGACAATTCTGGTGCTCCGGGATCAGCTGGTCATTTCGGCGTGCTTCTCAGCATGCCTTCGTAGATGCCCTTGTCGGGGGCGGGGATGACGATTGCGCCTGCGGCCTTGGCGTAGAAATCGACCGGGCCGGCATCGCCGATGAAGGCATAGGCGTGACCGAGCGCCTTCATGGTCTGAAGGCAGGCGGAAAAGAGGGCGAGCCCGATGCCCTTGCCGCGGACGTCTGGGCCGACGCCGGTCGGGCCGAAGAAGCCGCGCGCCGTCGTGTCGTAGCAGGCAAAGCCGAGCAGCTTGCCGCCTTCAACGGCGATCAGGCAGGCAACGGGCTGGCGGGAGAAGGCGACGGTGACTTCGCTCGCCCAGTTCTCGCTGAACCATTCGCGAACCCAGCTGACGATAAGATGCAGTTCCGGGGCGAGGGCCGGACGGATGGAGACGCCGACATCATCGGCTTTGCGTTTCAGGTCGGCGAGCTTAATGGAATATAAGCTCACAAGCAGGTCTGGCACCTGTCACACCTCCAATTATTCCGTTATTGCAGAACATATCCCCTTTTAGTGTCATAGACTTGGCCATCTCGCCGGGCTTGTCAACAAGGTTTTTCAAACGGCCAAAGGCACGACCTGCCGCTGTCCTGCAGTTTCAACGCAAGGTAGGTGCCGAACGCAAAAAAGGCCCGGGAAGGGCCGGGCCGTTTTGATTGGCGGCATGTTGGTTGAGCGAGCGCCTATTCGCCGTCTTTCCAAAGCGCATGAAAATGCTGCACCGGGCCGTGGCCGGAGCCGACGGTGAGGCGTGCGGCAGCCGCGACCGCGCCGGCGAGGTAATCCTTCGCGATGGCGACGGCCTCCCGCGCCGAAGCGCCCTTGGCTAGCTCGGCCGCCAGCGCGCTGGAGAGCGTGCAGCCGGTGCCGTGGGTGTTCTTGGTCGGCACGCGCCTAGCTTCGAACCAGTGCAGTCCGGCAGCGGTGGCAAGCACGTCAGGGCTCTCGTCGCCGTCGAGATGGCCGCCCTTGACCAGCACCGCGGCCGGGCCAAGCGCGCGCAGGCGCTCGGCCTGCGCCGCCATGTCAGCGCGGTTTGTCGCCACCGGCTGGTGCAGCAGGGCGGCGGCTTCTGGCAGGTTCGGGGTCAGCAGTGTGGCAAGCGGCAGCAGCCGCCGGGTCAACACGTCGACCGCTTCAGGCGCGAGCAAGGCGGCTCCACCCTTGGCGATCATAACAGGGTCGATGACGATGGGAATGTCGCGGCGGTCAGTTAGCGCACCGGCAACGGCGTCGGCGATGCCGGCATTGGCGATCATGCCGATCTTGACCGCATCGACCCGCACATCCGCAAAGACGGCATTGATCTGGTCGGCGACGAATTGCGGCGGCACCAGATGCACGCCGCTGACACCTTGCGTGTTCTGCGCCGTCAGCGCAGTCAGCACCGCCATGCCGTAGACGCCGCGGGCGGAAAAGGCCTTGAGATCGGCCTGGATGCCAGCGCCGCCGGAGGGATCGGAGCCGGCGATGGAGAGAACGTTGCGGATCATGTGCGGACCTTTCTAATTTCTGCAGCGATGCGGCGCGTGGCGGCTTCGGGGTCGGGCGTGCCGCAGATGGCCGAAACGACGGCAAGGCCCTTGGCGCCTGCGGCGAACACCTGAACGACATGATCCGCCTTGAGTCCGCCGATCGCGACCGATGGCACCGGCGAGGCCTTTACCAGCCTTGCAAGTCCGTCAAAGCCGATCGGCTGCTTGTGATCGGCCTTGGTCGGTGTCGCAAACACCGGCCCGACGCCGGTGTAATCGAGGAGATCAGGATCGACGGCGTTAGCAAGCGCCTCGCTCTCGACCGACAGGCCAAGGATCATCTCAGCACCGATCATCGCCCGGGCTTTACGCGCATCCATGTCCTCCTGACCGATATGCAGGCCGTCGGCGCCGATGGCGATTGCCGCCTCGACGTCATCATTGACGATGAGGAGGGCGCCGGTCCCATCCAGCACCTGTTTCAGGGCGCGGCCGGTCTCGATCATCCTGATGGTGCCGGCATGTTTGTCGCGCAGCTGCACCATGGTCGCGCCGCCGGCAACGGCAAGGCGCGCGGTCTCGACCATGCCGATCCCCGCGCAGAGATCGGGGTCGAGGACGAGATAGAGCGAAAGGTCGAAAGCCTTCATGCCGCCGATATCCTTGCCCTGGCGTCAAGCGTTTCGGCGTCGAGCGCGGCCAGCGCATCGAGGAAGCGCCAGGAGAAGGAGCCGGGGCCGGCTGCTCCAAGGGCGGCCTCCTCGCCGGCGATGGCGAAGGTTGAAAGTGCAGCGACCGTCGCACCGAAGATGTCCTCAGGCGCTGTCGCGGCAAAGGCGCCGACAAGGCAGGTGAGCGAGCAGCCGAGTGCTGTAACCTGAGGCATCAGGACCGATCCGCCTTCGATGCGCACAGCTCGCTCGCCATCGGTTACGAAATCCACGACGCCGGTAACGGCGACCACCGCCTGCTGCCGTTCCGCCAGCCATCGCGCCGAACCTTCCGCTTGCTCGACCGGGTCGCGGCTGTCGACCCCCTGGCCGCGGCTCTCGCCGCCGGCAAGCGCGATGATCTCGGAAGCGTTGCCGCGGATGATAGTCGGTCGCAGGGCGAGCAGTTCGGCAACCGCATTGCGGCGGAAGGCCGTGGCATAATGCGCGACTGGATCGAGCACCCAAGGTTTGCCGGCTGATGTCGCCACCTTCGCCGCCGCCTGCATGCCGTCAATCCATTGCGTCGACAGGGTGCCGATATTGATTGTCAGCGCGCCGGCGATCGCGGCGAATTCGCCGGTTTCTTCGGCGGCATGCACCATGGCGGGCGAGGCGCCTGATGCAAGCAGAACATTCGCGGCGATATTCATGGCGACGTAATTGGTGATGCACTGAACGAGCGGCGGCTTCTCGCGCATCGCCTTCAGCATCGCTCCTGGTGTGGTCCTGGTCTGCATGTGGCCCCTTTCAGGCGGGGGGCGGGCACGGGGCGGTTCATGCGGGCGGTGCCGCGGCCCCGAGCGACTCCCTCCGCCGGCATTATCCGGTTCAGGTTCGAAGGGTGCTTCTCAGCCCGTCTGTCGACGGGCGCCCCTGTCTCTCATCGCGCTCTTTTCGCAGAGAACGGGGCGACTGTCACCCCGAAAATGACAATTCCACGACCTGCCGACGCGTCTCTTCTACGAAAAGGCGGTCAGCCGACGATCTTTGTCAGCAGCCGTCCGATATCCTCGTTGGCGACAGTTTCGCCATGCTTGACCCTCAATCACGCATGCGCTTCCCTGCCGCGATAGACCTCCGGATCGGGGATCGGAACCGCGGCGATCAGTGCGCGGGTGTAGTCATCCGTCGGGTTCTCGAAGATATCCCGCCGCGTGCCGGTTTCGATGATGCGGCCGGCGCGCATGACGGCGACGTTGTGGGACATGCGCTCGACCACGGCCATGTCGTGGGAGATGAAGAGATAGGCGAGCCCCATCGTTTCCTGCAGTTCGAGCAGCAGGTCGAGCACGCGGGCGCGGACGGAGACGTCAAGGGCTGCGACGCTCTCGTCGGCGACGATCAGCTTTGGCTCAAGCGCGAGCGCCCGTGCGATGCAGATGCGCTGGCGCTGGCCGCCTGAAAATTCGTGCGGGTAGCGCGTCGCCGCATCAGGCGTCAGGCCGACCCGGCGCAGCAGTTCGGCGACGCGGTCCTGCCGTTCGCTGTGGTTGCCGATGCCGTGGATGACCATCGGTTCGCCGATTGCCTTACCGACGGCCATGCGCGGGTCGAGCGAGGCATAGGGATCCTGGAAGATCATCTGCGCCGAGCGGCGCACGGGCCGCATCTTGCGCTGGCTGAGGCCGGCAATTTTGCGGCCGTCGATCAGCACATTGCCCTTGAAGGGGATGAGACCGAGCACGGCCTTGCCGGTGGTCGATTTGCCGGAGCCGCTTTCGCCGACGAGGCCGAGCGTTTCGCCCGGCAGGATATCGAAGGAAACGCCTTCGACGGCTGCGACCGGCGGCTTGCCCTTGAAAAACCGGCTTGCGGCATTGCCATAGGTGACGGTGAGGTCGCGCACGTTCAGCACCGGCGTGCGGTCCGGATGCAGCGTCTCGATGGCGCGCTGGCTGATGCGCGGCGGACGGTCGGTGCCGGCAAGCGCGCCGAGCCGCGGGACGGCGGCGAGCAATTGCTGCGTATAGGCCTCCTTCGGCCGCTGGAAGATGGCGAGCGCCGTTCCCTGCTCGACGATCCTGCCATTCTGCATGATGACGACGCGGTCGGCCATTTCGGCGACCACCCCCATGTCGTGAGTGATGAGGATGATCGAGGCGCCGAATTCGCACTTCAACTCTCGCATCAGCTTGAGGATTTGCGCCTGCACGGTGACGTCGAGTGCCGTTGTCGGCTCGTCGGCGATCAGCACCTTCGGCCGGCAGGAGAGCGCCATGGCGATCATCACCCGCTGGCGCATGCCGCCGGAAAGCTCGTGCGGGTACTGCTTCAGCCGCCGGGCCGGCTCGGTGATCTGCACGGCGTCGAGCATCTTCAGAGCCACCGCCTCGGCATTGTCGCTGCCCTGGTGCGCGCGGATTGCCTCAGTCAGCTGGTTGCCCACCGACATGACCGGGTTGAGCGAGGTCATCGGCTCCTGGAACACCATGGCGATATCGCCGCCGCGCACGCTGCGCATCGCGCGGTCGGAAAGCGTGAGCAGGTCGCGCTCGCCAAGCAGCACGCTGCCGGAGGCGACCCGCAGCGAGGCCTTCGGCAGGAGCCCCATGATCGACAGCGAGGTGACCGACTTGCCGGAGCCGGATTCGCCGGCAATGCAGAGCGTTTCGCCGCTTGCAAGCTCGAAGCTGACATCCTGGAGCACCGGCTTGCGGCCTTCGGGGGTGCGGGCATCGACGCTCAGATTGCGAAGGCTGAGCACCGCTGCGGCGGCGGGCATGGCTTCGTTCACGCGAACACGATCCTCGGGAAGTAGAAGGAAACCACCCAGTTCGGCTGGTCGACGATCTCGCTGATCCGCAGATCGCCGCAGACCGAGCAAAGCAGATAGGCATCGACGGCGCTGATGCCGTGTTCGGCGCCGAGAAGATCGATCATGCGCATGACGCTTTCGCGCGCCCCGGTCATCAGATCAGGGCCGATGCCCGTCGTGACCTCGTAGCCCGCGCCGTCGAGGTGGCGGGTCACCGGTTCGGTCGTGGTGAAGCGCGGCGTCTGCAGCTTGGCGTCCTTGACGAGCTCGATCGTCGCTTCGACGTTCATCTGGCTTTCGATCGCCGTGCCGCAGACTTCGCCATCGCCCTGCGCGGCATGGGTATCACCGATCGAAAACAGCGCGCCGTCGACCTCGACGGGCAGGTAGAGCGTCACCCCGGCCGTCAGGTCGCGGATGTCCATGTTGCCGCCGACGCGGCGTGGGGGAACGACGGAGTGGGTGCCGGGCTCGGCGGGTGCGACGCCGATCGTGCCGGCGAAGGGCTTTAACGGCACGCGGCCGCCCGGGCCGTAAAGGGCGGGCACCATGCTGTTGGCGTCATAGGACCAGACATGCAGTGCCGGATCCGTGAACTGATCCGCGAGCAGGCCGAAGCCCGGAATATTGGCCGTCCAGCCGACGCCCGACGGAATGAACTTGCGCAGCGTCACCTTCAGCGCATCACCGGGCTTGGCGCCTTCGATATAGACCGGGCCGGAGACCGGGTTGATCTTGCCGAAATCGAGCGCGTTCAGCGTTTCGAGCGTCGCGTCGTTTCCGAGCTGGCCACCCGATGAATCCATGCATTCGAAGTGGATCGTCTCTCCGGGCTTGGCGACGACGGCGGGGGGGAAATCCTTGTTCCAGCCGAAATTATGCTGGGCGCGGTGGATGGTGTGGGTGCAGGCGATGCACATGTCATATCTCCCTCGATTTTATGATGCCTTCCCGGCATGGACCGGGAAGGCTTTGTTTCTTCAGGGCCTATTGCTTGACGTAGATCGCGTCGTAATTGATGACGCGGGTCGGATCGATGTAGATGTTGTCAGCACCGCCCATGCGCATCGACTTGGCGACGACGCGGCGTTCGTTGATCACAGGGATCCATGGCGCATCGGCCATGATATCGGTGAAGATCTTGCCCCAGGCGGCGGTGCGCTCGGCTACCTTTGCCGGATCGGACATCGAGTCGGCGGCAACGGCGCGCTTGTCGAGTTCGGCGTTGCAGTACCATGACCAGTTCCAGCCGCCCGGAACCGCGCCGGCGCAACCGAGAATCGGGCCGTAGAAGTTGGACGGATCCGGGAAGTCGGCGATCCAGGCCATGCCGCCCGACCAGATCATCGGCGCTTCGCCTTCCGTGCCGCCGGCCGAGATGACGTTTGCCTGGGCCAGCGCTCGGACCTCGGCCTTGACGCCGACAGCGGCCAGATCCTGCTGAATCGCCTGGGCGATGCGCGGCTGCGGATCGGTGTTGGTGGAGTAGAGCACGGTCTCGAAGCCGTCGGAATAGCCGGCTTCGGCAAGCAGCGCTTTGGCTTTCGCCACGTCAAAGGCATAGCCGGTGAAGGACTTGTCGTAGCCCGGCATCAGCGGCGGCAGCGGCTGGTTGGCAGGCGTTGCGCGGCCGTTGAGGATGCGGGTGATGCGCTCCTTGTTGATCGCCATGTTCAGCGCCTGGCGAACCTTGACGTTGTCGAAGGGCTTCACCTTGGTGTTGAGGGTGATGTAGCCGGTATGCAGCTGTTCGCCGTCGACGATCATCTGCGCGCCGTCGGCCGAATTCTTGATTTCAAGAAACTTCGCCGGCGGAATGCCGTCGCCGGCAATATCGACCTCGCCCTTCTGCAGGCGCAAGAGCGCCACCAGCGGCTCTTGGCCGACCTCGACCTTGAAGCTGTCGATATAGGGAACGCCCTTGACGAAATAATCCTTGTTGCGCTCGAAAACGAGCTGCTGGCCGATTGTCCAATCCTTCAGGATGAAGGTGCCGGAGCCGACCGGCTTCTTGCCGAAGTCGCCGGCCGCGGCCTCGACGGCTTCCTTCGGCACGACCGAGGCGAAGTTGATGGCGAGCACGTGCAGGAAGGTGGCGTCGGGGCGCGAGAGGTTGAAGATGACGGTGCTATCGTCCGGCGTCTCGATGCCGGAGAGCGTCGTCGTCTTGCCGCCAGTTTCATCCTCGAAGCCCTTGATCGCCCCGAAGAAGCCGGCGCCGGGCCCTTGAGTCTTCGGGTCGACGGCGCGTTCGATCGAATATTTCACGTCGGAGGCGACGACCTCGCGGCCGTTCGAGAACTTCACGCCCTTGTGCAGCTTGAAGGTATAGGTCAAGCCGTCGGCCGACACGGTGAAGCTTTCGGCAAGCGAGGGAACCGGGTTCGGCGTGCCGGGCGCGTAGTCCATCAGGCGGGAATACAGGCTCTTGATCATCGACCAGTTGACCCAGTCGTAGCCGATCGCCGGGTCGAGTGTGGTGATGTCGTCCTTGTAGGTGACGACGATATCGCCGCCCTGCTTGGGCGTTTCCTGCGCCATGACGGACAATGGCGCGAGCGCCACCATCGTTGCCATGGTCGTCTGTTGCAGCCAGCGTTTGAACATCTTGGTTCCCCTTCTTTGGTTGCTGTCAGCGTGTGCGGATGCGCGGGTCGATGACCGGCGCGACGAGGTCGGCAAGCAGGTTGCCGATGATGATGGCGAGTGCCGAGGTCAGGGTGACGCCCATGATGATCGGGATGTCGACCTGCTGGATTGCCTGCCAGGCGAGCTGGCCGATGCCGGGCCAGCCATAGACCGCTTCAACCACGACCACGCCGCCCATGAACTGGCCGATGTCGATGCCGATCATGGCGATGATCGGCAGCACGGCATTGGGCAGCGCATGGCGCAGGATGACGCGCTTCGAGGAAAGGCCCTTGGCGCGCGCCGTGCGGACATAATCCTGGTTCAGCACGTCGATCATCGACGAGCGCACCATGCGGGCGTACCAGCCGGCGCCGCAGATGCCGAGCGTTACGGCAGGCAGGACGAGATGCGAGAAGCTGCCGTAGCCGCTCATCGGAAACCAGCCGAGCGTTGCCGCCAGCAGGTAGAGCAGCAGCAGGGCGACGAGGAATTGCGGTGCGGAGGTGCCGACAAAGGAGGCCATCATCACCAGCCGGTCGACGAAGCCGCCGCGGCGCATGGCAGCGATGGTGCCGAGCGTCAGGCCGAGCACCACCTCGACGAAGATGCCTGCAAGCATCAGCGTCAATGTTGCCGGCAGGCGGGCGGCGATCAACGTCCAGACCTCGGTTTTCTGCGCATAGGAGCGGCCGAGATTCCCGTGCAGCAGATTGCCGAGATAGGTGCCGAACTGGACCAGCAGCGGCTGGTCGAGGCCAAGCTCACGGCGGATGTTGGCGACCGTCTGGGCGGTGGCGCTGCGGCCGGCGATCATGCGGGCCGGATCGGCCGGAAGGGCGTAGAGCAGCACGAAGGTGATTGCCGCGACGCCGAGCAGGATGAGAGCCGCCTGTGCCAGCCTCCGGAGCATGAGTGACGCCATTAGCCCCTCCCGCGCTGGGTCGGGTCGAGAATGTCGCGCAGCGCGTCGCCAACGAGATTGAAGGAAAGCGCCGTCAGAAGGATGATCGCGCCCGGAATGAAGACGAGCCAGGGGGCGGCTTGGAAATAGCTTTGGCTCTCGAAGATGATGTTGCCCCAGGAGGGCTGCGGCGGCTGGACGCCGACGCCGAGGAAGGAGAGTGTGGCCTCGAGCAGCACCGTGGTGGCGATGCCGAGCGTGCCCCAGACGATTGCCGTCGGCATGAGGTGCGGCAGGATATGCATGAAGAGCACGCGCATGTGGCCGGCGCCGAGCGAGCGCTCAGCCATGATGAAATCTCGCTCCACCAGGCCGCGGGTCTCGGTATAGACGATGCGGGCGACCTGCACCCAGTTGACCAGCGCAATCACCATGGCAACGATCCAGAGGCTCGGCTTCAAAAGGGCTGCCAGCACGATGGCGAGCAGCAGCGCAGGAAATGCCATCATCAGATCGGTGAAGCGCATCAGGATGTTGCCCGGCAGCCCGCGGAGATAACCGGCAACGATGCCGACGAAGAGGCCGATCGTCACCGCGATGCCATTGGCGACAAGGCCGATGATCAGCGAGGTGCGGGCGCCGAAGAGCAGGCGCGAGAACAGGTCGCGGCCGAGCGTGTCGGTGCCCAGCAGATAGGGACCGCCCGGTGGCAGCGGCGCGCCTTCGAGCGAGAGGCCGTCAAACATCTGCTCGTCCGGGCTGAACGGCGCGATCCACGGCGCTGCAATCGCGAGCGCGATGACGAGTGTGACGACGATCAGGCCGAACAGCGCCGTCGGCTGGCGGATCATCTGTTTCAGCACATGCATCAACCCGCCTCCGGCAGGGGTTCGGCACCCGCCAGGATGAAGGCTGATATCTGCTCCATCGGCAGGCGGCGGCGCATGGCGCAATTGCGCAAGATTGAGTAAGCGCTCTCCTCGTCGATGCCGTGTGCGGCCTGAAGCTTTTCGACGGCGGCATGAACGAGCGGCCGCAGCCGGACGCGCTCTTCGAGATATTGCAGCTTCTCCACGGTCGCCTTGCGCTCCCGATGAATGGAGACGGCCATGACAAGCGCCGGATAGACGGCCGATGTGGCGATCGGCTTGGCGATGATCGCGCCGGCGCCCTGTGCGAGCGCCCAGGCGATGCGGCCGGGCGCTTCCGAGCCAAGCAAGGCGACGACGGGGCAGGCAGGCGTTTCGCCGTTCCAGGGCAGCAGATCGTCCCAGCCTTGATCGGCATCGACGATGACGAGATCGGGCAGTGTCGCGGCCGAGAGCGGCGCCCATTGCAGCGTTGCATGGATGCCGAGCAGGCGAAGCTGGCGGATCAGCTTTTCGGTGTTGCCGTCCTCGCGGTGCAGGACCATCGCCTGCCAGCCGGTGAAATTGGGTGTCTCTCTCATGACACCACCCTTAACCGCGGCAAGGCCTGTCGGTTGCGGCCGGTCAGATAGGGGTCGGCGGCGAGAGGCGGCTGCGAGGCGACGACATCGAAGCCGTTGTCGGCGTTGATCCGGCCGAGATGGAAGGGCAGGGCGGCATGATTGGTCTCGCGGTCGATCGAAAGTGCGCCGAACGGGGTCGGCCAGGATCGATTGTAGAGCTCGCGCCGAACGGCCTCGGGCTCGTCACTACCGGCAGCGACGATCGCGTCGACGCAGAGCCGGACGGCGGTATAGGCGCTGGCAAAGACGCTGGAGACACGCCGCTCGGCGCCGTGATGCTCGGTGACACGGGCCTTGAAGGCGGCATTTTCGGGGGTCGCGATACTATCGAAATAGGAAGCGGCGCAAAGCTGGCCGGCAGCAGCTCCGGCGGCGATATCGTCGAGTTCGCATTCCATCAGGTCGCAGCTCACGACCGGGCAGTTTTCCGCGCGAAAGGCCGGGTCGCGATCACCGAGGGCCTTGATCGCCTCCAGGAAGGCGTAGCTCGAGGGGCCGATCAGATTGTTGAGGATGAAGCTCGGGCGGCGTTGCGCGATCTCGGCGACGATGCGCTCGACGGCGGTTTCCTCGAGCGGAAGATAGCGTTCACCAAGCACCTCGCCGCCGGCATTGGTAATGAGTTCGCGGGCGAGCCGGTTCATCTCCCAGCCCCAGACGTAGTTGGCGCCGACGAGATAGGGCCTTGCGCCGTAACGCGGGATCAGGTGCTCGAAAAGCGGCAGCAGATGCTGGTTCGGGCAGCCGCCGACATAGATGACGTTCTCGTTGGCCTCGAAACCTTCATAGGGGCACATATACCAGAGCAGGCCGTCATGTTTCTCGACGAGCGGGATGACTTCCTTGCGTGCCGCAGATGTGATCGTGCCGACGATATGGCGGCAACCGGCGCGCAGAAGATGGCGCGCACCGTCCAGATAGGCGGCAAGATCGGCATGCGGGTCGAAGAAGGCGGGTTCGATCGCCAGCCCTTCGACGCCGGCATATTCGGCCATCGCGAAATCGGCGCCGTCGCGCGCGTCGCGGCCCATCGAGCCGTAGGGCCCGGTGGTCGAAAAAAGGATGCCGATTTTCAGCGCGTCGTTCATCAAGTGACCACATCAAAAACCCCACGACGCTGGTCCCATCGAGCGATGAGGCGTCATGGGGCGAAACTGCCCAGAGACTATCGGAGTCATGTCAATGCGGCTGGCCTTCTGCCTAATCCGCAGGCCTGAGTAAAATACAGGCAGCTTGTCTTTGTCAAGTGTGCTGCTCTGCACTCGCAGTCATTTGATCTTGTTCTTTCGGTAGAGCAGCCAAAGGTCGCTCTTCTAGCTCAAATCGTGCAGATCCTTGGCGGTCGCCGGCCCAATCGAGAATTCGGAAAAACGCACCGTCAGTCCGCTACGCTCCGGCGTGCAGGCGGTCGGTCCGACCTCGTAGTTTGCCGCTGCCGGGAAGGGCGCTAGCCGCAGCAGCGGCCAGAAGCTGCCATCGCGCGAGGCCTGGATGCGCATCGCGCCGTTGGCGACAGTGACGCGAATACGGAAATCCTCCAATTCCCTGAAGGGCTGTGCCACCGACCAGTCGGACTTGCCGTCGGTGACGACGGTGCTGAGGAAGGCTTCACCGTCGGTGAACTCGACGCCTGTTTTCACCCAACGTTTTTCGTCGATGCGAACCATCAGGCCGGCCTGGTCGTAGAGCGTGCGGAATTCGCCCTGGACGCGGATCTGCGCGGTGAAGGCGTCGGTGGTGGGAAAGGCGAGGAAATGGCCGCTGTCGCGGGTGAAGCCGTAATGGGTTTCCCGCCAGAAATCTGTTTTCTCGTCGGTCGTTAGGGTGAGGCCGGCTTCCTCCGCGTGCCAGATGGCCGGTTCGTTCAGCCATTTTCCGTCGTTGAAATTGGTGCTCATCTGATTGTCCCGTTCTGTTGAGGCGTCACCGCAGGGTGTTTGACTCACCTTGGCATAATGCGCGGTCTTGTTGCAGGCCGGCGCAGCCGAAGTTGTGTGTTTTTCCGGCGTCTCGGCTTCGGCCGAGGGCATAATCCGTCGCTCGTGCTTGACAGGATCGATCCATCTCTTATTCTGTTACAAAAATATGAATTACATAATTGTGGAACTAAACGGGAGCTGTCACATGAAAACACTGGTCGCATTCCTTCTCGGCACCGCGCTTGTCGCCCTGCCTTCGACCCTCTTTGCCCAGGAAAAGGGCGGCGTCATCAATGTCGCGACGATCGGCGAGCCGCCGACGCTCGATCCGATGTCGTCGACGGCCGATCTGGTCGGCATCGTCACCCAGCACATTTTCGAAACGCTCTATACCTTCGACAAAGGCTGGAACGTCACGCCGCTTCTCGCCGAAAGCCTGCCTGAGATCAGCGCCGACGGCAAAACCTATACGATCAAGCTCAGGACCGGCATCAAGTTCCACGACAATAGCGATATGACCTCGGAAGATGTCGTCGCCTCGCTTGGCCGCTGGATGAAGATCGCCTCGCGCGGCAAGCAGGTGGCCGGCTTCATCGATAAGGTCACCGCCGTCGATCCGGCGACCGTGACGATCACGCTGAAGCAGCCCTATGCGCCGCTGACCTCGCTTCTCGCCTTCAACAATTCGGCCGCAATCATCATCCCGTCCGAAAAGCAGGACGAGCCGATGAAGGACTTCATCGGCACCGGTCCCTACATGTTGAAGGAGCGCAAGGCTGACCAGTATATCCAGCTCGTCCGTTTCGATGGCTACAAGTCCCGCGAAGGCGACAGCAATGGTTATGGCGGCGCCCGCCACCAGCATCTCGATGAGATCCGCTTCGTGCCGGTGCCGGATCCGAACACCCGCGTCGAGGCAGCCGTTTCCGGCCAGTATGATTATGTCGACTCGATCCCGGTCGAATCCTACGACAAGCTGAAGGCCTCCACCGCCTCGCAGCCGATCATCCTGAAGCCCTTCGGTTATCCCGTCTTCGTCTTCAACACGAAAGAAGGTATTGCCGGGAATGTCGAGGTCCGCAAGGCGATCCGTCAGGCGCTCAGCATGGAAGATATGCTGGCCGCGGCCTTCGGCAGCACGGATTTCTACGCGCTCGACGGCGCCATCTATCCAAAGACCTTTGCCTGGTCGACGGATGCCGGCGTCGAGGGCGCCTATAACGTCGCCGATCCGGAAGGGGCGGCCGCTGCCGCCAAGAAGGCCGGCTACAATGGTGAACCGATCCGTATACTGACCAGCCGCCAGTACGAATTCCACTACAAGATGGCGCAGGTCGCCGCCGAATATCTGAAACTTGCCGGCTTCAACGTCGATATGCAGGTGGTGGACTGGGCGACGCTGACGCAGCGCCGCGCCGATCCGAAGCTCTGGGATATCTACATCACCCATAGCCCCTTCCTGCCGGAGCCTGCTCTCATCGGCTCGCTGTCGACCAGCTCGCCGGGCTGGTGGGATACGCCGGCCCGCAAGGCCGCCGTCGACGCCTTTACATCGGAAGTCGATCCGAAGAAGCGCGTGGCACTCTGGGCCGATGTCCAGAAGGCGATCTATGCCGACGCCCCCTTCATGAAGATCGGCGACTTCAACGCCGTTTCGGCAGAATCGACCAAGCTCGAAGGCGTCGATCCGGCTCCTTGGCCGTATTTCTGGAATGCTTCGATCAAGAAGTGATGGAGTGACTTTGATGGCCACCGCTTGCTCCCTCATCCCTGTGCCCTCAGGGCTTTGCCCGAGTGAGGTCACAGGGATCCAGCCACGGCGCGTCTGTGCCGTGATTGACCCTTATTCGGTCAAGGAGTCTTCCGCGCCCAAGGACTTGGGCGCGCTGGATTCCTGTGACAAGCACAGGA